>JBEVGQ010000362.1:0-27192 GCA_040511655.1 Aeromicrobium sp. | reverse complement strand
GTGGCGGTGCCGGCGCTCTGTGTCAGCCGTCGTCAGCTGTCAGACGAGGTCATACGCCCTCTCGCGGTGCGTCGCGTTGTCGAGGCCGTCCTCTTCATGCTCCACCGAGACGCGCAGTCCGATGGTCTTCTTCAGCGCCACCGCCAGGACGTACGTCACGATGAAAGAGTAGGCCATGACGGCGAACGCGCCGACAGCCTGGACCCACAGGAGATGGAACCCGCCTCCGTAGAAAAGCCCGTCCTGACCGCTGGGAGCATCCGCCGTCGCGAGCAGACCGATCAACAAGGTGCCGACGATGCCGCCGACGAGGTGGACTCCGACGACATCCAGGGAGTCGTCATAGCCGAAGCGCTCCTTCAGCCCGAGAGCCAACGGGCACAGCGCGCCGCCCGCGAGACCGATGAGGACAGCGCCGAGAGGGGTGACGGCGCCGCACGACGGGGTGATGGCGACCAAGCCCGCGATCGCGCCTGACGCAGCACCGAGTGACGTCGAGTGGCCGTCGCGGATCCACTCGACCGCGAGCCACGCGAGCATCGCTGCACACGTGGCGACGAATGTCGTCAGCATGACGACCGAGGCGTTGTGGCCGGCGGTGAGCGCCGAGCCGCCGTTGAATGCGTACCAACCCGACCACAGCAGGCCGGCCCCGAGCAGGGTCAGCGGAACATTGTGCGGTCGAGCAGCCTCTCCCCAGGTCATCCGCTTGCCGAGCACGATGGCGACGGCAAGCGCAGCCGCACCCGCGTTGACGTGCACAGCAGTGCCGCCGGCGAAGTCGACCACGCCGAGCTTGTTGACGATCCAGCCGCCGGTCGTCGAACCATCCGCCGAGTCGAAGGCGAAGACCCAGTGCGCCACGGGGAAGTACACCAGAACGGCCCAGATACCGGCGAACACCATCCAGCTGCTGAACTTCATGCGCCCGGCCGCAGCGCCCGAGATGAGGGCGACGGTGATCGCCGCGAAGAGGGCCTGGAAGACCGCGAACAACGCGAGCGGGAGTGTCGCGTCCTTCTCGGTCACGCTGGCCCCGAGGCCCGCGAACTCCTTGACGTTCCCGAGGACGCCCGCGCCACCGTAGGAGTCGCCGAAGACCATCGAGTAGCCGAACAACACCCACAGGATGCCGACGATGGCGACGGCTCCGAAGGTCATGACCATCATGTTGAGGCTGCTCTTGACGCTGACCATGCCGCCATAGAACAGCGCAAGTCCCGGGATCATCATGGTGAGCCCGATGATGCAGCTCAACATGAACGCGGTGGTACCTGTATCCATAGAGTTCTCCTGCCCGTGCACCCGACCCGGTGGCCGATGTCTACGGTCAGTAGATGCTGTTTACTTTGCTGAACCATCTCGCATCTGTAACGAATGGGTGAACCGCAGCACGGACGCTTCCCGGCACCCCGACCGACACAGGACCAGCACCCGCAGCAGCGCGACCTCCGCGGACGCGGTGACACGGAGCGCCAACGGGCGGCGGAATGAGAAACAGGAGCCCGCCACCGATCATGGTGCTCGGTGGCGGGCTCCTGTCCGGGCGTGGAGCCGTCAGCCGTTGATGACCTGAGGAGCCGACACAGACTTCAGACCCTCGGTACCGAACTCGAGTCCGTAACCCGACTTCTTGTGTCCTCCGAACGGGATCATCGGGTGCACACCTCCGTGCGAGTTGATCCAGACCGTTCCTGCCTGCAGGCGAGCCGCGACGGCACCGGCAGCCGCGCGGTCGGCCGACCACACGGAGGCGCCGAGGCCCACGTCGAGACCGTTGGCACGCTCGATGGCTTCGTCGATGTCGCTGTATCGGACGATCGGCAGCGCAGGTCCGAACTGTTCCTCGACCACGAGCGGGTTGGCGTTGTCGATCTCGGCCACCAGCGTGGCCGGGTAGAAGTATCCAGCTGCCTCGGGGTCAGGGTCGCCACCGAGGACGACCTTCGCCCCTGAGGCCTTCGCGGCGTCGACGAGTCGGCTGACGATGTCGTACTGAGCCCTGTTCTGCAGGGGACCAAGGACATTGTTCTCGTCGAGCCCACGACCCATGGGCATGGCTCGTGCGACGTCGGCGAGCGCCGAGACGACCTGGTCGTAGACGTCCGTGTGGACGTAGAGGCGTTTGAGGGCAGCGCACGTCTGACCCGTGTTGATGAAGGCACCCCAGAACAAGCCCTCGGCGATGGCGGCCGGGTCGACGTCCGGCAGGACGATCCCAGCGTCGTTGCCGCCGAGCTCGAGGGTGAGCCGCTTGACGGTATCGGCAGAGCCCTTGATGATCGCCTGCCCTGTCGTGGTCGACCCGGTGAACATGAGCTTGTCGATGTCGGGGTGCGCCGACAGGTGTGCGCCGAGGTCGCCGCCGCCTGGCACAACGGTCAGGACGCCCTCAGGAAGGACGGTGTTGAGCACCTGGGCGAGTGCCAGGACGCTCAGCGGTGTGTACTCCGACGGCTTCACGACGACGGCGTTCCCCATCCGGAGCGACGGTGCGACCTGCCACGTCGTGATCATCATGGGCCAGTTCCAGGGACCGATGGCTCCAACGACGCCCAGGGGCCGATAGAACAGCTCGGCGTGCGTCTCGGCGTCGTCGACGACGACGCCGCCTGGGAGCTCGGTGGCGGCTGTGGCCCGGAGCCAGGCCGCGCAGGCTCCGACCTCGAAGCGCGCGTTGGGACCGTTGAGCGGCTTGCCCTGTTCGCGGGACAGAAGCTCAGCGAGGGGCTCAGCCGCAGCGTCGACCGCGTCGGCCGCAGCAAGCAGCACAGCCACCCGATCGTCGTCGGTGCGAGACGCCCAGCTCGACTGGGCGGTGCGAGCACGCACGATAGCTTCGTCGAGGTCGCGCACGGTGCGATCATCGACTCGGCCGACCGTCTCGCCGGTAGCTGGGTCGAGCAGCTCGCGCCCCTCGGCGTCGGTCACGGCGTTCAGCAGGCTGTCGTAGCTGATGGTCTCGGTCATCTCTGTGGTCTTCCGAACGGGTGAGCCAGGTCACGATGGGCGGGGTCCAGATCAGGATGCGATCCGTTCACTCGCACCACATGAGATGGCCGATCACTGTCATGGGTGAATTGCGCACTGCACTCGTCACATCCTTAGGCAGGTGCCTGGTGTCCCGTCTCCACGGACACGACGTCGCTGACGTTGGCCATGGCCATGAACTCAGGGATGTCGGCCGCCGACTCGTTGGCCTTCGCGGCCTCCTCCTCGGTCTCGTAGATCCACACGTCGATCCACTCGTTCTCCGCGACCTTGACGATGAGAGGTGCGTCGACGAAGCCGGCGATGCGTCGGCGTACCGCCTCGACGGCTGCCGGACGTGCTGCGAGGAACTCGGCTTCCTGCCCGTCGTGGACGCGGACACGGACGAATTCGACGAGGTGCGACATGTTCATTCTCCTGTGGGTTGGGTGTTGGGGGTGATGCGTCCGCGGACGGTTCCAAGACCGATGCGGGTGCCGTCGGGGCCGGGTGCGCTGGCGCTGATGAGGACTTCATCGCCGTCTTCGAGGAAGGTGCGCGTCGATCCGTCCTCGAGGGTGAGGGGCTCGCTGCCTCCCCAGGAGAGCTCGATCAAGGATCCGCGCTGCTCGCGCTCGGGTCCACTGATGGTGCCGCTGGCGAAGAAGTCTCCCGTGCGGAGCGCCGCACCGTTGATGGTCATGTGCGCGAGCTGCTGGGCCGCTGTCCAGTACATGGGGGCGAACGGGGGGCGGGACACGACCACGCCGTTCAGGGTGACCTCGAAGTCGATGTCCAGTCCCCATTCACCGGTGAGCGTGTCGTCGAGGTAGTGAGCGAGTGGCACATCGCGCGTCGGCGGCCGCACTCGAGCGTGCTCGAGTGCCTCGAGCGGCAAGACCCAGTGCCCGATGCTGGTCGCGAAGGACTTGCCGAGGAACGGTCCCAGCGGGACGTACTCGAAGGCTTGGATGTCTCGCGCGGACCAGTCGTTGACCAGACAGACCCCGAAGACGTGCTGATCGAACTGCTCCAGGGGCACGGGGGTGCCTAGCGTGGAAGAGGTACCGACGACGAAGCCGAGTTCGGTCTCGATGTCGAGGCGGGCGCTCGCCCCGAACGTGACGTCGCCGTCGGGGCCACGGCGCAGTCCGGCGGGCCGCTGCACGGGCGTCCCGGAAGGGACGATGGTTCCGGCGCGTCCGTGGTAGCCGATCGGAAGGTGCTTCCAGTTCGCGGTCAGCGGCTCTTGATCTGGTCGGAACATGCGACCGAGGTTGGTGGCATGGTGCTCGGAAGCGTAGAAGTCGACGTAGTCGGCCACGTCGAACGGCAGATGGAGCACGACGTCCTGGAGCGGGAGCAGGTGCCGCTCGACGTCCGTCTGGAAGGCGGGATCGGTCAGCCAGTCCACCACGGCGGCGCGGACCCGGCTCCACACCGGTCGACCGGCAGCAAGAAGCCGGTCCATCGTGCCGTCGGCGAAGGTCGCGGCGAGGTCGGGTGCCAGTTCAGCGGTGACGGACGTCAGGTCGAGCACCTGGTCGCCGATGGCCACGCCGACTCGACGTCGCGACGGGCCGTCTGGGCCCGCTTCGTCAGTGACGTCGGAGGCCATGGAGAAGCTGCCGTACGGCAGCGCGTGGACCGAGAACGGGTGGGTGTCGGGGACGCGGGTCCAGGTGGTCATGCGACCACACCTCCGGGAAGTAGGTCTAGGTTGACGAGATCGGTGAGCGGCTCGGTGATGTCGCAGGTGCCGAAGGACCGGAAGTGGTCCCGCACGTCCGCCCGCTCGCCAACGGTGAGCTGGGTGAACGCCTCGACGAGCGTAGGTGCCTGCAGTTCGGCAAGCACGGTGCTGATGTGTTCGCCGGGCTCGCCCCGCTGGGCGGACGCGACGGCGATGATGACGTTGAGGAACCCGTGGAAGTCACGGCCGCTCGAGATGTCCCGGTGACGGATGGCGTGGTGCAGGCCGGCGGTGAGCTTGAACGGCACGTCCGCCTCGACGGCCGCACGGATGGCGCGTGCGAGCACGCGCTCGTCAGGGAAGGCATCGGCCTCGACTCCCCCGGTGCGGAACTTGAGTCGTAGACCCGTCCCGACCAACGCCGACGCGGTTCGTCGGGGGTCGGCCGATCGAGGGAACTCGAGGTAGGCCTCGACGGCTGCCGGAAGGATGGCGAGCACCTCCTCCGCAGCCCTTGCGGCGTCCTCGTGACCGACTGCGATCTCGAGTGCCCGTAGGACGACGCGCGGCTCTGCGGCGATCTCCGACTGGGCCGCGGCAAGTGTGTGAACACCCTCAGGCACGGTGAGGCACAGGTGGAGCGGCTCGGTCGCCGGGCCCACCTGCTGGAGCTCGTCACGCAGCTCAGCCAACCGTGGGACCGAGCAGACGAACGGGCCGACGAACTCCTGGGCATTCCGTGACCGTCGGGCGAGGTGCGCGGCGACCGCGTCCCGCATGGATGCGTTGCCCGGGGGGAAGATCGCCGCGTCGTCGAACAGCCGCGAGAACGTCGATGTGCCCGCGACGTCCTGACCGGTGGTCATGAGCGGGGACCCCGCCCCGACCAGCTCCACGCGTACACGCCGTCGTCGGCCGCACGTCCACCCTCTCCGAGCTCGAGAGGCCGGAAGGTGTCGACCATGACCGCGAGCTCGTCGAAGTACTCCACCCCGAGACTGGCCTCGACGGCGCCTGGCTGCGGACCGTGCGAGTGGCCGCCCGGGTGCAGCGAGACCGATCCCCTACCGATACCTGAACCCTTGCGGGCCTCGTAGTCACCGGCGACGTAGAACATGACCTCGTCGGAGTCGACGTTGGCGTGGTAGTACGGCACCGGGACGGACTCGGGGTGGTAGTCGACCTTGCGCGGCACGAAGTTGCAGATCACGAAGTTGCTGCCCTCGAAGACCTGGTGCACCGGCGGCGGCTGGTGCACGCGACCCGTGATGGGCTCGAAGTCCGCGACGTTGAACACGTACGGGTAGAGGCAGCCGTCCCAGCCGACGACGTCGAACGGGTGGTTGGGCACGACGTGGATGGTTCCGGCCAGACCGAGAGGTCCGGATCCGCGGTGCTTGATGTACACCTCGACATCGGTCTCCTGCACGACCTGCGGGCCCCCTGGCACGCGAAGGTCTCGCTCGCAGAAGGGCGCGTGCTCGAGGAACTGCCCGTAGCGCGAGAGGTACCGCTTCGGAGGGGCGATGTGGCTGTTGGCCTCGATGGCGTACAGCCGCGCCGGACCCGTATCGCCGATGACCCACCGGTGGGTCGTGGCTCGCGGGATGATGACGTAGTCACCCTCGTGGACATCGAGGTGACCGAAGACCGTCTCCACCCTCGCCTCGCCCGACTCGACGTACACGCATTCGTCGCCGGTGGCGTTGCGGTACAGGGGCGAGGTCTTGCCCGCCACCACGTAGCTGATCCGGACGTCCGCGTTGCCGAGGATGAGCCGTCGCCCGGTCACGGCGTCGACATCGGCAGCGGCCTCGTCGGCGAACAGGCCGTGCAGCGCGAGATGACGCGGAGCGAGCGGTTCGTTGGGTTGCGTGGACTGGTCGGGCAGCTGCCACGGTCGAGCGTCCACCATCGCAGAAGGCACGTGCTGGTGGTAGAGCAGTGAGGAGTCTGACGAGAACCCCTCCTCGCCCATGAGCTCTTCGTAGTAGAGCGCTCCTTCGGAGCTCCGGAACTGGGTGTGGCGCTTGTGCGGTGTGGCACCGACACGCTGGTAGTGGGCCATGGTGACTCCCTAGACTGGTGCGCCAGTAGTGGCCGCGAGGGTGCGGTCGATGGCGCTTCGGATGGTGTTGACGTCGGGTGTGGGCAGCACGGCCGCGATGTGGGCGTCAGGGCGCAGGACCCACACCTCGCCGGCCTGGGCCCCCAGCAGCTCAGGTAGGTCCGAGGCCAGCTCGCGCATCTCGTGGACGGCCACTGGCATGAGGACATCGCTCGCGACCATTCGGAGCATCTCGATGTCGACGTCGTCGGCAGCGAGCAACGTGTGTCCGCCGCGAGCCAGCAACCGCAGTCGCGTCGGCAGGTCCTGGCCGGCGACGGTGACGATCGTGTCGGGCACCAGGACTCCTGGTCCCGGAGGCGGAACCTGTCCCTTGGGAGGGCGACCGGTGAAGGGGAGCCGTGCGTTGGGTGTGCTCAGCGGCGACTCGACGTACCAGAACGGCTCGGCCAGGCGACCGGAATCGACGCGGGGGTGTGCGCCGGCGTCGGTGCGAGCCGCGGTCAGGGTGCTGAGACGCTCGTCGGCCTCCTCCTCGTTCTGCGGGACGAGGAACCGCATGGTGGCAGCCGTGACGGCCAAGTTCTCCTCGGCGGCCGCGTGACGCTCGGCGTCGTAGCTGTCCAACAGTCTTGCTGGAGCCCAGCCGCGCAGGACGTAGGCCAGCTTCCACGCCGCGTTCTCAGCATCCTGGACGCCGGAGTTGAGACCGCGGGCACCGAACGGGGCGACAAGGTGAGCCGAATCGCCGGCGATCAGGACGCGACCGACGGTCATCTTGTCGGCAACACGAGCGTGGAACCGGTAGACCGACTGCCACAGGATCTCGTAGTCGGCGTCCCCGACGATGTGACGGATGCGGGCGTCCAGGGCTCCAGTCGCTTCCTCTGCGGCCAGGTCGAAGTCCTGCGGGACCTGCCAGTCGATGCGGAACGCGGAGTCCGGACACGGGTGGATGAGGACCTGACGACCCGGGTTCCACTGGGGATCGAAGTAGAAACGGCGCTCGTCCTCCCACCCCGGCAGACTCGTCCTGATGTCGCAGATGAGGAACTGGTCACCGAATGTCTGCCCGTCGAAGGTCACGCCCAGAAGCTGACGCAGCAGCTCTCCCCTGGCCCCGGCGCATATCAGCGCGTAGGCGCCGATCTCTTCGACGACACCGTCCTGGGTCTCGCACTGGACGGTCACCGAGGTGTCGTCCTGCTGCAGGCTGACCACCCGGTGTCCCCACCGGACGTCGATGAGCGGGGTGGCGGCGATCTGTTGATCGAGGAGCTCTTCGGTTCGCGTCTGAGAGATGTTCACGAACGGTGGGAACGGCGAGCGGCCGCGATCCTGGAAGGTCTGCGCGAAGAGCTCGTCGTCCTGGAAGAAGGTCCGAGATGTCGTCCAGGTCAGCCCTTCACGAGCGATCTGCGTACCAGCACCCACGGTGTCCCAGATGTCGAGGACGTCGCGCTGCTGACAGATGGCCTTGGAGCCGATGCGGTCGCGGGCAGGCCGTGCGTCGAGCAGGAGGACGGGGATCTCCCATCGGGCGAGGAGCAGGGCGGCCGTCTGACCGACGGGCCCGTTCCCCACCACGACGACCGTCGTGGACGCTGCGGGGCTGGAGGTGGAAGAAGTAGTCATGGTCAGTCCTGGAGCTGGTCCCAGACCTGACGGTCCCGCTCGGCGGTCCAGATCGTGGGCCAGTCGACGCCGGAGAACTCGTCCCACAGGCGCGCTACGTCGAAGGGCAGGCAGTGCTCGAAGATGGGCCAGTGGCCGAACTTCGGAGCCAAGGAGGCGTGGGTGGCCTCGAAGGCTTCCCGAAGGGTTCCGCCGCGTTGGTGCACGGCACCGACCTCGCTGATCATGGTGGTCAAGAAGCCACGTGTCTGCTCGATCGCAGCGGCGACTGCCTCGGGTCCGCGCGCGACGGCACCCCGGCCGCCGACGATCTGCTCGGCACCGAACTCGGCGATGCGGTCCAACGTGGCGCTGGACCAATCACGGTGGAAGGCGTCGCCGGTGTAGAGCGCAGCCGCGGCCTCGACGAGGTCGCCGGCGAAGAGGATGCGCTGACGGGGCAGCCAGGCGACGATGTCGCCGGCCGTGTGGCCGCGCCCGCAGTACTGAAGGACGAGATCGCCACGGTCGCCACCGAGGTCGATCGTGAACCGATCGTTGAACGTGACGGTCGGCCACGTCAACCCGGGGATGGAGTCGGGGTCCTTGAACAGCCGTGGCATGCGGCCGAACTCGGACTCCCAGTCCTGCTGACCGCGCTCGGCGATCAGGTCGCGAGTCTTCTCGTGGGCCACGATCACCTCGGCGTCGAAAGCACTCGCGCCGAGCACGCGGACGGCGTGGTAGTGCGACAGGACGAGGTACTTCACCGGCTTGTCCGTGTGCTCGCGCAGCTTGGCGAGCCAGTCCCGAGCGGCGGTAGGAGTTGCCAGCGCCTCGAAGCAGACGACGAAGTCCTCCCCCTCGATGGCACCGAGGTTGGGGTCACCCTCGGCGGTGAGCGCGTAGACGCCGTCGGCGAGAACTTCGAGGGTCTGTTCCTTGGCAGCGATGTCTGCTGAGGAGGCGAACGGCTTGGTGGCCATGGGTGGGTCCTTTCGGTGGTGGCGCTTCGGGGCGGCGACCGCCCTGCGATGAGGTGAACTGGGTGGAGAGGAGCAGCAACGGCTAGTCGCGTTGCCGCACCCACGGCTCCCGGCCGCGGGCAGAGAGCTTGTTGAGCAGGTTCAGCAGCTGGGACTTCTCCTCGTCGTCGAGAACGGCGGCCCAGGCCGCTTCGCGTGCGTTGTGCTGAGCGAAGACGGGCACGAGCTGGGCCGCGCCCGATGGGGTGAGTCGGACCTCGATGGCCCGTGCGTCGTCGGGGTGGGTGCGCCGAGCGACGTAGCCGTCCCGGATGAGCGTTCGCAGCAGGTTGGACACGGCGGCACGGCTCATGCCGGTCAGCGAGGCGACGGTCTTGGCCTCCCGGGGTCCGGCGACCCAGAGCGCGAACATGATGCGGAACCCTGCCCAGCTCCACCCAGCGGGCCGATGGACCGACGACTCGATGTCGTAGGTGACGGCGCTCGCGATCCGGCTCAACGTGAGCACGAGCTGCATGGAGGTGTGGTCCAGGTCTGGCAGTCGGTGGTGCGCCTCGTTGGCCGCGTGCTCCACGAAGCCGAGAAAGGTCAACTCGTCGACGGCCTCCACCGCAGCGCCCGGGCCAGCTCCCGAGAACGCGTCGGCCACCGCGTCGACGGGCGTGTCCAACGTCGTCATGCCGACCTCCTCGGGCGCTTGGTGTGGCGTAGGACTCACTCTGCCCCGCAGACGAGTCGTCCACATTGCACGATTTAGTACAGGCATTGACTGACTGGGCACCGGGCCGACATCACGTCGACGGCATGGCCGAGCAGCTCAGGACGTGGCCGGGGCGGGCTCGACGACGCGACGCGGAGACGTGGCAGCGGCGATCACGGACGCCACGTCGTCGAGGTGCGCGCGCGTGAGCACGAGTGGACGGCACCGCGCCAGCACCCGGGGCTCACCAAAGGTCAGCACGCCGCGCACGCGGTCGCCGTCATCGAGGTAGACACCTGCGAACGTGCCGGCATCGGGGTTCTCGTGGACGATGCGCAGGCCGCGGGAGGTCAGGCTTCCCAGCAGCTGGATCTTGACGCCGAACTGGTCGGACCAGAAGTACGGGATGCTCGCACGGCCGTCCTCGATCTCGCCGGAAGCCACGAGTCGTCCGACACTCCGACCTTGCGCCGCGGCAGTCGTCCAGTCTTCGTGTCTGGCGTGCGACCCGGTGTCTGGGTCGTGCCAGCGCGCGACGTCGCCGACGGCGTACACGCCAGCGACGTTGGTCCGTCCGTGGGCGTCGCAGACGACGCCGTCATCGAGCCTCAGCCCTGAGCCCTCGAGCCAGTGCGTGTTGGGTCGAGCGCCGACAGCGACGACCACCACGTCGGCGGGCAGGATGTCGCCGTCGGCGAGCTCGACCCCGGACACGGTGCCTTCGCCGCGAAACCCAGCGACCGACGTGTCGCAGCGAAGCTGCACGCCGTTGGTCGCGTGCAACCGGGCGATCGCGGCACCCACGTCGGGCCCCATGACCCGGCTGAGCGGCAGCGACTCGGCCTCGACGAGTGTGACGGCGCATCCCGACTCGACACCGCTGGCGGCGATCTCGGCCCCCAGGAAGCCAGCACCGATGACCACGACCTCGCGCGCATCTGCCAGCGCACGTCGCAGCGCCTCGCTGTCGCGAAGTGACCGGACGGTGTGCACGCCTGCGGGGGTGGCGAACGGGAGCTTGCTCGCGCTGTTGCCGGTGGCGATCACCAGATGGTCGTACGACACGTCGCCCCCGTCGTCGAGGTGGACGGTGTTCGACGCGACATCGAGCGACGTCGCTCGTCGGCCGCAGAGCACGTCGACCCGAAGATCGGCGTACTGCTCGGCGTTCAGCAGAGTGATGGTCTCCAGCGAGCTCTTGCCGGTCAGGATCGACTTGGACAGAGGGGGCCGGTCGTACGGCAGGACGCTCTCCTCGCTGAGGATGGTGATCGTGCCGGAGTATCCAGCAGAGCGAGCTTCCTCCGCGGTCCGTAGGCCGGCGATGCCTCCACCGACGACGAGAAGCCCGGCCGCGTGCGCGTCTGCGCTCATGCGGGCCGACTCATGAGCTCAGGGCGAGGGCGCGCACGGGGCAGCTGTCGACAGCTGCCCGAACCTCGTCCAGCTCGATGTCGCTGGGCGCGTCGTTGACGATCTCGACCTTCCCGTCGTCGTCGAGATCGAAGTGGTCCGGTGCCTGGACCATGCAGTTGGCGTATCCCTGGCACTTGCCGATGTCGGCGGAGATCGTGGCCACGGTCGTCACCCCGCTTCACCTGTCAGGGCCTGCCAGGTGCGGCGCTGGAACATGGCGATGCTCGACTCGCTGTTCGTCATGAGGCGGCCTTGGGGAACCCGGCCGGAGTGGTAACCGATCTGTTGCGCTGTGACGACTGCCTTGTCCTCCATGAACGTCTCGTCGTACATGGCCAGCGACTCCTCGAGGACCTTCGGGTCGGTGCCAGGCCTGGCGAACGTGTCGACGACGAACCGGCAGGTGTGCGGCCCTGTCGGCTGCATCCGGGCGACGGTACCCGTGTAGTCGTCCACCGAGACGTAGGTGAAGGGCCACAGGAAGAGCATGCGGAATCCGCCGAGGTCATCGCTGGCGCGGCTCTCCCCGGGGAAGGCCTGCGCGACGGGCGCGACCTGAGTGGCGACATTGACGTAGTTGTCGCAGATGTAGGTCTCGCTCTCGGTGTGGAACGCCGTGCCGAAGGTGCCGTTGTGCACCAGCGGGCAGTGGTAGCACTCCAGGGCGTTCTCGGCGAACAGCTTCCAGTTGGCCGCGACCTCGTACGTGAAGGTGCCTGTGAGGTCCCAGCCCCCGAGGTCGATGCCGTGCCGAACCATGAGGTCCTCGGCGGGTGCCGCGAACTCCGCCAGCGGCGTCGGGTTCGGATCGGGATTCGCGAACACCAGACCGCCCAGCGTGTCGACCGCGACCGACTGCAGGACCATGGCGGACTTGTCGAAGCCGGGCTCGTCCTGGGAGCGAGGAGCAGACTTGAGCGAGCCGTCGAGACCGTACGTCCATCCGTGGTACCGGCACTGCAGGATCTTCTTGCAGCCCGATCCTTCAGCGACCGGGTGGAGACGGTGCAGGCACACGTTGACGTGAGCCTGCAACGAGCCGTCCTTGTCCCTGACCACGACGACAGGAACGTCCCCGAGGACGGTGGTGACGTAGTCACCGGGCTTGCCCAGCTCCTCCTCGCGGCACACGAACTGCCAGGCGCGATGGAAGATCGCCTCCCGCTCGCGCTCGTAGTGCTGCGGGTCGCTGTAGAGCTCGGCAGGCAGCTGCCAGCCGAGGTCCATGGACGCCGTCACGTCCGCGACGGCGGTGGCGGAGACGGTGCGGTCACTCACGAGGCGCTCATGTCCGAGAGCATGGTCGGGATGGGGACCGTCTGGTTCGTCGCAAGCACGGCCGCGACCTGCCGCGACGCACGCATGCCGCTCTCGATCGCCCCGTCGATGAACCCGGTCCAGCCGTTCGCGTAGTCCGCTCCGGCCAGGAAGACGTTCCCGTGCCGGCGCTGAAGGTCTGGCAACGCGGCCGTCAGCTGGCCGACACGCAGCATCGGCCAGGTCTCGCCGGCGTAGGGGTCGGCGACCCAGTCGTGGCACGAGACCTCCTCCACCTGCACATCTGGCATCCACTGGCGCAGCGCCTGCTCCACAGCACGAGGATCGGTTCCGTCGAGGGCGGCCGCGTCGGAACCGAACGCGACGATGACGGATGCGTCCGCGTCGCTGTACTCGAGCTGAGCCAACGTGAACGGACTGCCCTCTGCCCCGAGGGCGACGAACGGCTCGAGGGCGCCCGTGACACGTGCCCAGACCTTCACCCCGGTGCTGGTCTGACCCTGGCGAGCAGCCTCCTCGGCGGACGGAGGAAGGGGCGGATCGAACTCGATCTGACCCAGCACGTTGAGCGGGACGGTGACGATGACAGCGGCCGCGGTCAGCGATGTTCCGTCCGCCAGCTCCACCGTTGTGGTCCCGCCGTCGGTGGCGATGCTCCGCACCACCGTGTTGAGTCGCAGGTCGACGTGGGAGTCGGACAGCATCGACTCGATGAGCCTCGTCGTGCCGCCCTCGATCTTGTACGTGGCGCAGGCCTCGAACATGAGCTGCCAGCTTCCGCCGGCGAGCGCCGCCCATCGCAGTCCCTGCGTGTAGGCACCCGCAGCGGTGCTGCCGCTGAAGTTCGTGGCCCACATGCCCTGCACGGCCGCCCGCTGCTCCTCGGGCAGACCGATCGAGTCGATCTTGTCGCGCATGGACATGCCATCGATCTCGGAGACGTTCGGCGAGGCGAGCGGCTCGTACGGCTTCGGGAAGTAGGTCAGTGCGTCCTCGGTCGTGAGCGTCATGCCGGGGTCGATGAGCTCGAGCAGCTCGTCGGCCGTCCCGGACCTCGGTTGACCTTCGGAGGTCCAGTAGGCCCGTTCAGGAGCCGGCGATGCGACGGTGCCAAGACCGTAGCGGGTCAACTCGGCCCACACGTGAGGCTGGATCCAGTGGACCCAGGTTCCGCCGAGCTCGAGGGTGCGCCCGAGGGCCGAGGTGGTCCACGTGCGGCCACCGACCCGGTCTCGGGCCTCGAGCACAGTGACTCTGTGTCCGAGGCCCGACAGCTCCCGGGCTGCCGTGACGCCTGCGAAGCCAGCGCCGACGACGATGACGTCTCCTGGTTCGTTCATGTTCACTGTCAGTCCTTGATGTGCGTTGTCGGGATTCAGATGGCGCTGGTTGCGGAGGGAGTGGGAGTTTCGTCCTCTTCGTGGGGCATGCGCCACTGGACCTTCTTCTTGTCCTGGACCACCTGGCGGTAGAAGAACAGCACGACACCGATGAGGATGATCCCGGCACCGATGAGGGTCTGGCGGTGCCCGCCGTAGCCCGCGAGCTCGGGGTGCATGACGCCGATGGTGATCACGAACAGGTTCAGAGCGATGCACGCGCCAGCGATGTACAGCCACGGGGTGCCGCGCCGGATCGGGCGGGGCCAGCTCGGCCGGTCCTTGCGCAGCAGGAGGAAGGCGGAGACGCCGAGCGTGATGGCGATGAGGTAGCCGAAGTTGCTGGCCAGCAGGATGCTGACCGGTGTGCCGAGGAGCAACAGGATGGCGATGTTCAGCAGGGCGTCGAGCGCCAGCGAGCGGCCCGGCACGCCGTACTTGTTCAGGTAGTCGAGCTGCTTGATCGTCACTCCCTCCTGAGCCAGTCCGTACAGCGCACGGCCGCCGTCAGCGGTGCTCGAGACCATGGCGATGAAGAGGCTGGCGACGATGATCAGGACCCCGATGGACGACGCCCCACCCATGACCGACTCGAAGGCGGTAGCGAGGTAGCCGACCGGGTTCTCGGAGATGGCCTGCTCGCCGATCGCACCGGTGATACCCAGCGGGACGAGCGAGAACAGGGCCAGCATGAACGCGCCGGACGACATGAGGGCCTTCGAGGTGTCGCGGGCCGTGTCGCGGTACTCGGGGGCGAAGGAGGCACAGATCTCGGTGCCGTAGGTGGTCCACGAGGTGATGTAGAAGACCACGACGATCGTCTTCCAGTCACCCGAGTAGCCCCAGGTGAGGTTGTCCACGTTCCAGTCCACGTTGCCGGACACGAACGGGCCGAACGCAACGATGGCGAGGCCGAGAACCACGAAGGCACCGACGACCTTGTTGATGGTGGCGCCGATCTTCACGCCGAGCCGGTTGAGCTGCCAGGCGGCGACGATGGCCACGATGGCCAACAGGTGTGGCACACCGAGGTCGTGTCCGAAGAGGCTGATCGTGCCGGTGGCGTCCGGTAGCCACTGCGCCTGAACGAGGGTTCCGAGGGCCACGGCGGTGACCGAGATGGCCAGTGACCAGCCCATCCAGTAGCCGAAGGCCGCGACGGCGCCAAGCGGGGCGAAGTACTTGCGCCATCCCTCCATGGCGTACCGCGCGACCCCGCCTGACTTGCCAGGGAACATGGCTGCGAGCTCGGCGAAGATCGCGTTCTGCAGCAGCGCCACGAAGGTGGCGAAGACCCAGATCGCGATGGCGGTCCAAGCTCCGATGACGCCGATGAGGTAGCCGAACGTGACGAAGAGGCCGTTGGGGATCACCAGCGCGATGGCGAAGCCATCTCGCCAGGTCAAGGTCTTGCGCATGTGTTGCGTCTCGGGGGCGTGACTAGTCATGGGTGCTGGTCCTTTCGCGACCGGTCCTCTGCTGCTGGCACGCGCCCCCGAGAAGATCGCTACCTCGGTGCGGTCGAGCCGCCCGGGCGGTACGGGAGCTGCACCCTTCCGGGGGCAGCTCGCGAGCGGTCTCCATGACACGTCCCTAACAAAGAAGTGACCGGGGTCACTGTGGGTGGTTTACGCAACTGTGCGTCCCCATGGCCGGTCTGAGCATTGGATGGACTGATACACGGATTGACGAAGTGCGCACGCCGTCATGCCTGCCAGACCCTTTTCAGCCGACGGAGGGGTACCCGGACGTGGCGCGGTACTCCCCGGGCGTGATGCCGTAGGCGCTCTTGAAGAGGCGCGAGAAGTGGGAGGGGTCCCGCAGGCCCCATCGCGCGGCGATGGACGCCGCCGCACGGTGCTGGTGGGTCGGATCGCTCAGCTCTCGGCGACATTGCTCGAGGCGGCGCTGGCGGATGTAGGCGGCGACGCTGAGCGACTCCGCGGCGAAGAGCTTCTGCAGGTAGCTGGACGAGATGTGGTGCGCCTCCGCGACGTGACCTGCGTCGAGGTCAGGGTCGCGCAGGTGAGCCTCGATGTACGACTTGATCGTCAGGGTCAACGACTCCCGCCGACCGGAACCGGGCTCTCTGGGCTGCGCGCCCTGAGTGAAACAGGCGGCGACCAGGTCGAGGACCGCATCGTTGAGGTGGGGGTTCTCGCCCCCGCCGTTGAGGAGCTCGGTCTCGAGCGTGGTGAGCAGGGGCGAGAGGAGCGCGCCCATGCCGGAACGCCCCGAGAACACCCGCGCCGTCCCTTCGCTCGCGGCCGTCGACGAGACGCGGAGCAGCTGCCTGGGGAACATGACGACGAGCATCCGGTAGTCGTCGAGGAAATCGATGCGGTACGGACGCGTGGTGTCGTAGACCGCGAGGTCGCCGGCGGCGAGGTTGGCCTCGCGACCATCCTGGAGCAGGACCGCGCGGCCGCTCATCTGGAGCCCGACCTTGAAGTAGGCCTGGTCGGCCTTTTCCGCGCTGCGTCGAGTGCGCTCGATGCGGTGCGGCGTCGCTTCCACAGCGCTGACCGCCATCAGCCCGAGCGCGTGCGTGTCGATCTTGCACGTGAAGGGGGGGCGCCGCGCCGCTTCGGGAACCAGCGACGGCGCGAGCGGCACAAAGGTGCTCGAGACAGCCTCTCGGTAGGCGTCGAAGCGATCAGCGACATCGAGCGCGGACGTATTGAGCACCGTTTCCATCAGGCTCCCTTGTGACGAAGATCTCGTCCAAGGCTATCCATCGGGAAAGTCTTGTCAAGTGGATAGCCTGCGATAGGCTCGAACAGTGGCCCAGTCCTTGACAACAGTGACCCGACCCGAGTTCGGAGATGGTCGGACTGCTCTTCTTCGAGCGGCCATCCGAGTCGTAGGCCAGGGGGGGCTGCGCCAGATGACCTATCGGGCTGTCGCCGCCGAGGCAGGCGTGACTCACGGGCTGGTGGCACACCACTTCGGGTCCCGAGAGACCCTCATGCTGGAGGCGCTCAAGTTCAGTGCCGAGGAGAGCATCGCCGCTTCTTCCCTCCTTGCCCACACAGGCGACCTCGACGAGTACCTCAGCGGACTCGCGGAGATGGTCGCTTCCGACCCGGACGCTCAGGTCTTCCAGTACGAGCTGCTGCTGGAGTCACGACGCAACGCGAACTTGCGTCCTCTCGCCGACGAGCTTCTCCGGATGTACCGCGAAGCCGCCCGCGCAGGGCTTCGTCAGCTCGGCTTCGACGATCCGGACTTCTCTGACCTGGTCTACGCCGCACTCGACGGGCTGGTGTTCCAGCAGGTGACCAACGGTGACCAGGCGTCCACGCAGCGTCACCTTCGCACGCTGCGCCGCGTCTTGGCTCGCTTGATCGAGGCGTGAGCGCGCCTGACGCGACGCCGAGACTCCGCTGTCCACGCGGAGGCAGGAGGCATCCAGCGACTCCGTGGCCGTCATCGGATGCGATGGGGTACAGGAGTGTCTTCTCGCCGGAGGCTCGGGTGATGTCGTACGCCGAGTACGACTCGCCACCCGACCAGGAGCTGCACAGCGGTCTCTCGACAGCACGATCGGACCCTCAACCTCCGGCGACAGGTACGTATTTTCACTGATCCGCTGAGATGCCGGTGTGACCTAGCGTGGGGGCTCACACCGACGAGGGAGCCCCCATGGCAGAGGCAGAAGCAGAAGCGCAGGCAGAGCGTGCGGTGACCGACTACGCGTCGACCATCACGATCGAGCAGCTGGACGCCGACCCCTACGCGGTCTTCGCCCGCCTTCGCGTCGAGGCTCCCTTCACCTACGTCCCGGCCGCCAACGCCTGGTTCGTCAGCCGCTGGGACGACGTCGACGAGCTCTACGCCGCGAGCGATCTGGTCAGTTCCCTGCAGCCGCACAGCCCGTCCCAGCAGGTCATGGGCGTGCCCAACATCTTGACGGCGGAGGGGCCTACGCACGCCGACCTGCGCGGGGCGCTGCACCACATGATGCTGCCCAAGACGGTCAACTCCTATGTCGATGCGATCGTGCAGCCACAGGTCGACGCGGGCTTGGAGCGCATCTCAGGCCAGCGGGAGGTCGATCTCCTCGAGGAGTTCCTCGAGCCCATCTCGGTCATGAGCACGGCGACGCTGCTCGGCATGGGCCATCTCGACCCACAGGACCTGCGCCGGTGGTTCGCCGATCTCGCGGTCGGCTCGACCAACTGGGAGCGCGATCCCGTGAAGGACGAGACAGCACGGGTGGCCGTCGAGGAGTCCGCGAGCGCCCTCGCGGACATCTACGACCGCCTCGAGGCCGAGCCGGACGACTCGCTCATCTCCGCGCTGCTGCACACAGGCATGCCGCCGGGTGTGACGCGTGAGCGCACGTACATCGAGCCGACGATCTTGGTCATCCTCCTCGGCGGGTTGCAGGAGCCCGCGCACGGTGCGGGCAACGTCCTCCTGTCGCTGCTACGGCACCCCGACCAGCTGTCCCGCGTGCTCGACCGGCCCGCACAGCTGATGCCGAAGGCGATCAACGAGGGACTTCGATGGGAGCCTCCGGCAGGAACCGTGGAGAAGGCCGCGCAGCAGGACTTCACGTTCCGGGGGCAGCAGGTGCGGCGGCACGACAACATCTTGTTCATGAACGGCTCGGTCAACCGTGACGCCGACCACTTCGTCGACGGCGAGAGCTTCGACGTGTTCCGCAGAGAGTCGAAGCACCGGGCATTCGGCCTCGGCCACCACCTGTGCATGGGGCACTGGTTCTCTCGGCGCCTGATCGACATCAGCCTGACGAGGCTGCTCGACGCCCACCCCGGGATGAGCCTCGACCCGGCGCACGCCAACCGGCTGGAGGGGTGGGTGTTCCGCGGACCGCGCGAGGGGTTGCACGTTCTGCTGTGACCCCTCAGTCGTGTCGGACGACCCACGCCGCGAGCTGGCTACGGGTCGCCAATGAGAGCCGCAGCAGCGCGTTCTCGACGTGCTTCTCGACCGTGCGGACGGACAGCGTCAGCTCCTCGGCCATCTGTGCATTCGTCCTCCCCCGAGAGATCAGGCGAGCGATCTGCCACTGACGAGCGGTCAGCTCAGGTCCGTCGCCGGCGAGCGCCCTCCCCGCGGCGAAGTCCATGGCCGCGCCGACGTCGAGCTCGGCACCCTCGCGCGTCAATGTCGCGTACGTCACCGGGCCGAGCGCCTCGCGGGCGCGGGCACCGCACCGCTCATGATGGCCGAGGTCCCAGTAGGCGAGCGGATGCCCCGTCACGACCTCGATCTGCTCCGCGCACCCGATCAGCAGGGCCGCGCGTCGGTGATCGCCCTCCTCCTGCGCGATCCACGCGAGCACGTCGATGCAGATGCCGGCGGCGCCGTGCTCGCCGAGGGTGCGAGTGGCGTCCAGGCCGGCCAGCGCCCGGTCGCGGGCGCCTTCGTGCCTGCCTTGCGAGAACTCGATCACGGCTCCGAGCCACAGTGCGTACCCACGGTTCCAGAGCTCGCCGTAGCCAGCGCACAGTGCCGCCAGCTCGTCGGCGGTGCTCCGTGCGAGATCCAGGTCGTCGTCGAGCAGCTGCGCGACGGCCAGGTAGAACAGGTCGTCGGCGAGCCGGTTGAGCTCGCCGGCGGCGCGCCGCTCCTCGACGAGACGATGCAAGGCGGTCCGTAGCGCGGCGTCGGGCCGCTCCCACAGCCCGGCCGCGAGGCTCATCTCGCGAGCGTCGCGCCCTGCCGCGCTGGTCGGGGCAGGCGCCCGGTCCATGAGCTCGCGAGCGCGTGTCGTCGCACCCTCTCGATCGTCCATGAGCACTGCGAGCCAGCAGTCGGTCCAGAGGGCGTCGGCCACGGCGGGATGGTCGGGGCCCACATGGCTGAGTGCTCGACGGATCCACGTCCTCGCGCGGGTGGCCAGGTTCGCCGAGACCCACGAGAACCACAGACCCGACACGGCCTCGAGCGCCTCGCCGGCATGGCTTGGACGGTCGCTGAGCTCGTCGAGGCAGTCGACGAGATTCGGCCGTTCGGCGCGGAGGCGATCGCGCCACCAGACCTGGCGGGGTCCGAACCAGTCCGCCCTCGCCTCTCGCGCGACGGCACAGATCGCCTCGCGGTAGGCCGGCGGCACCTCGGCCCCCCACGGCCGCCGGTCGAGCTCGATCCGGGTGTACTCCCGCAGGGTCCGCAGCAGGTGGAAGCGCACGGAGTCGCCGGTCCGCGTCCGCTGGAGCAGCGACTGGTCGACGAGGCCGGAGAGCGTGCGTCGCGTGACGTCGAGCGTCAAGTCATGCGGAAAACCCGGGGTCGCCGCTGACACGCACTGGACCATGCCGGCGTCGAAGGACCCCGCGAACACCGATACCAGCTCCAGCACGGCGCGATCGACTGCCTCGAGATCGTCGATGCTCCACGCCACGAGACTTCGCAGCGAGGCATGGTGACGATCGGGCGAGCGATGCCCTTCGGACAGCACGGTCATCCGCGAGTCCAGGCGTTCGGCCAGCTCGCGGATGGTGAGGCTCCGCAGCTGCACCGCGGCGAGCTCGATGGAGAGAGGGAGTCCGTCGAGCTCCTTGACGACGAGGGCGATGAGGTCGAGCTCGGGCAGTCCGACCGTCAGCGTCCGGTCGATCGCCATGGCGCGGTCGACGAAGAGGCGGACCGCGTCGAGCTCGCTGACCGAGCCCACGGCGGCATCGTCCAGCGACGTGGCCAGAGGGGCCAGTCGGTACACGTGCTCGCCGGCGAATCCCAGCGGTCGCCGGCTCGTCACGATGATCGTGAGCAGCGGGCAGGCCTCGAGCAGCGCGTGCACCACGCCTGCGACGTCGTCCACGACGTGCTCGGCATTGTCGAGCACCAGGACGCGTCGGGATCGCGACCAGCGTTCGATGAGCGCGCTGACCAGGGGGCGCTGCGGATTGGCAGGGATGCGGACGGAGTCGGCGATGCGCTGGGCCACCGAGCCGTCAGGCGTGAGTGACGAGAGGCGGATGACGTCGACCGCGCGGCCGGTCTGGGTCAGCCGGCCGGCGAGCTCGGTGCCCACCCTGGTCTTGCCGACCCCGGCAGGACCCGTCACGGTCACGAGCCGAGCCGACGAACACAGCGCTGTCAGCGTGACCAGGTCGTCCTCGCGGCCCACGAACGTGGATGCGTCGTGGGAGTGTCTCGTCTGCGTCACAGGCGCAGGGTGAGGCGGCCGCTGGTGCACCGCGACACGCACACGCACAACTGGTTCGTCTGCTCGTCGGCGGTCAGCACGCTGTCGCGATGCTCCACGACGCCGTCGATCACGTCGGTGACGCACGAACCGCACGTCCCCTCCAGGCATGCTGTCGGGACGAAGACCCCTTCACGTTCGACGGCCTCGAGGATCGTCTCACCTGAGCCGACGGACGTGACCACGCCGCTCTCGCTCAGCACGAGCTCGAAAGCCGTGTCGGCCGCGGCGTCGCCGGGGTCGGTGGCGGCGGGCCGGAATCGCTCGGTGTGCAGGGCGAGGTCGGTCCGCGTGCCAACCTGTTCGGCCAGGGCCTCGAGCAGTGCGGGCGGACCACAGGCGTAGATCGCGGTCGACGGCGCGAGGCCAGCCACCCACACGGCGAGATCGAGACGTTCGCCGTGGTCCGAGGCGTAGAAGTTCACCGCGTCGCCGTGGCGGCCGAGCTCGTCGCGGAACGGCATCGAGGCCGCCGTCCGGCCGACGTAGTCCAGACGCCACGTGGCACCCCGCTCCCGCAACGCGGCGGCGATCGGGAGGAGGGGCGTGACCCCTATCCCGCCTGCCAGCAACGCATAGGAGGTGGCAGGAACCAGCGCGAAGTGGTTGCGCGGTGTCCCGATCTGCAGGGTCATGCCTTCGATGAGCGTCTCGTGGAGGTAGCGCGATCCGCCGCGTCCGCCGGGGTCGCGACGTACGGCGAGACGCCACGAGCGATCGTCCGGCCGGCCGCAGAGAGAGTACTGGCGAACCGCGGCCTGGGGTAGAAACAAATCGACGTGCGAGCCTGGCGTCCAGCTGGGCAGCGGATCGTCGCCCACCGGCTCGAGCTGGATCGAGACGACGTCGTCGCACTCGCGCACGATGCGCGTGACGCGGGCGTGCGACGCCGCACCGGTGGTGGGCCGCGCATCGGGCACTGAACGGTGGTCCGCAGGGACGGGAATGGCGGAAGTCATGGGTCCTAGCATCAGTGATCACGGTTGCCGTGGCATGGGTACGAATACGTAGTCGTCCGGCCGTACGTGGCCGGGCCCGGAGACCGGGCCCGGCCACCCGACGTCATCGAGGCGGGCTGTCCTCCCACGCGTCGGCCGCGACGAGATCGTCGAAGTCGCTCGTGGAGTCTCCGCGTCCCAGCCGCTGATAACGATCCGGGTGATTGCGCTTGAGCAGCTGCGCGTAGACCGCTCCGCCCGCAGCCGAGGCCAGCAGCAGCCAGGGCAGGATGCCGACGAACCCGTTGTCCTTCCCTGACACGAACGAGAAGCTGTCGATCATCAGGTAGACCGCGGTCACGAGGCCCGCCAGCCCGAGCGCAGGTGCGAGGCCGGTCTTCAGCCAGTGGAACCCTTCGCTCTCGCGCAGGAAGAACACGATGACCGACAGGCACGCGGCGGCCTGTATCGCGACGATGCCGACGGCGCCGACTCCGAACATGACCGAGCTGAGGTCGAGGTAGGGGTCGAAGCCCAGCGCCCAGCCGCCGAAGATCAGCACGGCGCTGAAGCCCAGGAGGAAGACGATCGCGTTCTGGGGCGACTTGAAGCTGGCATGGCTCTTGCCGAGCCACGCGGGCAGGAGCCCTTCCTTCGCCAGCGCGTGGGTGTAGCGCGCCGTCGCGTTGGTGATCGCAAGCGCCACGGCGAACTGGGCGACCAGCATCAACAGCGCCATGGTTGTCCTCAGCCACCCCCCGACGTACTGATCAGCAAGGTTGAAGTACAGGTCGCCGAACTGCGCGAGCGCGATGTTCTGGACCTTGTCGGCACCGAAGACCCCGACCGTCATCCAGGTCGTCAGTCCGTACAGGACCGTGATGGTCAGAACCGCGGCATACGTGGCGCGCGGGATCGCACGGCGCGGGTTCTTGGTCTCAGGTGCGTAGAGCGCGGCCGACTCGAAGCCGACGAACGACATGATCGCGAAGACGAGCGCGACGCCGAAGCCGGTGCTGAGAGAGATGTCGGTGGAGAAGGTGTCCGCAGGCAGCAGCGAGGTGCCGTCCTTCGCGAACATGGCGACGTCGAGGACGACCAGGACGAGCACCTCGAGGCCGACGAACACCGCAAGCAGCTTCGCGCTGAAGTCGATCCTGCGGTAGGCCGCGATGCCGACCGTCGTGAAGAGGAAGAGGGCGTACAGGGGCCACGGGATGTTGATTCCCAGCTCCTGCTCCAGGATGAGGTGACCGTAGTACGGCGCGATCGCGAAGCAGCCGGCCAGGAACGGCGTGTAGGCGGCCAGCGCGAGCCATGCTCCTGAGACGCCGGCCGTGCGCCCAAGCCCGCGGGTGATGTAGACGTAGAAGGCGCCGGGACGCGTGATGCGGCGGCTCATCTGCGTGTAGCCCACGCAGAACAGGAAGATCAGCACGCCCGACAGGACGTACATCGCCGGGAGACTCGCTCCGCCGAACGCGAAGCCGAGCGGCGCGGTCCCGACGATCGTCGCGAGCGGGGTGCTGGCGGAGATGATGAGCACAGTGATCCGGAACGCGTTGAGTGTGCGTACCCGTGGGGCCGCTTCGATGCTTGATTCTGCTGGCAAAGTCATGTGCTTCCTCTCGGCACCCGGTCTCCTCCGCGGAGGGGGACGCAGGCGGGTGATGTGCCATTCGACGGCGGACCGGTGCCCGACGCGATCTATTTCATACGATCGTATGGTGATCGTCGTCACAGATTGACGCGCTGGAGCCGACGCTGTCAAGCGTTTCGAACATTTTTCATGCGGTCGTAATGAACTTGGCCGAGGCGGTTCACGATCGTCACGTTCGGCCCGAATGGTTGGCACGAACATCCTTGACGGGCTGGCGATCGACCGCCTATGGTCGAAGAAATACATTCGTATGGAAAAGACAGACCCAGTGAGGGAGCACGCATGACCGTGTCGAACGAGACCCAGACGGCCCATGGTTGGGACGAGCCATCGACGCTGACGGTCGACGAAATCCTTCGTCGCATCGACGACATCACGCCCCTGATCCGCGATCGCGCCGACGAGATGGAGAAGCGGCAGCACTTCACGCCCGACGTTCTCGACGCCCTGACGTCAACAGGCGTCTTCAGCATGGGCTTCCCCAAGGAGTGGGGCGGACCCGAGATCAGGATCGACGACCAGATCCGCATTCTCGAAGCCATCGCCCGCGCGGACGGATCGGTCGGGTTCGCCGTGAACATCATGGCTGACAGCGGACTCTACGCCGGCCGTCTCAGCAAAGAGGTCGCGCGCGAGATCTATCCCTCCATGGACATGTCCACCGCAGGCTCCTTCAACCCTCCTGGGAGGGCTGATGTGGTGGAGAACGGCTATCGCCTCTCAGGCCGTTGGAGGTTCGGGACGGGCAACGTCGACGCCGATGTCATCCTCGGGCGCTTCCGCAGGTACGTCGACGGCGAGCCCCAGATCGACGAGAACGGCGATCCGGACCTCATCGTGGCCTGGTTCCCCAACCAAGGCATCACCCGTCACGAGAACTGGGTCACCACCGGCATGGCGGCGACCGGAAGCTGCGACTACGAGATCAGCGACGTGGAGATCCCCCAGGGCCACTCGTACCGGTTCGCCGACCAGTTCTACGCATCCCCCAACGTCCCTCCCCTGAGCCGCCACTACGGAACACTGACCGGGAACCAGGTCGGCGTCATCCTGGGTGTCACCCGCCACGCGCTCGACCTCATGTACGCCCACCTCGAGAAGGCGAAGACGAAGTGGGGCGCCTCCGTCAAGGAGTCGTCGTACATCCAGATCAAGGTCGCGAAGATCGATGGGCAGTATCAGGCCGCCCGGGCGTATGCGCTCACGACGTTCGGGGATATCACCGACAGCGTGATGGCCGGCGAGGACCTGACCACGCAGCAGCAGGCAGACATGCAGACTGCTCCGGTCCTGGCTGCCGAGATGTGCCTCGAGGCCGTCAACTCCATCCTCGACCTCGTGGGTGCAACAGCGACCCTGAAGTCTCTTCCGTACGACCGCGTGTGGCGCGACCTCACCAGTGCCATCCGGCACTTCTACTACCGCGAAGTCCACCTCGAGCTGCCTGGCATGCACCTGCTCGGCGTGCCCGTGGACATGTCCAAGTCCGACTGATCCGATCCAGCCACCAAGAAGCGAGGAACACATGAGCACACACACCGAGGACTACCGGCCGCCCAGCGACGTCAGCATGGCAGAGCTCTTCCCCAACCACGACGGGTTGCGGCTCGCGGCGGGCGACCACCTCGTCGGGCGCACCGTGCATCTGCACTGGACCGACGGTGGCGTGACGGCCCTGAGCTTCGACGTCGGCGTGGTCACCATCTCCACCGTCGCGCCGGGCGACTGGGTCCTGCTGGATGGTCAGGCTTCTGTCGAAGTGGTTGAGCTCGGAGGCGGCCTGTTGGGCGCGGCCATCGAGGACCCCCGGGTCAGGTCGTCGTACTTCGTCGTCCTTGGTGCCGACCACGCCATGGTCGTGCACACCCGCATGTCGGCAGGCCCGACGGGTGCCACTGAGGAGACCCGAGTCCTCCAGGCCGGTGTCGACAAGCCCGCCGAGAGCGTGCTGCCGTTGACCGACGAGCTGGTGGGCAAACGGGTCTTCTGGAAGTACAGCGAGACGCACACCTTCGAACACATCTACCTGGAGCCGAACCGGTACTGCTGGCACGGGCTCACCGGCCCCGAAGCGGGCATGGGTGGCGTCGAGCCCACAGCCGCATACAAGATCGCCGAGGGACGCTACCTGTTCACGTGGTCGGACGCGTCCGTCGCCTTCAACGGCACGATCGTGATCGATGTCGACGGCGAGAGCGTCGTGTCCAACGGACGTCTGTTCGGTTGGGAGGCTGGCGAGCGCGTCGGCAAGCAGATCATCGTTGGTGCTACCGGGCACGTCATCAACACGACGGCGCACGTGCGATGACGCACACCCGGACGGGCGGGTTGGGCGTGTACGACCTGGCCGGCCGGACAGCGGTCGTGGTCGGCGGCAGCAGCGGCATCGGGGCTGCCACGGCCAGGATGCTCGCTGCCCACGGCGCCCGGGTCGTGGTGGGCTACCGACATGGGCACGATCGGGCACGCGAGGTTGCCGCGTCGCTAGCCGGCGACGGACACGCTGTCCAGCACATCGACGTGCTCGACCGCGACGTGCTGGACCGTGCGGCGCGCGAGATCGCTGCATCGTCGGGCAAGGTCGACGTCCTCATCAACTCCGGAGGGTCGACCGAGAAGATCGCTCATCACGACCTCGAGGCGCTGACCGATGAGCTCTTCGACTCGATCATGGCCGCCAACGTTCGCGGACCCTTCGCCACCATCCGGGCATTCCGCGGCTTGCTGGATGCATCGGGTGACGCCGTCGTCATCAACGTGTCATCGATCTCCGGCTTCACGGGATCGGGCAGCAACGTCGCCTACTGCGCGTCGAAGGCAGGGCTCGACAGCCTGACGCGTTCGCTGGGCCGTGTCATGGGGCCTGCCGTGCGACTCGTGAGCGTGTCCCCAGCGGCCGTCGACACGGCCTTCGTACCTGGTCGTAACCGCGAGGCGATCTTGGCTCAAGCAGAGTCGACACCGTTGAACGTGCTGGCTGATCCGAGCGACGTGGCTACGTCGATCGTCGGGATCATCACGCACCTGCGCCTGACCACAGGGGCCGTGGTCGTGACCGACGGAGGCAAGTTCCTGTGAGCGGGGTCGTCGACTTCGGCGAGAGGACACTGCCGTACGGCGTCTTCGCCCACCCCGATGGACCACGGGTCTGCGTGGCGTTCGGTGAGCTCTTGATCGATCTGGTCGAGCGCCTCGGCGACACTGAGTTCCGGTCCTCCTCTCTCAACGCGTTCATGGCCTGCGGGCCCGAGAAGTGGGCCGATGTCAGGTCCAGGGTCCTGGAACTGGTCGCTGGCGGAGTCACGAT
>JBEVGQ010000361.1:0-3385 GCA_040511655.1 Aeromicrobium sp. | reverse complement strand
CGCGTTGCCAAAGCGTTACGTTCAAGACTTGACGCCAAGGAGCGTTCGGATGAGGATTTCTTCAAGCGAACCCGCCAGGCATTCCTGGACGTCGCACATTCAACGATGAAAGGCGAATGATGAAGAAGTCTTCACTCCTTCCCGTGGCAGCCCTCGCCGGCGCTGCCGCGTTGCTGCTGGCCGGATGTTCCGGCTCCAGCGGCGGAACCCCCACTGAGGGCGGCGACGCGGGCGGCGATTCCGCCGGTCGCGCATGCGTGATCCTGCCCGACGCGGCATCCTCCCCCCGCTGGGAGAACTTCGACCGCAAGTACCTCCAGGAGGGTCTCGAGGGCGCCGGCTTCGAGGTCGACATCCAGAACGCGCAGGGTGACGTGGCCAAGTACGGCACGCTGGCCGACGCGCAGCTCACGCAGGGGTGCGGCGTCATGCTGCTCGTCGACTACCAGGGCGCTGCGGAATCCGTGGCCGCCAAGGCGAAGGCGGAGGGCATCCCCGTGATCGCGTACGACCGCCCGTTCTCCGGTGCGGACTACTACGTCTCCTTCGACAACGTGAAGGTCGGCGAGCTCGAGGGCCAGACCGTGCTGGACGGCTTGGAGGCCGCCGGCAAGGACCCCGCAACGGCAACCGTCGTCTACATGGGCGGAGACCCGACCGACGGCAACGCCGCCATGTTCCACGACGGCGCTGTGCAGGTCATGGAGGATGCCGGAGTGAAGGCCGCGGCAGAGCCCCCGGGAGTCTGGGACCAGGCCAAGTCGCAGACCAACTTCGAGCAGGCACTGACCTCGCTCGGCGGCAAGGTCGACGGCGTCTGGGTCGCGAACGACACCAACGCAGCCGGCGTCATCAAGGTTCTGCAGGACAACAACCTCACGGGCGTTGCGGTCTCGGGTCAGGACGCGAACGTCGCGGGCCTGCAGAACATCCTGCTCGGCTGGCAGACCGCCACGGTCTACAAGCCGGTCAAGGATGAGGCATCCGCCGCCGTGGACGTGGCCATCGCGCTGCTGAGCGGCGACGAGGTCTCGGCCGACGCCGAACTGGACGACGGCACGCCGTACATCCAGGTCACCCCGGTGCTGGTCGGTCAGGACAAGGTCAAGGACGTCGTCGCCGCAGGTGACGCCGCCTACGACGACGTCTGCACCCCCGACGTCATGGCCGCGTGCGAGGAGTTCGGCGTCGTAGCTCCGTAGCTACCCGCCACGCATTCGACGAAGCAGGACGCCGCGCCGGCAACGGTGCGGCGTCCTGCCCGCGCATCCACCGAATCGCAAGGAAGCGAGCATGTCAGACACGACCACTGCGCAAGACCCGATCATCCAACTGGTCGGTGTGAAGAAGTCCTTCGGCCCCGTCAGCGTCCTCAAGGGCGTCGACCTGAAGGTCTACCCCGGCAAGGTCACCGCCCTCGTGGGCGACAACGGCGCCGGAAAGTCCACGCTCATCAAGGGCCTCGCCGGCGTGCAGCCGTACGACGAGGGCGAGGTGCTGATCGACGGCGTGCACCGTGACCTGAACGCGCCACGCGACGCGGCCGCGCTCGGCATCGAGGTCGTCTACCAGGACCTCGCGCTGTGCGACAACCTCGACATCGTCCAGAACATGTTCCTCGGCCGTGAGGAACTCACGCTGGGCACCTTCGACGAGGGTCGGATGGAGAAGGACGCCTCCGACACTCTGCGCTCGCTCTCGGTGCGCACCGTGAAGTCGGTGCGTCAGAAGGTCTCGTCCCTCTCCGGCGGCCAGCGTCAGACCGTGGCGATCGCGCGCGCCGTGCTCAAGAAGGCACGCGTCGTGATCCTCGACGAGCCGACCGCCGCCCTCGGCGTCGCCCAGACCGAGCAGGTCCTGAACCTGGTCAAGCGGCTCTCCGAGCAGGGCGTGGCGGTCGTCCTCATCAGTCACAACCTCGCAGACGTCTTCGAGGTGGCCGACGACATCGCCGTCCTGTATCTCGGCCAGATGGTGGCGCAGATCGACGTCGCCGACACCACGCGCGACGACGTCGTGGGCTACATCACCGGCACCAAGACCATGGGAGTCGAACTGATCGGCACCACCACGATCACTACGGGAGGCGCAGAGTGAGCGGCACAACGACTGAGGCGTCACCGAGCCCCGTTGCCAGCGACATGATCGGCAGCGGTGTCGAGGGCGGCCTGAGCGACCAGATCGCAGCCTGGTGGTCACGGGTCCGCGGCGGCGACATGGGCGTGCTCCCCGCAGTCGGCGGGCTGATCGTGCTCGGTGGCCTGTTCACGCTGCTCAGCCCGTTCTTCCTGACCGAGCGCAACTTCGCGAACCTGCTGAACCAGGCTGCCCCGCTCGTCGTGCTCGGCATGGCGCTGGTCTTCGTGCTCCTCCTCGGCGAGATCGATCTGTCCGCGGGCGTCACCGGCGGCGTGGGCATGGCTCTGTTCGTGGTGCTCGCCTCGCAGTTCAACATCCCCTGGCCGATCGCGCTGCTGGTCGGATTCGGGTTCGGGTTCCTCACTGGAGCGCTCATCGGCTTCTTCGTCGCAAGGATCGGCATCCCGTCGTTCGTGGTCACGCTGGGCCTCTTCCTCGGCTACCAGGGCCTCGCACTCGTCGTCATCGGCCCGGGTGGCCTCTTCCGCGTCGAGGTTCCCGAGCTGATCGCGCTGCAGAACGGCAACCTGCCCGTCTGGGCCGGATGGGTCATGCTCGTCGTCATCCTCGCGGTGTCTGCCGGTACCTCCTTCTGGGACCGAGCCCGCCGCACCCGGGCAGGAGTGCCGAACCGCGCGATCTCACTCGTGTTCATCAAGCTGGCGGTCATCGCGGTACTGGGCGGAGCGTTCGTGTTCGTGCTGAATCAGAACCGCGGACAGTCCGTCAACGAGGTGTCAGGCGTGCCGATCATCGTCCCGGTCGTGCTCGTGATCCTTTGGCTCGGCACGTTCGTGCTGGACCGCACGAAGTTCGGCCGGTACATCTACGCGATCGGCGGCAACGCCGAGGCCGCTCGACGCTCCGGCGTCAAGGTGCGCTGGATCAAGTGGTGGGCCTTCGTGATCTGCTCCTCGCTCGCGGTGGCGGCGATGCTGTTCAGCGTCGCGCGTGTCGGATCCGTGGATGCCACGGTCGGTCGTGACATCGTGCTCTCCGGTGTTGCCGCGGCCGTCGTCGGCGGCGTCAGCCTCTTCGGTGGACGCGGTCGCCTGATGCACGCCGCGATCGGGGCGCTGGTGATCGCGGTCATCACGAACGGCCTCGGTCTGCTCAACCTCCCGGCCGGCATCAACCTGCTGGTCACCGGCGGCGTGCTGATCCTCGCCGCGACGGTGGACGCGCTCTCGAGGCTCCGCTCCGGCGGGACATCGAGAACGTAGCCACGCACGCTCGAACGCGGCGC
>JBEVGQ010000360.1:0-7842 GCA_040511655.1 Aeromicrobium sp. | reverse complement strand
TGCCGCTCGGCGTCGTCGAGCGGCAGCGCGTCGAGCCGGGCGCGGTAGGCATCCTTGTAGAGCTTGGGCTTGGGGACGTTCTCGAACGAGTAGAACGCCGTGCCGACGCCGTCGACGAGACCGAACTCGCGGGCGATGATGCGCCCGATCGCCTGCCCGCCGGAGAGGTCGCCCAGGTAGCGCGTGTAGTGGTGCGCCACGAACAGGCCGCCCCACGACGCGGACTCGCGGATGCGCCCGACATAGGCGTCGGTCGCCGGACTGTCGGCCGACACGCGGCCCCAGTGGTCGAGGTCGGCGTCGATCGCCGAGAGGCGCTCGATGGCCGGGTCGACGACCGCGGACGCGAGAGGATCGGCGGCCAGCTCGGCAGCCGTGCCCTCGAGCGCCTCGTACACGCGGCGCAGGAGGCCGAGGAAGTGTGCGTAGCCAGCGGCGTCGATGCGACCGGCGAGCAGCTCGGACATGAAGGTCGATCCCTCGGCGGCGGTGTGCTCGGCCTGCGAGCCCGATCGCAGGAGGGCCGACAGGGACGCAGCCTGCGTCTCGGCGGTGACGGTCATGACGGCTCCTGGGTGGCTGAGGGGAATTCACTGATTATGACACACGGTCATCTTGATCTGACAATCTGTCATGACATACATCACACTATGGGTAGGCAACCCTCACTAATGTTAGCCTGCCCTTGCCTCGCTGACGCAGGAATCGGCTCAGCGCCTCACCCCGAAGGATCCCCGTGCGCCGCCCTGCCCCCACCACCGTCCGCCGCCTCGCCGCCTTGTGCCTAGCGACCGCCCTGATCGCGGCGTGCGGAGCCACACCCGGCGGCACCGGTCACAGCAGCAGCTCGGACGCCGCCGCGGTCGACCTCTCGACGGCCAAGATCCTCCCCGACCCCAAGGCGTACGAGGGCGAGACGCACGCATCGTTGGCCAGCACGGCGATCGACCCGATCGCCACCTCGCCGAAGCAGTCCCTCCCGGTCACCGTCACGGACGCGCAGGGCACCAAGGTCACCATCACCGACACCAGCCGCATCCTGGCGCTCGACGTCTACGGGACGCTGTCGCAGACCGTCTTCGAGCTCGGGCTCGGCGACCAGGTCGTGGGCCGCGACGTCTCGACCCAGTTCGACGAGGCCGAGAAGCTGCCCCTCGTCACCAGCAACGGCCACGACCTGAACGCCGAGTCGATCCTGGCGCTCGACCCGACCGTGATCATCACCGACACCTCGCTCGGGCCGTGGGACGTCATCCTGCAGATGCGCGACTCCGGCATCCCCGTCGTGGTCACCGACTCCAAGCGCAGCCTCGACAACATCGGCTCGCTGACCCAGCAGGTCGCCGACGCCTTGGGCGTGCCGGACGAGGGCGTCCGGCTCGGTCAACGCATCGAGAAGGAGACCGCCGCGACGCAGGCCGCCATCGCGAAGGTCGCACCGAAGACCGTCCAGGACAAGCTGCGGACCGTCTTCCTGTACGTCCGCGGGCAGGCCGGCGTCTACTACATGTTCGGCGAGGGCTCGGGCGCCGACGGGCTGATCGACGCCCTGGGCGGCTACGACGTGACCAAGGAGATCGACTGGAAGGGCATGAAGCCCGTCAACGACGAGGCCATCATCGCCGCGCAGCCCGACCTCATCATCATGATGACCAAGGGACTGAAGTCCGTCGGCGGCGTCGACGGGCTGCTCGACCGCCTCCCCGCGATCGCCAACACGCCCGCGGGCCAGCACCGCCGCATCGTCGACATGCAGGACAGCCAGGTGCTGAGCTTCGGGCCCCGGACGGCCGAGGTGCTCAACTCGCTGGCGGTGGCCATGTACGCGCCGGACTCCGCACGGTGACCGCGACCCTGCCGGCCCGCGCTGCGTCGGGCAACGACCAGCCGGCGCCACTCCCCCGACGTCACGGAGCCCGTGCCACGGCCCTGTTCACGGTGCTGGGCGTCGCGCTCGTGCTGCTGACGCTCTCCGCAGCCGGACGCGGACAGCTCTCGATCCCCGCCCACGAGGTGTGGGGCTCGCTGATGCACCACATCGGCCTCGACTGGGGAACCATGCCGACGCACCCGCAAGGCGACAACACCCTGTGGCAGGTGCGCTTCCCGCGCATCGCGCTGGCGATCGTCGTCGGCGCGGCGCTGTCGACGGCCGGTGCCCTGATGCATGGCATCTTCGGCAACCCGCTGGCCGAGCCGAGCGTCGTCGGCGTCTCGACGGGAGCCGCGTTCGCGGCAGCCGTCGTCATCGTCTTCCAGATCCAGCTCATCGGCACGTGGACGACAGCCCTGTTCGCCTTCGTCGGAGGCCTCGTCACCACGCTGCTGGTCTACGCGCTCTCGCGGGCCGACGGCCGTACCGAGGTGGTGACGCTCGTGCTGACCGGCATCGCCGTCAACGCCGTCTGCGCCTCCGGTCTGGCTCTGATGATCTTCCTCGGCGACACCCAGGAGCGCGAGCAGATCGTCTTCTGGCAGCTGGGCAGCCTCAACGGCAGCCGCTGGGAGTACGTCGGAGTCGTCACGCCGCTGGTGGTCGTCGGGCTCGTCGGGGCGATGCTCATGGCCCGGCGGCTCGACGTGCTCGCCCTGGGCGACCGGGCAGCCCGGCACGTCGGCATCGACGTCGAGCGGCTGCGCCTGGTCGCGATCGTCCTGGTGGCGCTGCTGACCGCGGCCGCCGTCTCGTTCGCCGGCATCATCGCGTTCGTCGGGCTCGTCGTCCCGCACCTCATCCGCATGCTCGTCGGCCCGGGGCACCGCGTGCTCGTGCCCGCCAGCGCCCTCGCGGGTGCCGTGCTGCTGCTGGGTGCGGACCTCATCGCGCGCACCGCGATGACCGGTGCCGACCTGCCGATCGGCATGCTCACCTCGCTCGTCGGCGGCCCCTTCTTCTTCTGGCTCCTGCGGCGCACCCGCAGGACGGCGGGAGGTTGGGCATGAGCGAGCGCCAGCGAGCGAGCCTGAGACTCACCGACGTGTCCGCCCAGCTGGGCGGACACCCGATCCTGCACGGCGTGACGATGACCGTCGTCCCCGGCGAGCTCATGGCGCTCGTCGGCCCCAACGGCGCCGGCAAGACGACGCTGCTGAGCGTCATGTCGGGGGACGTCGTGCCGACGTCCGGTCGGGCCGAGCTGGACGGCGTCGAGCTGCACCGCTGGAAGGTGGCCGCACTGGCCCGGCGGCGAGCCGTCCTGCCGCAGGAGCAGCGACTGGCGTTCGGCTTCCGCGCCGTCGACGTCGTGCGCATGGGCCGTGCGCCCTGGGCCCGCCTCCCCGAGGAGGACCTCGACGACGTCGTGGTGGGCGAGTCGATGCAGCGCACCGACGTGCTCGACCTGGCCGACCGGTCGTTCCCGACGCTGTCGGGCGGCGAGAAGGCCCGCACGTCGTTCGCCCGCGTCCTGGCCCAGCAGACCTCCCTCGTGCTGCTCGACGAGCCGACCGCGGCCCTCGACATCCGCCACCAGGAGCAGGTGCTGTCCGAGGCACGTCGCCTGGCCGCCGAGGGTCATGCCGTCGTCGCGGTGCTGCACGACCTGACGGTCGCCGCCGCCCACGCCGACCGCGTCTGCGTGCTCGCGGCGGGTCGCCTGCGCGCCGACGGCCACCCCCGCGACGTCTTGACGCCCGACGTGCTCGGCGAGGTCTACGGCCACCCGGTCGACGTCATCGACCACCGCGGACGCCTCGTCGTCCTGCCCCACCTGATCGACACCCGTCCCCGCACCACCACCGAGGAGGCAGCATGCGGATCCGCGCGCTCCTGACCGTCGTCGCGCTCGGCGCGAGCGCCCTGCTCGTCCCAGCACCAGCCGAGGCCGCGGCCCGCGTCAGCGTCACGAACGACCAGGGCTCCGCCGCGGTCGACCCGACCTATGCCACGACGCTGAAGGTCAGCGGCACCGGATTCCAGTCCATCAAGGGCGGCCACGGGGGCATCTACGTGTTCTTCGGCACCAAGGTGCCCGGCGGCTACCTGTACGTCCCCGACAGCGAGACCAAGGGCAACCAGGGATTCCAGAAGTTCGTCGCGTTCCCGGGCAGCGACACCGCCGAGTCGGCCAACGGCGGGACGATCAAGGCCGACGGGACGTGGGCGTCCTCCCTGGTGGTTCCGGGAGCCACCTTCAAGGCCGTCGACCGTGACGGGAAGGCGCAGACGGTCGACTGCCGGACGGTCACGTGCGGCGTCATCACGGTCGGCGCCCACGGTGTCAAGAACGCGCGCAACGAGACCTTCACGCCCGTGTCGATCGCCGACCTCTACACGGGACGGCCGTCGTCCAAGCGCACGTCCAAGCCGTCGTCGTCGGCCACGCCCGCCGCTCCGGCTGCTTCGTCGGCCACCGCCGGCGCTCCTGCTGCACCGGCTGCGAGCACCCCTCCCCCGGCCGCGGGGGCGCCTGCCGCCGCGCCGACCCAGACGCCGGTGCTCACCGTCGAGAAGTCGACAGCCGTGGCCGGACGCGCCTTGAGCTTCCAGGCCGTCGGGCTGACCGCCGGCGATCAGGTCGTCGTCTCGCTCGACGACGGCGTCGCGGCTGTCGGGCCCCTGAGCGTGGGTCCGAACGGCCAGGTCGCAGGCATCCTTCAGCTGCCCATCGACCTGCCGGCAGGCACCCACACGCTCGCCGTGACCGGCACGACCAAGCCGCCGGCGGTGAACTTCCCGGTGGCGGCTCCGGTCGACGCCGCCGACGCCGCCGCAGACACCGGCAACACACCGTGGGCCCCGATCGTCTTCACGGGGCTGGCGCTCGTGGCGCTGATCGGCGCGGTCGTCTTCTCCGTCGTGACCATCCGCTCGACGCGCCGAAGGACGGCAGCCGATGCGATCTAGCACGCGCGCGCTCACGTCCGTCGTCGCGCTGGCGTTGACACTCGCCTTCTCCAGCGCGGCCAGCGCAGCCAGCGGCGACGAGCCCGCGGAGGCTCGTACGGTCGACGCCGCGCAGCTGCGCTGGGGCATGTCGAACGAGGCCAACAACCGGGCATTCGCACCGGGCACCGTCAACCACTTCTCGGCAGGACGGGTCGCCGATCCGGGATCCGGCGGCAACACGCTGGCACCCGGAGGCGCGACGTGGTCCAACGGTCGCGCCGCCGGATGGAGCGCGGCGTCGGGTGACGTCAGCATCGAGAAGTTCGACGGCACGACGTACCGGCCTGCCACCTGGGCCGGCCTGTCGACCGACTCGTCGGGCGCCGCGCTCGGCAGCCCGACGGCCGGGACGTTCAGCAACCACCAGCTCGTGTTCGACCGGGGCGTGGGGACGGTGGACGTCGACGGCCGCGCCGCGTCCATCCGCTGGACCGGCGACGCGACGATCCTCTTCTACTCCGGGATGTCATTGTTCTACCTGTCCGACCCCCACCTCGAGGTCGTCGACGGCGTCGGCACGTTGCGCGCGACCTTGGGCGGCTTCGGCTCGTCCCAGGCCGACCCCGGCGCCTGGACGCCGATGCCGTCCACCGACGTCGTCGTGGCCGACCTGGGTGCCGTCGACCTGTCCGCCGAGGACGGCTTCACCGTGACCCCGAAGTACCTGGGGGTGACGGTCGACGGGGTCGACCAGGACCACGGTCAGTACTCCGGGTCGTTCCCCCAGTCGTTCGTCGACTTCCACAAGGCGGCCGGCTCCGCGGCGTTCTGGCACTCCAGCGGTGGAGCCGCCGACCGGTTCAAGCCGGCGCTGCCGGTGACCATCAGCTACGACGCGGCGAGCCCCGTCCGTCCGCCGTCACCTCCGCCGACGACCGCGACGCCCCGAGACCAGGTCGACAACCCGGTCAGGCAGCCGCCGCCTGTCCGGCGCACCCCGCGCACACGAGACGTCGTCCCGCCGACGAGCACACCGGCTGCCACCGCGCCGGTCGCCGTCGCGCCCACAGCCGTGGCCGCGCCCGCCTCCGCCGACGTCCCACTGGCCGCTGAGGCGCCCGCCTTCCGGCAGGTCGCCCAGCCCACCACCATCACGGCGCTCAGGTCGGTCTCCCGGCCGACCGACCGCACCGCGGCGTGGTGGTGGACAGGTGCCGCGTTCCTCGTCCTCGCCGCTTCGTCGGCAGGTGCCACGCTCGCGCACGCTGCCGCGAGACGCCGCCGACCCTGACCCCCCACCGCGGTCGCGACCGCCCTCTGAAAGGAACACCTATGAGCACGACCACCACCCGACCCAGGCGCACGCTGCGCCGGAGCCTCGCCGGGGTCATGACGACGGCGCTGGCCGCGTCCGGGCTCGCCCTGCTGCCGACCGGCGCGCAGGCCGCCGAGACGAGTCCGACCCCCACCCTGACGTGGAAGATCTCGCAGCAGTTCGTCGACCACCTCACGACCCGGACGGAGTCCGGCGGGGCGGGGTACGTCGACGGCACCGGATTCACGTTCGGCGGCGGCGTGGGCTTCACCGACTCGGGCAGCGGCGTCTCCCGCATCGCCTACCAGGGCACCGTCAAGGGAGCCTTCGTCTTCGGCGGCGCCGAGGCCTACTCGGTCACGGTCGCCGATCCTGTCGTATCCGTCGACGCTGACGGCGACGGCACCGTCACGGCGGTCGTCTCGTCCGAGAACGCGGCGTCCGACCGGGGACCCGCCGCATCGTCGGGTCCGACTCGGGTCGTCGTCACCACCTTCGACGCGGCGGCCGGCGACTGGACCTCGACCGGACGCACGCGGACGTTGACCGACACCCCTGACTGGGCCGGCGTGCTGGCCGCGGACAGCGCCGAGGCCACCGATCTGGGGATCGCCTCCGGCAAGCCCGTCGACGGCAAGTCGTTCGCGCCGAGCTTCTTGGGCGCCCTCGTCCCCAGCGTGCGGCCGCACTTCTACGCCAGTGGCTCCGGCAGCGACGCCAAGAAGAACCCGGCCACGTTCACCGCCGCCGTCGGCGCTCCGGGCGTGACCGCGACGACGACGTCCGCCACGCCCGCCGGCGGGCTCAACCTGGCCATCGCCGGCACGGGCTTCACCCGCAGCACCAAGCCTGGCGACGCCGGCGTCTACGTCGGGCTCGCGCCGTCCGGCGGTCTGCCCGACACGTCCTCGAACGACATCAGCGGGTTCGCCGGTGCCGCCTGGGTCATGCCGGCCACCATCGACGAGACCACGGGCTCGTTCTCGACGACGCTCAACGCCCCCACGGCCAAGCTCGACCCGTCCAAGGCGTACTCGCTGTACACCTGGCGCGCGCACAGCCACTCGACGCCCAGCCAGGACTCCGAGACCCCCGTCGCGATCCCGTTCGGCGACATGGGCCTCAAGGTCACCAGCGCCCCGGCCCTGTCGGCCCAGCCCGTGGCCTACGGCTCCGCCCGCACGATCAGCGTCACCGTGCCGCGGGTCGGTGCGAGCACCCCCACCGGCACCGTGACCCTGAGCGGCGCCGTCTCGCGATCGGCCGCGCTGGTCGGCGGCTCGGCCACCTTCGAGCTGCCGCGCACGGTCCCTGCCGGCTCCAACGCGCTGACCATCACGTACTCGGGCGACGCGAACTACCAGGCCTCGACCTCGTCCCTCGTGCTCGCGGTCAGCAAGGCGCCGGTGAGCGTCAAGCGCAACAAGATCACGAAGCAGCCGACGACGCGCAAGAGCGGAAGGACGTCGCTGACCGTGCGGTCGGCCACCGGAACGGTCGTCTCGGGCAGGGCCACGGTCACCTTCAAGAAGAAGGGGCAGAAGGCCAAGACCAAGAAGGTCACGATCAAGAACGGCAAGGCATCCGTCACGATCCCGAAGCTCGCGAAGGGCAGGTGGAAGATCTCGGTGAAGTACACCGGATCCGCCAACCACGCCGCGACCGGCACGCGGAGCGCCGGATCGGTCAAGGTCATCAA
>JBEVGQ010000359.1:0-3557 GCA_040511655.1 Aeromicrobium sp. | reverse complement strand
CACGCGCTGACCCCCCTCGCGATGTGTGGCGCCCACGGCGGCATCGGTATCCCGTCACGCCGTGGGCGGCGCACATCGCGGGTGCGTGTTCATCCCGGACGCCACAGGATGTCCGGATGGATCTCTTCCGCATCAAGTCCGTCGAGCGCTCGATCGCGGAGACCGACGAGCCCGAGACCCGGCTCAAGAAGGAGCTCTCGGCCTGGGACCTGACGGTCTTCGGCGTCGGCGTCATGGTCGGCACGGGCATCTTCGTGCTCACGGGCGAGCAGGCCTACAGCAACGCGGGCCCGGCGATCGTCATCTCGTTCGTCATCGCCGGTGTCGTGTGCGGCCTGGCGGCCCTCTGCTACGCCGAGTTCGCCTCGACCGTCCCGGTGGCGGGCAGCGCCTACACCTTCTCGTACGCGACGCTCGGCGAGCTGATCGCGTGGATCATCGGCTGGGACCTCGTGCTCGAGCTGGCGCTCGGTGCCGCCGTGGTGGCCCGCGGATGGTCGGCGTACCTGCAGTCGCTGTTCGACCTGCCCACGTGGCTCGCCGGTGACGAGGCCATCCCCGATTTCGGTGCGATCGCGATCGTCCTGGCGCTGACGGCGCTGGGCGTGTTCGGGACGAAGCTGTCCGGACGCTTCACGAGCGTCCTGGTCATCGTCAAGGTCGCTGTCGTGACGTTCGTGATCGTGGCGGGCCTGTTCTTCATCAAGATGTCGAACTACACCCCGTTCATCCCCGACTCCCAGCCCAGCAAGGGCGAGTCGGGCCTCGACTCGACGCTGCTGCAGTCGGTCTTCGGCGTCGACCCGACGGTGTTCGGCGTCTACGGCATCATCGCGGCCGCCTCGGTCGTGTTCTTCGCCTTCATCGGCTTCGACATCGTCGCCACGTCGGCCGAGGAGACCAAGAACCCCCAGCGCGACATGCCTCGCGGCATCCTCGGCTCGCTCGCGATCGTCACGGTGCTCTACGCCGCCGTGTCGTTCGTCGTCACGGGCATGCTCAAGTACAGCGACGAGAGGATGAACACGGCCGCTCCGCTCGCCGAGGCCTTCAAGGCCAACGACCTCGACTGGGCCAGCAAGCTGATCTCCGTCGGCGCCGTCGCCGGCCTCACGACGGTCGTGCTCGTGCTGATGCTGGGGCAGTCGCGCGTGCTGTTCGCGATGTCGCGCGACGGGCTGCTGCCGGTCGGCCTGGCCAAGGTGCACCCGCGGTTCGGCACCCCGTACCGGATCACGATCCTGACCGGCCTGTTCGTGGCGGTGCTGGCCGGCTTCGTCCCGCTCTCCGAGCTGTCCAAGCTCGTCAGCATCGGCACGCTGTTCGCCTTCGTCGTCGTGTCGGCGGGCGTCATCATCCTGCGCCGCACCCGCGCCGACCTCGACCGTCCGTTCCGCGTGCCGGGCGTGCCGCTCATCCCGATCCTGTCGATCGCGGCGTGCCTGTGGCTGATGGTCAACCTGTCGGTCGAGACGTGGGTCCGCTTCCTGATCTGGCTCGCGATCGGCTTTGTCGTCTACTTCGCGTACGGGCACCGCTCGTCGCGGCTCGGCAAGGGGCTCAAGCAGGTCGACGCCGACGGCGACGTCAGCGGTGGGCCGTCGACGTGAAGTGATGCGTCGCCGCGTCGACGATCATCTGGGGATCGGCCTCGAGGACACCCTCGATCCAGGCCGTGACCAGCTCGGCGACACCGCCGATGAACATCGTGGCGGCGAGCCGCCCCTCGACGTCGCTCCACGCCTGCTCACCGTAGAGACCCCTGGCCTCGTGCGCTGACAGGTCGGCGAAGCGCCGCAGTAGCTCGGCGCGGTGGGGCCGTAGGGAGTCGATCGACATCGACTCGACGATCGCGACGCGCCCCTTGCGTGGGTCGTCGGTCAGGATCTGCACGAACGCGCCGATGCCGGCCCGGACGCGTTCGGTCGGATCGCCCGTCGCGGCCGCCAGCGCGGCGACCGAGCGGTCGGCGATCTGCGCCGCGATGTCGTCCATGACGGCCTTCAGCGCGGCGTCGAGGCCGTCGAAGCTCTCGTAGAAGTAGCGCTCGGTGAGGCGCGCCTCGGCACAGATGCGCGTCATCGTGACCTTCGGTCCCCCGTCCCGCCCCCACACCTCGAGAGTCGCCTCGAGCAGCCGCGCCCGGCGCTCGGCGACGCGCTCGTCGGCCGACCTGCCCTTGTACGTCCCTGCCTTGACCGCCATGTCCTTCATCTTGACAGAGCATCCTGTCTGAATACAAGATGCGGACGTGAGCCAGACCATTTCCGCCCCTCCCCGACGTCGTGGACTGCCCTACGTCGGCAGCACGCTCGAGTACGTCCGCGACCCGTTGGCGATGATGCGCGGGCAGTACGACGGGTGGGGTCCGGTGTCCGACATCGACTTCATCGGCAAGCGCTGGACCGTCCTGCTGGGCCCGGACGCCTGCGAGGCGGCGCTGCGCAACGCCGACAAGGCCTTCGCCAGCGGCGACGGCTGGGGCTACCTGGTCGGGCCGTTCTTCGACCGCGGCCTGATGCTGCTCGACTTCGACGAGCACCACCGGCACCGACGCATCATGCAGTCGGCGTTCACCCGCGACCGGCTCGAGGGCTACACCGCGGCGCTGCAGCCGGCCGTCGCCGCCGGGCTCGCCGACTGGCGGCCGTCCGCCGAGTTCCGGGCCTACCCGGCCCTCAAGGAGCTGACCCTCGACCTGGCTGCCGAGGTGTTCATGGGCGGGGCCGACCTGGCCACGCCCGACGAGCTCGACCAGGTCAACCGGGCGTTCGTCGACTGCGTGCAGTCGGCCACCGCGCTGGTGCGCGCCAACGTCCCCGGCACGCGGTGGGGTCGGGCGCTGCGAGGACGCGCGTTGCTCGAGGAGTTCTTCGGACGGCACCTCGACGCCAAGCGGGCCCAGCCGGGCGACGACCTGTTCTCGGTGCTGTGTCACCTCGAGACCGACGACGGCGAGCGGTTCAGCGACGAGGACGTCGTCAACCACATGATCTTCCTGCTCATGGCCGCTCACGACACCTCGACCATCACGGTGTCGACCGTCATGCAGCAGCTCGGGCAGCATCCCGAGTGGCAGCAGCGGTGCCGCGACGAGGCCTTGGCCCTGCCCGAGCGCCCCACGATGGCCGAGCTCGACGGGCTCGTCGCGATCGACCTGGTCATGAAGGAGTGCCTGCGACTCGTGCCGCCCGTGCCGGTTCTGGCGCGCAAGACCGTCAAGGAGACCGAGGTGCTGGGGCGCCGCATCCCGGCCGACCGGCTCGTCGCCGTCATGGTGCACCTGTCGCACCACATGGCCGAGCTGTGGGACGAGCCGGAGCGCTTCGACCCCGAGCGGTTCGCCGACGACCGCCGCGACGACAAGGTTCACCGCTACGCGTGGGAGCCGTTCGGCGGCGGTGTGCACAAGTGCCTCGGCATCTTCTTCGCCGGCGCGGAGGTCAAGACGATCCTCGTCCACCTGCTGCGCCAGTACGAGTGGACCGTCACCCCCGGCTACGTCGCCCCCATGAGCTACGCCTCGCTGCCCTTCCCGAAGGACGGGCAACCCGTCC
>JBEVGQ010000358.1:0-9154 GCA_040511655.1 Aeromicrobium sp. | reverse complement strand
AGCGCGAACCGCACCAGGTCGAACCCGGTCTCCGTGACCTCGACGAGGTGGGCCGCCGCCTGCGACTGGCGACTGATCTGCTCGATCTCGTGCCCGCGATGCGCGGCGAGCGTCGCGACCGGCACCAGTCCCGCCTTGAGGCACGCGTACCAGGCGATGACCGACTCGAGCCGATTCGTGACCTGGAAGAGGACCCTGTCCCCCGGCAACAGGCCAAGGGCCAGCAGTCCCGCGCCGATGCGATCGGTCTGCTCGTCGAGCTCGCGATACGTCCGCCGCCCCTCGCGGGCGACGACTGCATCGGCGTCGGGAAACCGTGCAGCGACGGCTGACAGCTCCGCGGCGATGGTGCGGTCCTTCCACATCCCGTGGGCCCGGTACTTCGCGGCCAGGTCGGCCGGGAATGCCGGCATCATGTCGTGGCGCGTCGTGGTCACTCCGAGACCTCCCCGTCGGTCAGCCTGATCAGGTCCACCCGGCCACTGGCCAGGCCGGCGGCCAGGTGGTCCACCCACCGACCCTCCGCCGACACGACGACCACCGCGCCGGTCTCGCGCCGCAGTCGCTCCGCGACGTCCAGCATCGTCAGGACGTGGTCGAGGTCGTCAGCAGTCCTGAGCATGGCACCTCCGGCCCCCGACTCGACCGCGGCGGCCACCTCCTTCACGATCACGTCGACCTCGGCCCCCCACGGATCGTCGAGACCTGTCGCGGCTTCGACGACCCACAGGCCGTCTCGGACAGCGCCGGCCGCATCCTCCAGAGCCACGCGGCCCACGACGGCGGCCTGGTCGAGCACTCTGCTCGTCAGGTCCCACCCGTCGCGCCGGAACGGTTGGTCGACGATCCATCCGGCCAGGTCTGATTCGCCCGGGTCGGGCGACGTGCCCGCGTACTCGGCGAGCCCGGCGCGCACCACCTCGGGCGCGGACTCGGCGAAGCGATCGACCGAGACCTTGCCGGCTCGCGACATGTACGAGATCAGCAGCTGAGCGACCGGCTGGTCGAGCCTGGAGGGGAACGAGGACCACCACCGCATGCTCCGAGCCGCGGTCTGCTGCAGATGCTCGACGGCGGGGCGACGCATCCGCTCGTACGACTGCAGGGCCTCGGCGACGGAATCCGCCTCGTCGACGACCTGGGCCAGCACGATCGCGTCCTCCATCGCCAGCTTGGTGCCCGAGCCGATCGAGTAGTGCGCGGTGTGGGCCGCGTCGCCGATCAGCACCGTGCTGCCGACGTGCCAGCGGTCGCACGTCACGGTGCGGAAGCGGGTCCAGCGCGTGCGGTTGCCGATCAGCCGGTGCCCCTGCAGCTCGTCCTCGAACGCCTCCTGCAGATAGGTCAGAGCCGTCTGGTCGGACGAGTCAGCGGGCGTCGCCTCGGTCGTGGCGTCGAAACCGGCCCGCCGCCACGTCTGCTCGTCGGTCTCGATCAGGAAGGTGCTGCGGTCCGGCGCGTACGGGTAGGCGTGCGCCACGAACGTGCCCGCCTCGGTGTGCACGGGGGCGAACACCGCGCTCGGCAGGGCGAACTCGGTGCCGCACCACAGGTAGAGGTCGCGGTCGGTCGCGATGCGCGCTCCGAGAGCCTCGGCGTGCTGCTCGCGGGTGGCGCTGTTGATGCCGTCGGCGACGACCACGAGATCTGCCGTGACCTCGCCGGCCTCCGCCCGCACGCCGAAGTGGACCTCGACACCCGCCGCGACGGCCTGGTCGTGCAGCACCTCGAGCAGCGTCGACCGGCCGATGGCGAGCAGGTTGCCGCCCGGCAGGCGGACCCTCTCGGCGCCCACGCTCATCGACATGTCGTGCGCCCAGGAGCGGGCGACGATTGCCGCCAGCGTCTCCGGGTCGGCCGCCTGCAGGTTGCGCTGCGTCTTGGTGGCGAGACCGACGCCGAAGCCGAAGGTCCGCCCGGGCTCGCTCCCCTCGTAGACGTCCACCCGGCACGCGGGGTGGCGCAGCTTCAGGAGCCTGGCGGCGAAGAGGCCTCCTGGTCCACCGCCGATGACGGCGACCGATCCAAGCCTCACGCGCCGGCACCCGCCGGCCGGACAGGGACGAGGCGCTGGACCTCGGACACGTGATCGGGATGCGCCTTCGGGACGACACTGGAGTACAGGGCCGTCCAGCAGCCGGGGCAGCTGAGCTGGCGGAACACGATCTCGTCGTCGACGTAGGTCGCCGGGTCGGACGTGATCTGCGGACCCGCCTGGTGCGAGGGCCCCTCGTAGAGCGCCAGGTCGAGCACCGTCTCGGACGAGGTGTCGGCGAGGTGGAAGCCGCAGTGCGCGCAGGCGATCGTCTCGTCGTCGACCGACACGAGGTTGTCGTCCAGGCGGCGCGCTTCGCTGATGTCGACGGTTCGCGACTCCCGCGTGTCGTCGCGGCGGGTCGACCTGGACCGGCGTGCGTCGCGCAGGCCCTCACGCAGGACGGCGGTGGCCGATCCGTCCACGGCTCCGTCCACGAGCGACACACCGTAGACGTCGGCCGCGGCCGCGACCGTGATCTTGCCTTCTCGCAGGTCGACCGACACCAGCTCGGGGTCGCGGCTCAGCGGATCGCCATAGCCTCCGCCGCCCTGCCAGAACATGTAGAACACCTCGCCCGGGGCGACGTACGACTGGGCGTAGCAGTTGCCCAGCTCGACATCGGCGCCCATCTCCTCGAACGACTGGGGGATGCGTCCGTCGGCGAGTGCGGCGTGGATGTCGATGCCCCGACCGATCGCGTCGAGCCCGGTGTTGCCCGGGTAGCCACCGGAGAGACCGTTGTTCTGCGAGACGGCCTTGCCCGCCGATGCCAGCACGAGACCCACCGGGAACTCCGTGCCGTAGGGAGTGAACGCCATCGAGGCGCTGACGCCGCCGCGCTGGCGCCCTGGCCCGCCCGAGTCGGGCTCCTCGCGGCGCCACAGGGTCAGCAGCGGGTACAGGAACTCGCTCATCTCGGTGTCGGGGATGCGTCCCATCGGGATGCAGAACAGACCTCCGGTGTCCATGCCGTCGGCGTGGGGGCGAGCCCCGTATCCACCGGCCATCGGCTCCATCATGATGCTCAGGAACGGGACCGGGACCTCACCGCGCTGGTCGAGGCCGGCGATGACCGCGGTGTCCCAGGTGCCACAGCAGGCCGCCTGCACGCTCTTGCCGAGATCGACCGACTGGTCGAGCATCTGCGAGAGGCACTCGGCGATCAGGGTGCCGGTCAGCCAGGCCGGACCGATCGGACCGCGGCTGACGGCCGCCGGGAAGCTGGCGTTGTTGATGGTGCCCTCTTCCGAGACGAGGTCGAAGCAGCGCATGAGCCCGCCGGCCGACCACGGGATGTCGCCGGCGAGGATCGGCAGCAGCGCGAGCATGACCCCACCGCGCATCCCCGCGTACGTGCAGTTGATGACGCCGACCTGCGGGTCCGTCCCGGTGAAGTCGAAGGTCAGGTGGTCGTCTGCCTTGGTCATCGCGACCGTGATCTTGTGCGTCGCGCGATCTCCTTCGTGCGACTGGTCCTGGTAACCGGTGGCATGCCACGTGCCGTCGGGCAGCGTCGTGAGCTTGTCGCGCAGACGGCCCTCGGCATCGCCCATCATGCGCTTCATGACGGCCTTGACCGTGTCGGCGCCGTACTGCGCGATGACCTCCTCGATGCGCTTGCGTCCGATCGTGTTGGAGCCGATCTTGGCGCGCAGGTCGAGGCCCACCAGCATCGGCACCCGCGAGCGCCGCACCCAGGCGTCCGCCACGTCGTCCTGCAGCTCGAAGTCGCGCACGATCTTGATCGGCGGCGTCGGCAGCGACTCGGCGAAGACGTCCTCGGCCGCCGGTGAGAACGACCCCAGGCCGACGCCGCCCAGGTCGGGCTCGTGGCAGATCGCACTCGTCCAGGCGAAGAGCTTGCCGTCGTGGAACACCGGCTGGTAGACGATCACGTCGCTCTGGTGCAGACCTCCGCCGACCCAGGGGTCGTTGCACAGGAACATGTCGCCTTCACGGATGCCCGGGTTCTTGGCGCGGTTCTGCAGCGTCCAGTAGATCGCGAGGTCGACGGCACCGACCAGCATCGTGTTGTAGAGGCCGACCTGGACCTCCTGACCGACCTCGTCACAGATCGCGAAGTCGAAGTCGTTGGCGTCGGTGACGATCGGCGAGCCCGACATGCGCTTGAGCGTCTCGCCCATCTCGTCGGTCACCGACCACAGCCGGTGGCGGACGACCTCGTAGGTGAGTGGGTCGAGATCGTCGATCTGCTCCTGCGTGACGGAGTGGACCTGCAAGGTGTCGGGCAGTCCGGCGGCGATGACGTCGGGGTCGACAGGGCGGCTGGAGAAGCGCTCCGAGCCCGGGATGTTCATGACCATGAGTGCTCCTAGTGGGTGACGATGGTGAGGTTGCCGAGGTGGTCGACGGTGCCGGTCATCTCGCCCGGCACGACGACGGTCGTCGTCGGGACCTCGACGATGGCCGGTCCCGTGATGACGTGCCCCGACCGAAGGGCTCGGTAGTCGTAGACCGGCGTGTCGACGTATCCGATGCGTCCGTCGAGGCACACCGGGCGCGTCGCGACCTGAGCCTCCTGCGGGTCGGGGCTCATCGCCTCGGCGAGCTTGGGCAGCTCCGGGGAGAACGGCAGGTGCCCGGTGCCGCGCACGCGGAAGGTGATGGCCTGGACGCCGGCCTCGCGGAAGCCCGTTCCCTCGCCGAACAGCTCGGCGTAGCGCTTCTCGAAGCTGTCGGCGACGAGCTCCATCGTCGTCTCGTCGAGGGGGCCTTCGGGCAGGTCGACCTCGATCTCGGCGAGCTGCGCGGTGAACCGCATGTCGATCGAGCGCACGACCTCGACCCGCTCGTACGCCAGCCCCTGAGCCTCCAGGGACGAACGGACGCGTCCCTCCAACGACTCGAAGTTGGCGGCCGCACGGGCGGCGTCGAACGGCATCGGACCGGGGTCGGACAGCTCGTTGGCGAGCACGATGTTCGATGACGCAAGCCCGTAGGCAGAGAAGGCCGAGGCGACCGGCCCGAGCGGGACGACGACCTCCTTGACCCCGACCTCGGCGGCGTAGGCCGCGCAGTACGCGGGACCTGCACCGCCGAAGGCGTACAGGACGAACGACCGCGGATCGTGTCCGGCCTCGACGACCGTCTTGCGCAGCAGATCGCCGGTCTGCGCGTTCTGCACCGCGTAGATCGCCGCGGCCGCCTGCTCGACCGTGAGGTTCAGCGGATCGGCGATGTTCTGCTTCAGCGCAGCCCGAGCCGCCTCGAGGGACAGCGACTTACGGCCCCCGAGCAGTCCGGTCTCGGGGAGGATGCCGAGCACGAGGTTGGCGTCGGTGTTGGTCGGCTCGGTGCCCCCCGCGCCATAGCAGGCGGGACCGGGCACGGACTGCGCGCTGCGCGGGCCGACCTGCAGGTTGCCGCCCTGGTCGATCCACGCGATCGCACCGCCCCCTGAGCCGATCGCGTGCACCTGCAGCGTCGGCACGTTGATGGGGTGGTGGTTGATGATCGTGCTGCTCGCCCGCACCGGCTCACCGTCGACGACCAGGCCGACGAGGAAGGTCGTGCCGCCGACATCGGTCGAGATGATGTTGCGGTGCCCCAGCTGCTTGCCGAGCGACACGGCGCCGATGACGCCGCCGGTGAGGACCGAGCCCACGGTGCTGATGGCGTTGGCGGGGGCTTGGGAGGCGGCGATCGCGCCGCCGTTGGACTGCATCACGAGCAGCGGGCCGGTCATGCCGTGGTCGGCCAGTCGGCTCTCGAGCGTCCCCAGGTAGTCGCGTAGCCCCGGCCCGATCTGCGCGCTCATGATCGTCGTGGCATTGCGGGCGAACTCGCGGATGCGGGGGCTGACCTCGCTGGAGAGGGCGACGAACAGGTCGGGGGCGATCTCGTGCACGATCTCGCGGACGCGCTGCTCGTGGGCAGGGTTGCGGAACGACCACAGCAGCGACACCGCGATGGCACTGACGCCCTGGTCGACGAGCGCGTGCGCTGCGCGGCGCACCGAGTCCTCGTCGAGCCGGACGACCACGTTGCCGTCGCGATCCATCCGCTCGATCACCTCGAGCGCGAGACGCTTCGGCAGGAGACCGTGGGTCTTGCTCTGGCCCAGGACGTTCTGCAGCTCGTCGGGCGACGAGCCGAGGTAGCGTCCCTCGACGTTCATGATGTAGATCGAGTCGCGGTGGCCGATGGTGGTGATGAACCCGACGTCCGGGACGTTGCCCATGACGAGGGCGTTCAACGACGAGGTCGTGCCGTGCGCGATGTGGTGGGTCTTGGAGAGCATCTCCTCGAGGGATTCCCCGAGCTGCTCGGCGAGGACGGCCAGGACGTCGACCACTCCCTGCGAGTAGTCCGGCGGGGTCGACGGAGCCTTGGCCGCGACGATCGTGCCCGCGTCGTCGTCGAGCACCGCGTCCGTGAAGGTGCCGCCGACGTCGACTCCGATGACATAAGCCATGTTTCCTCATTCCCTTGAAGTGCGATGCTCCGACCGTAGGTGTCAATTTACGGATGCGTCAATAGTTCGACACAAAATAGGTGACCTGTGCCATAGTCATATCAGCCCGCCTCGGACGACCGCGCTGCCCTCCGGCCGGACGTCGCCACGGCGATCGGCTTACGTCAACGTCAGGATGTGAACGCACCGTAGGCTGGGCCGTCCCGTGCGCCAGCGCGCTGACGCACCCGCATCGCTCGGAGGCAGCCGCATGTCAGATCAGCTGTACGCCGACGACCTTCCCATCGGCGAGGTCATCGACCTGGGCAAGCAGTCTCTGACGCATGACGACATCGTGAGCTTCGCCGAGCAGTGGGACCCCCAGGCATTCCACGTCGACGACGTCGCGGCGCGGGCCGGGTTCTTCGGCGAGGTCATCGCGAGCGGGCTCCAGACGATGGGCGTCCTCCAGCGCCTGGCAGTCCTCGGCGCCTTCCACCGGTGGCACATCATCGCCGGTCGATCCATCCGCGACGTCCAGCTCACGCTCGCGGTCCGAGCAGGCATGCAGCTGCACGGCACCATCGAGATCACCGCGGCCGCGCCCGTCGACATCAGCCGTTCCCTGGTGACCCTGATCGGCCGACTCGACCACGAGGGTCAGCCGGTCCTGCGCATGGAGACCGACACCTACGTGCGCCGGCGGCCCTGATGCTCGATCACCCGCCCCGCGAAGAGGTCACAGGGCTGCCGCGCTGTCTCGCCTGAGACGTCGCCGCAACGCGCTGCTCCGCTAGGCCGAGCCCGTGCGGATACGCACCTCGCGCTCCATGCGCTTCTCGTGCCGCTCGCGTCCCTTGACAGCCTCAAGCTCTCGACTCTTCGGCGGCGCCTTGGTGACCAGCCCGTCGAGCAGACGTCGGGTCGCGGCGGCGATCTCGTCGACCGCGCGCTCGAAGGCCTCGGCATTGGCCTGCGACGGCCGCGTCGAGCCGCTGACCTTGCGCACGAACTGCAGCGCGGCCTCGCGCACCTCGTCATCGGTCGTCGGCGGCTCGAAGTTGTGGAGCACCCGGATGTTTCGGCACATGCCGCGACTGTAGACCCGGACGAACTCGACGCGCGGCCGTTCGGTGCGGAACGCCGTCGCCTGGAGCCTCCGACAGGATTCGAACCCGCGACATCCTTATTACAAGTAAGGCGCTCTACCGACTGAGCTACAGAGGCGTACGGGCGAGGCCCGAGCCTCCATCGTAAGGGTCGACGGCGTCAACCCCCTCACACAGGTGCCGCCCTCGCGACCCCGTCCGTGATCCTCCCCTGCGAGATACTGACCGCATGGATGCCTCCTTCGAGCGGTTGCTCGGCGCGACGAGCCAGATCGAGACACCGTTCGCGCTCGTCGACGCGACCTCCCTGTGGGCCAATGCCGACGATCTCGTGCGCCGTGCCGGCGGCGTGCCGATCCGCGTGGCCAGCAAGTCGGTGCGCGTACGGTCGATCATCGAGCAGACGCTGGCGCGCGACGGCTTCGCGGGCATCATGTCGTACTCGTTGGCCGAGTCGAACTGGCTCGTCGACCACGGTTTCGACGACATCCTGCTGGCGTACCCGACCGCGAGCCGCGCGGCTCTGCTCGACCTCGTCGCCGACGAGCGCCGTCGAGCCGCCATCACCGTGATGGTCGACAGCGTCGAGTCGCTCGACCACATCGACGCGTTGATCGGCACCGACCACCCGGCCATCCGCGTCTGCATCGACGTCGACGCATCGCTCAAGCTCGGCCCGATCCACCTCGGCGTGCGCCGATCCCCCGTCCACACCGCGCGACAGGCTCGTCGCCTGGCTGCAGCGATCGAGCAGCGGCACGGCTTCGACCTGGTGGGCGTGATGTTCTACGACGCCCAGATCGCCGGCCTGCCCGACTCCTCGCGCGCGGTGCGCCTGGTCAAGCGCCGCTCGGCGGCCGAGCTGCTCGAGCGGCGCGGCGCGGTCGTGCGTGCCGTCGGCGAGCACGCCGAGCTCGAGATCGTCAACGCCGGTGGCACGGGCAGCCTCGAGGTCACCGGCGAGGACCCCGCGATCACCGAGCTGACCGCCGGCTCCGGCCTGTTCTCGCCCGTCCTCTTCGACGGCTACGACGCCTTCGAGTCGCGGCCCGCCGCGTACTTCGTGCTCTCGGTCGTCCGCAAGCCGGCCAAGGACATCGCGACGCTGTTCGCCGGCGGCTACATCGCCTCCGGTCCGACCAACAAGAACCGCCAACCGCTGCCCACCTGGCCACCTGGACTCAGCCCCATCGGCACCGAGGGCGCCGGCGAGGTGCAGAGCCCCGTCAAGGGTCGCGCCGCCCGCGACCTGTCGATCGGCGACCGCGTCGTGATGCGCTACGCCAAGGCCGGCGAGATGTGCGAGCGCTTCGACTCCGTCGCGGTCGTCGAGGCGTCCGGATCGGTCGACGTCGTCCCGACGTACCGAGGCGAAGGGAAGAACTTTGGCTGAGCAGGCTGTGCAGCAGACGGCGCGGCACCACTGGCAGAACTGGGGCCGCAGCGCCGAGTCGCACCCGGTGCACGTCGCCCACCCGGCGTCGACGGCCGAGGTCGTGGAGGTCGTCCAGCACGCAGTGGCCGCAGGGCACTCGGTCAAGGCGATCGGCGCCAGCCACTCGTTCACCGCGATCGGCGCCACCGACGGCGTGC
>JBEVGQ010000357.1:0-5239 GCA_040511655.1 Aeromicrobium sp. | reverse complement strand
GATCAGCTGATCACGAAGCTCAAGGTCTACTCCGGCCCCGAGCACCCGCACACCGCCCAGAAGCCCCAGCCGTTCGAGATCACGCAGATCTCCCAGTAAAGAGTAGGTAAGCGTCATCATGGCTGAGACCGCCACCACCGAAGAGACCACCGAGTTCCAGACCAACTCCGAGGGTGTCGCGTACACCTCCGAGTCGGCTGGTGCGTCCGAGACCTCCAGCAAGCCGGCGACGATCGCTCCCGGTGCTGCCACGGGCCGCCGCAAGGAGGCCATCGCTCGCGTCCGCATCGTGCCGGGCACCGGCGTCTGGACCGTCAACGGCAAGCCGCTCGAGGAGTACCTCCCGAACAAGCTGCACCAGCAGATCGCCAAGGAGGCGTTCGCCGAGACCGGTCTGCAGGACCGTTTCGACGTCATCGCCCGCGTCACCGGCGGCGGCATGACCGGTCAGGCCGGCGCCCTGCGTCTCGGTGTGGCCCGCTCGCTCAACCAGATCGACGAAGAGGCCAACCGCCCCGTCCTGAAGAAGGCCGGACTCCTCACGCGCGACTCGCGCATCAAGGAGCGCAAGAAGGCCGGTCTCAAGAAGGCACGTAAGGCGCCCCAGTACAGCAAGCGCTGATCATACGTGGGCCGCATCTTTGGCACTGACGGCGTTCGCGGTGTCGCGAACCGCGACCTGACCGCCGAGCTCGCAGTCGACCTCGCGGTCGCCGCGGCCCACGTCCTCGGTGAGGTCGGCGCGTTCGCCGACCAGCGCCCCACAGCAGTCGTGGCCCGCGATCCCCGCGCCTCAGGAGAGTTCCTGGAGGCCGCGGTGGTCGCGGGTCTTGCGTCTGCCGGGGTCGACGTGCACCGGCTCGGCATCGTCCCGACGCCCGGCGCCGCCTACCTGACGTCTCACCTGGCCGCCGACATGGGCGTCATGATCTCGGCGAGCCACAACGCCATGCCCGACAACGGCATCAAGTTCCTGGCGCGCGGCGGTCTCAAGCTCGACGACGACATCGAGCGCCTCATCGAGCAGCGCCTCGAGGAGCCGTGGGACCGGCCGATCGGAGCCGACGTGGGTCGCATCGGCGACAGCCACGCCGGTGTCGGCGTCTACGTCAAGCACCTGGTCGACTCGACGCCCTCGCGGCTCGACGGGCTCACGGTCGTCCTCGACTGTGCCAACGGCGCGGCGCACCGGGTCGGACCCGAGGTCTTCGAGCAGCTGGGCGCGAGGGTCGTCGCGATCCATGCCGAGCCCGATGGGCTCAACATCAACGAGAACTGCGGATCGACGCATCTCGACGACCTGCAGAAGGCCGTCGTCGAGCACGGGGCCGATGCGGGCTTCGCGTTCGACGGCGACGCCGATCGCTGCCTGGCGGTCGACCAGACCGGCGCGGTCGTCGACGGCGACCACATCCTGGCCATCCTGGCGCTGGCGGCCCGCGACGCAGGCCGGTTGGTCGACGACACCGTCGTGGCCACCGTCATGAGCAACCTGGGCTTCGTGCAGGCGCTCGAGGCGGCGGGCATCACCGTCATCCAGACGGCGGTGGGCGACCGCTACGTGCTCGAGGCGATGCGCGCGGGCGGGTTCAGCATGGGCGGCGAGCAGTCCGGGCACGTCATCATGGGCGACTACGCCACGACGGGCGACGGGGTGCTCACCGCGGCGCACCTCGCGGCCCGCATGAAGCAGACCGGTTCGTCGCTGTCGCAGCTCGCGGCCGTCATGCGGCGCCTGCCGCAGGTGCTGGTCAACGTCCCCGACGTCGACAAGTCGCGGGCCGACACCGACCCGATCCTCCAGGGCGAGGTGGCGATCGCGAGCTCCAGGCTCGGCGACGGCGGACGGGTGCTGCTGCGCCAGTCGGGCACCGAGCCGTTGGTGCGCGTCATGGTCGAGGCATCGACGCACGAAGAGGCGTCGAGCGTCGCCCAGCACCTCGCCGGGGTCGTCCGCACCACCCTCGGCCACTGACCCACCCGCGAGGCCGGGGGCCGGATCCGCGACTGGCGCAGTTCTGTGGTTCTGAGACGTCGTGTCCCGCCACAACGCGCCACTCGACGACCGGGGTGCGCCACTGGCGCGCGTCCTAGGCTGGGGCCATGACCACGGTCCACGTCGTCGACCTCGCCGCCCCCTCATCCTTCGGGCCCTTCTACGACATCTACGTGCGCGCGTCCGGCCGGCCGTTCGACGCTCCGTGGCTGCCGATCGAGAAGCGGGTCAACCTGACGGACGATCCGTACGTCACCAACGTCGCGGTCGTCGGTCGAGACGATACGGGCGTCGCGGTCGCGGCCGGCTGGTGCGTCATGCCCCTGAGCGACAACACGTCGTTCGCGTTCGTCGAGGTGTTCGTGGCGCCGGGTCACCGCCGCCGAGGCCATGGCACCCGGGTGCTTGAACATCTGCTCGCGATCGCCCGATCCCGCGAGCGGACCACGGCGTTCGCGATGCCCGCATGGGCCGTCGCCGCCGAGGGCGACGCCGGGCGATGGTTCGCCGAGGCACACGGCTTCGAGCTCGACATCCTCGACGCGATCCGTGAGCTCTCCCTGCCGGCCGTGCTGCCGCCTCTGCAGGTGTCGGCCGGGTACGTCCTCGAGACGTGGCGTGGTGCGTGCCCCGACGAATGGATCGACGAGTACGCCGAGCTGCGGCGCATGCTGACGTCCGAGGCGCCCAGCGGCGAGGCCGGGCTCGAGGACGAGTTCTGGGACGCCGCCCGCGTGCGCAAGGACGAGGCCGATCTCGCGCGTGTCGGTCGCGAGATGCAGGTCGTGGTGGCGCGAGCACCCGACGGCGGCCTCGCCGGCCACACGCAGCTGGCGTTCGCGGGCGACGGCGTGGAGGTGTACCAGTGGGACACCCTGGTGCGTCGCGAGCACCGCGGCCACGGTCTGGGGCTGGCGCTGAAGATCCGTGCGATGCAGGCCTCGGCCGACCTGCTCGAGGGGCGCCGTCGGGTGATCACGTTCAACGCCGCGAGCAACCAGCACATGATCGCCGTCAACGAGAAGCTGGGCTTTCGGCAGACAGCATGGGCGGGCGAGTACGTCCGGCCGATCTGACGCAGCGGCGCCACTCGCGGGGCGCGGGTCCGGGGCCGCCTGGGGGGGGTCAGATCTTGCGGAGGCGGACCCAGTCGACGGCGTGATCGGGGCCCTTGCGCAGCACGAGTGAGGCACGGCCCCGCGTGGTGGCGATGTTCTCCTTGAGGTTCGGCCAGTTGATCGTGTCCCAGAGCTCGCCCGCGCGCTCGACGGCCTGGTCGTCGGTGAACGAGCTGTAGCGGTGGAAGTACGACTCCGGATCGGCGAAGGCCGTCTTGCGCAGGGCCAGGAAGCGGTCGACGTACCAGCGGCGCAGGTCCTTGCCTGACGCGTCGACGTAGATCGAGAAGTCGAAGAAGTCGCTGACGGCCAGGCCGGGGGAGCCGTCGCCGCGGGGGCGTGCCGGCGCCAGCACGTTGAGGCCCTCGACGATGACGATGTCGGGGGCCTTGACGGTGACGACCTCGTCGGTGCGGTCGTACGTCAGGTGCGAGTAGACGGGGGCCGTGACGACCTCGACGCCCGACTTGACCTCCATGACGAACCGCAGCAGCGCCTTGCGGTCGTAGGACTCGGGGAACCCCTTGCGGCTCAGCAGGCCGCGCCTCTCGAGCTCGGCGTTCGGGAAGAGGAAGCCGTCGGTCGTGACGAGCTCGACCACCGGATGCTCGGGAGACTGCGCCAGCAGCTCGCGCAGCAGGCGCGCCGTCGTCGACTTGCCTGCCGCGACCGAGCCGGCGATGCCGATGACGAACGGCGTGCGACGCGACTGCGGTGCGTGCAGGAACTCCTCGGTCGCCTCGTAGAGCGCACCGGCCAGGCGAACGCGCATGCTGATGAGCTGTGTCATCGGCACGTAGACCTGGCGGACCTCCTCGAGGTCGAGCTCATCGCCGAAACCCCGCACGCGCTCGACCTCGTGGGGCTTGAGCGGCTGCGGCGCATCGCCTGCGAGCTCGGCCCATGCGGCCCTCTCCAGCTCGACGTACGGGGAGTGCTCGTGTGCCATGACCTCATTCTGGCGGCATCCTCGCCGGAATGCGTCAGGTGGTACCCGCACCGGCCCTGTCGGCAGCAGGGTCGCCGGGTCGTGTCGCCGTCGCCGGTAGGCTGGCCCCCATGTGCGGAATTGTCGGATACGTCGGTCAGCGGTCTGCCCTCGACGTCGTCATGGGCGGCCTGAGGCGGCTGGAGTACCGCGGATACGACTCGGGAGGCGTGGCCCTCGTCGGCGACGGCACGATCTACTCGGCCAAGAAGGCCGGCAAGCTGCTGAACCTCGATGCCGAGCTGGCTGCGAGGCCGCTGCCCGTCACCCACACCGGCATCGGACACACCCGCTGGGCCACCCACGGCGCGCCCAACGACGTCAACGCGCACCCGCACCTCGACGAGACGCGGCGTGTCGCGGTCGTGCACAACGGCATCATCGAGAACTTCGCCGTCCTGCGGGCCGAGCTCGAGGCTGCCGGCCACGAGCTGCTCTCCGAGACCGACACCGAGGTCGTCGCCCACCTGCTGCACGACGAGCTCGCGCGTACTCCCGACCTCTCGGACGCCGTGCGCGCGGTCTGCCAGCGCCTGGAGGGCGCCTTCACCCTGGTGATCTGCGACGCCGACCAGCCCGACGTCGTCGTCGGCGCTCGCCGCAACTCGCCGCTCGTCGTCGGTCGCGGAGACGGCGAGAACTTCCTCGGCTCCGACGTCGCAGCCTTCATCGAGTACACGCGCGACGCCGTCGAGCTCGGCCAGGACCAGGTCGTCACGATCACGCCCGACGACATCGTGGTCACCGACTTCTTCGGCGCTCCTGCCGAGACCAAGGAGTACCACGTCGACTGGGACGTCTCGGCCGCTGAGAAGGGCGGCTACGAGTGGTTCATGCTCAAGGAGATGGACGAGCAGCCCCAGGCCGTCGCCGACACGCTCCTGGGACGGCACTCGCAGACCGGGCAGCTGCAGCTCGACGAGATGCGCCTCAGCGACGACGAGCTGCGCGAGGTCGACCGCATCGTCATCATCGCGTGCGGCACGGCGTCCTACGCGGGCCTCGTCGCCAAGTACGCGATCGAGCACTGGACGCGCATCCCGTGCGAGGTCGAGCTGGCCTCGGAGTTCCGCTACCGCGACCCGATCCTCGACAAGAGCACGCTGGTCGTCGCGATCAGCCAGTCGGGCGAGACGA
>JBEVGQ010000356.1:0-6223 GCA_040511655.1 Aeromicrobium sp. | reverse complement strand
CTGCCGCGATCATCGGTGCCTCGCGGCCCGAGCAGGTCACCGACAATGTCAAGGCCTCGGGCGTCACGCTCGACGACGACGTGATGGCGGCGATCGACGACGCCCTCGGCGACGTCGTGGTGCGCGATGCTTCGCTGACGGCCAAGCAGACGCCTGGCACCCGTCCGACATGACCGTCCTGAGCGACGTCGTCTCGGTCCTCGACCACCTCTACGACCCGAGCTGGGCCGACGACTGGGACGCCGTCGGCACGGTCGTGGGCGATCCCGAGGCCCCGGTCGCCAAGGTGCTGCTGGCCGTCGACCCGGTCGCAGCCGTCGTCGACGAGGCCGTCGAGTGGGGGGCCGACCTCGTGGTGGTCCACCACCCGCTGTGGCTGAAGGGCGTCACCTCGGTGGCGGCCGACTCGCCCAAGGGCCGGGTCGTCCACCGGCTGATCAGCCACGGCATCGGCCTGCACACGTGCCACACCAACGCCGACAGCCCGCCGCGGGGCGTCTCGGAGTCCATGGCGTTCGCGCTGGGCGTCCAGGACGTCCGCCCGCTCGAGCCCGACGACTCGCCCGAGCGAGGCAGCGGCCGCATCGGCACCCTCGCCTCGCCGGTCACGCTCGACGAGTTCGCGCGGCGGGTCGCCACCAGCCTGCCGTCGCACCACAGTGCGGTGCGCATCGCGGGCGACTCCGGTCGGATCATCCAGACCGTCGCGCTGTGCGGAGGATCGGGCGACTTCCTGCTGTCCGAGGCACAGGCACAGGGCGCCGACGTCTACGTGACGTCCGACCTGCGCCACCACCCGGTCAGCGAGCACCTCGAGCAGGGCGATCCGTGCGCCGTCATCGACGTGCCGCACTGGTCGGCGGAGTGGACGTGGCTGCCCGTCGCGGCGGCGGCCCTCGGCGAGGCGCTGCCCGGTCTCGAGACGAGGGTGTCGACGGTCGTGACCGATCCCTGGACCGCATACCTGCCCGGTACGGTGTGACTGTGAAAGCCGACCCCACCGCCCAAGCCGCGCTGCTCGAGCTGCAGGCCCAGGACTCGATCCTCGCCCAGCTGCAGCACCGCAAGAACACCCTTCCCGAGCTCGCCGAGATCGTCGAGCTCGAGGCCCGGGCCAAGGAGCTCGACGGCCAGCGCATCGAGCACGACACCGCGGTGTCCGACCTGACGCGCGCCCAGACGAAGGCCGACGCCGAGGTCGAGCAGGTCAAGGCTCGTCGCACGCGCGACGAGGAGCGTCTCAGCTCGGGCGCCGTCAGCAACCCGAAGGACCTTGCCAGCCTGCAGCACGAGCTGGTCGCCCTCGAGCGCCGCATCGGCACGCTCGAGGACGACGAGCTCGAGATCATGGAGTCGCTCGAGGAGGCGCAGGCCCGGTTGACCAACGTCCAGGGCGACCTGGCCGCCGTCACCGCCGAGCTCGAGCAGAAGATCGCCGCCCGCGACGCCGCGATCGCCGTCCTCGACCAGCAGGCCGCCGACGCGCAGGCCGAGCGCGGCACCGTCGTCGGCGGCGTGCCGGCCGATCTGATCGGTCTCTACGACAAGCTGCGGTCGCAGTACGGCACCGGCGCGGCGGCCCTGCGCGCCCGTCGCTGCGAGGGCTGCCGGCTCGAGATCAACGGCGCCGACCTGCGCGAGCTCGCTGCGCAGCCGGACGACGAGGTGCTGCGGTGCCCCGAGTGCAGCCGCATCCTGATCCGCACACCCGAGTCCGGTCTGTGACCTCGCGGGTCATCGTCGAGGCCGACGGCGGCTCGCGCGGCAATCCCGGCCCCGCCGCCTACGGTGCGTTGATCCGAGACGCGGAGACCGGTCGGGTCATCGCTGAGCGTGGCGAGACGATCGGCGTCGCGACCAACAACGTCGCCGAGTACGGCGGCCTCATCGCGGGCCTCGAGCTGTACGCCGAGCACACGCCCGGCGCCGAGCTCGAGGTGCGGATGGACTCCAAGCTGGTCATCGAGCAGATGGCCGGACGCTGGAAGGTCAAGCACCCCAGCATGGTGCCGCTGGCGCAGGAGGCGCGCAGACTGGCGCCGGCAGGCACCACGTGGACGTGGGTGCCGCGCGCCGAGAACGGAGCCGCCGACGCCCTCGTCAACGCTGCGCTCGACGGTCGTGCGGCACCTGAGCCTGCGAAGGCCCCGGCGACGGGATGGGGCGGCGCCTCGGGCACGGCGACGACGCTCGTGATGCTGCGGCACGGTGTCACGGCAGCCACCGAGCGCAAGGCGTTCAGCGGCAGCGGGGGAGACAACGATCCCGAGCTGACCGAGGCCGGCCGCGACCAGGCCCGCCGCGCGGCTGCCTGGCTGGCCGACCGCACGTCGATCGACGCGATCGTCGCCTCGCCCATGCTCCGCACGCGCGAGACCGCCGCGGCTGCTGCAGACGTCCTGGGTCTGCCCGTCGAGATCGACGACGGACTCATCGAGACCGCGTTCGGCGAGTGGGACGGGCACACCTTCGCCGAGATCCAGCAGCGGTGGGGTGCCGAGCTCACGGCGTGGCTCGCCGACAGCACGGTCGCGCCTCCCGGCGGCGAGTCGATGGACTCGGTGTTCGAGCGCGTCGCAGCTACTCGCGACCGGCTGCTGACGACGTACGCCGGACGAACGGTTCTCGTGGTCAGTCACGTCACGCCGATCAAGATGCTGGTGCGGCTCGCGCTCGACGCACCCATGAGCGTGATCTACAAGATGGAGCTGTCGCCTGCATCGATCACGACGGCCGCATGGTGGCCCGACGGGCCTGCGTCCCTGCGCAGCTTCAACATCGTCCCTTAGCTGGTCGCGACCTCGTCGACGACCACGTCGAGCCGGGTGCCGACCCGCTCGACCGTCCAGCCGAGGTCGGCCAGCGTCGACTGCAGTTCGTCGACCGTGCCGGGGTCGGCGCCGGCCTCCAGCAGCCCCCGGACGATGCGTCCCTTGGTGGCCTTGTTGAAGTGGCTGACGACCTTGCGCTGGCCGTTGTGCTCGTGCAGCACCCGCATCGTCGCGGTGCGGTCGGCCACCTGAGCCGGGGGCTTGCCGAGCGCGGTGTAGGTGCCTGACCGCAGGTCGACCAGCAGGCCGTCGCCGGCGGCCTCGGTCATGACCTGCGGCAGCGTCGTGCGCCAGCGTCCCGCGACGGGGCCGAGCCGGGGGAGCGTGACGGTGCCCGACAGGCGGTAGGCCGGGATGTGGTCGGACGGACGGAGCAGTCCGAACAGTGCGCTGGCGACGGCGAGCGACTCGTCGGCCCGGCGGCGAGCGTCAGGCGCCAGGCTCGGCAGGTCGAGCGCGGTGAAGAGCACGCCGGTGTAGACCTCGTCGGCGCGTGCGGTCGCTTCCTCCGTGAGTGCGGCGTTGACCGCGATGGCGGAGGCCTGCGTGGGGCCGAGCCCGAGCACCTCGGCAGCCCGCTTCGGGTTGCCGGACGACAGCTTGACGAGGGTGCGCAGCAGCAGCTCGCGCACGGGCGTCAGGCTCGCGAACGACAGCGTGTCGAGGTCGAGCGGCGCTCCCTCCATGGGCCGGGTCTTGCCTTCGGACGGGGGGAGCAGGATCAGCACGGGTCGACCCTATCCGTCACCAGATGAGCGACGTCCAAGCCCACAGCACCACCGTGCACACGACGACCAGCACGGGCGTCGTCGCGAAGCCGATCGCGTGGAACTCGCGCGCCGTCGACACCGTCTTGCCACCCGACTTGCGCCACAGGACGTTGGCGACCGATCCGATCAGGGTCAGGTTGGCGCCGACGTTGACGCCGATCAGCAGCGCGAGCACGGCGGCGGGGCCAGCAGCCTCTGCGGCGGGGAGCAGCAGCAAGGTGGCGGGCAGGTTGTTGACGACGTTGGCCGCGACCATCGCGATCACGGCGACGGCCAGGAGCGACCAGAGCCCGTGGCCGGACGGCAGCGCGTCGGTGAGGCGGTCGCCCAGACTGGTCGAGCCGATCCAGCCGACCGCGAACGCCCACGCCATGATGACGGCGGCCAGGGGCAGGTTGGCGGCGTCGAGCAGCTCGCGCCAGGTGGAGATCCGGCGTGCGAGCGCCCGCGCGCCGAGCACGATCGCGCCCACGGTCGCGGGGATCCACGGAGTGAGCCCGCTGCCGAGGGCGACCAGCACGAGCACGACGACCGTGACCGGCACGAGGGGTACGGGCTGTGCCTCGTCCGGGACGGGCGAGGCCTCTCGCAGCTCGTCCCTGAACCAGAAGCGCAGCACGAGGTACTCGGCGACCACGGCCACGATCCACACGGGCAGCATCGCCCACGTGAACCCGAAGAATGTGAGTCCTGTCGAGGCGAAGGCCAGCAGGTTGGTCAGGTTCGACACCGGCAGCAGCGTCGAGCCGGAGTTGGCCAGCCGCACCGAGGCGAAGGCGTACGACCGGCGTGCCGAGGCGGCGAGCAGCACCGGCGTCAGCAGCACCACGGTGGCGTCGAGGCTCAACGTGGCGGTCACGATCGCGGCGACGCCGACGGCGTACGCGAGCAGCCGCCGGCTCGAGCCACGCGCCCCACGGGCGACGCGCGCACCGAGGGACGTGAACAGTCCTTCGTCCGCGCACGCCTGCGCGAGCACCGTCATGGCCACCAGGAAGCCGATGATCTCCGCGAGGGATCCGAGGTCGTGCGTCACGCGCAGAACCTACCCGACGCCTGGGAGGTAGGATCGGCGACGCGAATGAGTCGGCCGGGCGGCCGCGGCGTCCCTCGCGGGGCGTCGAGGAAAGTCCGGACTCCACAGAGCGACGGTGGTGGCTAACGGCCACCCACGGCGACGTGCGGGACAGTGCCACAGAAATCAGACCGCCAGCGGCCATCGCTCTTTTGAGTGGTGGTGCGGGTAAGGGTGAAACGGTGAGGTAAGAGCTCACCAGCGCTCCGGGTGACCGGGGCGGCTAGGTAAACCCCACCGGGAGCAAGACCAAGAGAGCCGCATGCCGCTTCGGCGGTGCGCGGCTTGCGCTGACGGGCTGCTCGTCCGATGTCAGCGGGTAGGTTGCACGAGGCGTCCAGCAATGGGCGTCCCAGATGGATGGTCGCCCACGACAGGATCCGGCTTACAGGCCGGCTCATTCGCCCCCCGCCCCTTGAGCGACCCCCGCCCCTTGAGCCTGTCGAAAGGGGCGTCACGCAGCCACGGGTCTGGTCGTCCAGTGCAGGATCCCGTGGCCTTTGTATCGATGATGTCTTCGACACAACGGTCCGAGGTTGTCACCGCGGGTAGGGCCTTCGGGGAATGGAATCCGGTGGTCGATGTCGCATCGCTCGGCCGGCACCATGCATCCGGGACCTTGGCAGGTTCCGTACAAGAATCTGAGCGCGATGTTGAGGACATCAGGGGCGAATCTGCCGAGGTATTCGTGGGCGAGGACGTCGTCGCTGACCGGGTCGACGACGATCCGGTGCCAGAAGGTGCTGCCCGACCCGACGACATCGGCGATCCACTGCGCCGGGACACCCCATCGTCCGTCCGCGGACTCGGCGCACCCCGGGTTCGCGCCGGCCAGGACGTCCGCGTCGACGGTGACGGCGATGTTCGCGTCGATCACGGCCTCGGCGGCGTCACCCTCGCCCCTTGAGCTTGTCGAAAGGAGCCACGCCATCAGCAGGTCCGCCTCACGCTGGGCGACCGTGCGCTGATCATCGGCGTCGACAGGCCTGCGTGCTGCCTTGCGGATGCGGTCTTCGACCGCAGCGATCTCGTGCGAGGGCGCGTAGGCACCCATGAATCCCATCGAATCGTCACCATGCTGGAACGACACCTGCCGCTTGGCCCGCTCATCTTCAGCCCGCTCGACCGCCAGGTCGGCCTCAACCCGGCGCACGAACTGCTTCAACCACGCACGTAGCTCAGCGACCGTGTGCGTCTCGGCATAGGCCACGACCCGCTGGTCGAGCCGGTGGACGGACTCGGCCCGCTTCAGCTGACCGATCGTGTGCCCGATCTCGCGCACCCGCGCCAGATCGACCCGCCCCTCACCAAACGCCTCCCACGTGGTCGGCGACTGATCGCGGACGGTCTCGGCGAACGACAACCGATACTGCACCTGCCCCTCACTGAAGCCCATCGCCTCACCGACCGCCAAGGCGATCGCGCCACGCTCGAAGAACCGCCTCACCGGCGACTCCACCTCGGCCTCGATGCGCCCCAGCTCGACATCACGGAACTCCAACATCGCCGCCAGCTCACGAAACTCACCCCGAGCACGCTCGCGAGCG
>JBEVGQ010000355.1:0-7086 GCA_040511655.1 Aeromicrobium sp. | reverse complement strand
GTTTTCGCAGACACGCCGATGGCGTGTCGGGCAGAACGTCAGGCCCAGCGTCGTTCGGGCTTCCCGCTAGCCTGTGGGCGTGACCGACCGCCCCGAGCTCGCCCGCCGCCGCGCCGACCGGGCCCTCGAGGCCGACCGGCGGCTGCGTCAGCTCTTCGCCGACGCGACCCCGGCCCAGGGTGGCGACCCCCGCGAGGGATCAGGGCTGGCCCTCGTGGCCGTCGGCGGGTACGGACGCTCCGAGCTGTCGCCGTTCAGCGACCTCGACGTCGTCCTGCTGCACGATCCCGCGATCGACGAGTCCGTCGTGCGCGAGGTGGCCGAGGCCGTCTGGTATCCCCTCTGGAACGACGGCGTGGCGCTCGACCACTCGGTCCGCGACACGATCCAGATGCGCGAGGCCGCGGCCACCGACCACCGGGCGGCGATGGGGATGCTGGACGCCCGTCCGGTCGCCGGCGACGCGGGGCTCGTCATGACGTTGCGCTCGCAGGTGCTGGCCGACTGGCGCCGCGATGCGCGCTCCCGCGTCGAGGAGGTCCGTGCGGCACGTCTGTCGCGGATCGAGCGGTCAGGCTGGCTGGCGCACGCGGCCGTTCCCGACCTCAAGGAGTCGGGCGGCGGTCTGCGCGACAGCGTCATCCTGCGAGCGCTCGTCGCGACCTGGCTGATCGACGTCCCCCACGGCGAGTCCGAGATGCTGCGTGGCGAGCTGCTCGACATCCGCGACGCGCTGCACGAGACCGTCGGACGCCGCATGGAGCGTCTCGACGCCGACGTGATCCCCGACGTCGCTCGGCTGCTGGGCATGCAGCCGGTCGAGCTCGACCTGCACGCGCGCCATGTCGGCCGGCGCATCGCGCACCTGGCCTCGCTGGCCTGGCGCAAGGTCGACGACGCCCTCGAGCCCATCACCCGCAAGCGCGCCTTCACGTCCAGGGGTCCGCTCGTGGTCGCCCTCGACGACGGTGTCGGCGTGCTCGACCGCGAGGTCATCGTCACCAAGGACGCCGACCCGTCCACCGATCCCGAGCTCGCCCTGCGTGCCGCGGCCGCCGCCGCCCGTCAGGGCCTGCCGATCAGCCCGGGGTCGGCTCGCCGGCTCGCCACGACGATGGGCGAGCTGCCCGCGCCGTGGTCGCCGTCGTCGACCCGTCACCTCGTCGACCTGCTGACGGCCGGCCCCGGCCTGCTGCCGGTCTGGGACGAGCTCGACTTCGCCGGAGTGATCGACCGGGTGCTGCCGGAGTGGGAAGACATCCGGCTGCGGGGGTCGTCGTCGCCGGTGCACCGCTTCACGGTCGACCGCCACAGCCTCGAGACGTGCGTCAACGCGGCCGGGCTCAAGCGGGACGTCGCGCGGCCCGACCTGCTCGCGGTCGCCGCGCTGCTGCACGACATCGGCAAGGGCCGCGACGGCGACCACTCCGAGGTCGGGCAGCCGATGGCCGTCGACATCGCGACGCGGTGGGGCTTCTCGGCCGACGACGCGGCGACGATCGGCCGTCTGGTCCGGTGGCACCTGCTGCTGCCCACGATCGCCACGCGGCGCGACATCGAGGACCCGTCGACAGCGGCCAACGTGTCCGAGATCGTCGAGACCGAGGACTTCCTCGACCTGCTGAGCGCGCTGACGGCGTCCGACGCGCGGGCCACGAGCCCGACGGCGTGGTCGGGCTGGCGGCAGGGTCTCGTCGAGGGGCTGGTCGGCAAGGTACGCCGCGTGCTCGACGAGTCGGTCCCGACGCCCGACGCCACGACCTACGAGGGCTGGCCCGAGCACGTGCCGATCCCCGTCCACGGGACGACCGGACCATCCGACTTCAGCCTCACCGTCGAGTCGCACCGCGGCGGCTCGCTGCTGACGATCGTGACCGCCAACCGGGCCGGCGTCATGGCAGATCTCGCCGGGGGACTGGCCCTGGCCGGCCTGGCCGTCCGCTCGGCGCGCACCGTGACGCTCGACGACGCGGCGGTGACGCTGTGGGAGGTGTCGCGCGCCGACGTCGACCCGGCACGGCTGACCGAGCGACTGCGTCCGGCGATGGCCGGCGAGCTCGACCTCGCCGGACGCCTCGAGCTGTCGTCGATCGCCGACGCCCCCGACGCGCGCGTCCGTCTGCTCGGCCGGGTCACCGAGACGGCCACCGCGATCGAGGTGCGGGCGCTCGATCGTCGCGGACTGGTGTGGACGGTCTGCGACCAGATCGCGTCGTCGGGGCTCTCGATCCGGTCTGCGCACATGTCGACGTACGGCGACGAGGTGCGCGACGTCTTCTACGTCGTCGACGCCGACGGACGCCGCCTCGACGACGCCACGTCCCAGACCCTGCGCGCCGCCATCGCCACCGCCCTCGCCTGAGCCACCTCGACCCCTGGGCGGTGCGCTGGCGTCCAAGATCACCGGCGGCCTGGACGCTGGCGCACCGCCGCGCCAGGGCCGTGGACGCTGGCGCACCGCCCCATGCGGGGGGATGACCTGGGGTCCTCGGTTAGAGTTGACCAGATCTCGTTTCTTCCACCTGAGGACGTCGCAGCCCCATGTTCGACACCCTGCAAGACCGCCTGCAGTCAGCGTTCAAGAACCTGCGCGGCAAGGGTCGACTCTCCGAGGCCGACATCGATGCCGTCGCCCGTGAGATCCGGGTCGCCCTGCTCGATGCCGACGTCGCCGTGTCGGTCGTCCGCGACTTCATCGCCCGGGTCAAGGAGCGGGCCCTCGGCGCCGAGGTCAGCCAGTCGCTCAACCCCGCCCAGCAGGTCATCAAGATCGTCAACGACGAGCTGATCCAGATCCTGGGCGGCGAGACGCGCCGCATCCGCTACGCCAAGAACGGCCCGACCGTCATCATGCTGGCCGGTCTCCAAGGTGCCGGCAAGACGACGCTCGCGGGCAAGCTCGGGCTGTGGCTCAAGGAGCAGGGCAAGTCGCCCATGCTCGTCGCGGCCGACCTCCAGCGTCCCAACGCCGTCAACCAGCTGCAGGTCGTCGGTGAGCAGGCCGGCGTCACCGTCTACGCGCCCGAGCCGGGCAACGGCGTCGGCGACCCGATCCAGGTCGCGACCGCCGGACTCGCCGAGGCCCGCCGCACCCTGCACGACGTCGTGGTGGTCGACACCGCCGGACGTCTCGGCATCGACGCCGAGCTGATGCAGCAGGCCGCCGACATCCGTGCCGCGGTCGACCCCGACGAGGTGCTGTTCGTCATCGACGCGATGATCGGCCAGGACGCCGTCGTCACCGCTGAGGCCTTCCTCGAGGGCGTCGACTTCACCGGTGTCGTCCTCACCAAGCTCGACGGCGACGCCCGCGGTGGTGCCGCGCTGTCGGTGCGGTCGATCACGGGCCGTCCGATCATGTTCGCGTCGACCGGCGAGGAGCTGACCGATTTCGACGCGTTCCACCCCGACCGCATGGCCGGCCGCATCCTCGACATGGGCGACATGCTCACCCTGATCGAGCAGGCCGAGAAGGCGTTCGACGCCGAGCAGGCCGCCAAGGACGCCGAGAAGCTCATGGGTGGCTCGTTCACCCTCGACGACTTCCTCAAGCAGATGGAAGCCATCTCCAAGATGGGCTCGATGTCCAAGATCATGGGTCTGATCCCCGGGATGGGTCAGTACAAGGAGCAGATCGAGAACTTCGACGACCGCGAGGTCGACAAGATCAAGGCCATCATCTTGTCGATGACACCTGCCGAGCGCGACAACCCCAAGATCATCGACGGATCGCGCCGTGCCCGCATCAGCAAGGGTTCGGGCACGCAGGTCAAGGACGTCAACGGCCTCGTCGACCGCTTCTTCGACGCGCGCAAGATGATGCAGCAGATGGCCAAGGGCGGCGGGATGCCCGGAATGCCGGGCATGCCCGGTCTCCCCGGAGCCGGCAAGCGCGCCGGGGCCAAGCAGAAGCCGCAGCAGAAGAAGAAGGGCAAGCGCGTGTCGGGCCACCCCGCCAAGCGCGCGGCGGCGGCGTCCGGCACCGCGCCCAAGGCCGACGGCGCGAACGCCTTCGGCTTCCCGGCCCAGGGCGATCAGCCGTTCGAGCTGCCGAAAGAGCTCAAGGACCTGATGTAGCCGGTCGCCTCGCGAGGCGCCGCAGTCTCAGCCACGTCGCGGCGACCCCCAGCAGGCACACCGTCGCCGCCGCCACGTCCTGGACGAGCTCGCGACCGGCGTCGACCGAGTTGTCGTACGGATCGACCAGGAACGGCATGACGACGCCGACCATCACCGAGCCCATCACGAGGGCCGTGACGTGGCCGTCGGTCCAGCGAGGACTCGTCGACCACCGGCCGACCGCGCCGACGACTCCTGCCACCACCACGACCCCCACGGCGAATGCGGACGCCGTCTCGCCGGGCAGGTAGAGCAGGTACGCAACGAAACCGATCGCCAGGACCACGGCGGGCTTCGGCACCCGGACGTCCGTGACGTCGTGGCGGCGCCACAGCAGCGCCGCCGTCACCAGCAGTGCGGCAACGACGATCGCCGTCAGGGTCTGCGCGGGCGCTGCCTGGAAGCCATGGCCCTCGTCCTCCTTGACGCCGAGGTGGTTGACGACGCTGGCGAGCACGTAGACCGCTGCGACCGCCCAGACCCCCCGACGGCTCAGCCACGGCCTGCGCCGCGCCGGTTCGCGCGTCCAGGCCTCGGTCAGGGCGATCGGCGTGGCCATGCTCGCGACGACGTGGCCGCTGACGAAGGCGAGGAGGTAGTAGAGGCTGACGTCGATTCCGCCGACGTGCACGGGGTGCTGGAAGTCGAAGCGGCCGTAGGAGGGGTTGAACAGCGATTGGTCGACGACCCCCGCCTGCAGGACGCCGAAGGCCGCCGCCAGCAGCAGCATCGACGGCCACCCGCGTCCGGTGCGGCGGACGACCTCGCGGATCAGCAACGCCGCGCTGCCGTAGAGAGGTGCGAGGAACAGCAGCACCAGCGGCAGCTGGGTGACCGGGATGCCGCCCCACGCCATCTCTGCGAACCAGGGTGCGGCGAGGAAGATCCCGGCTGCCGGGCGGAGGTATCGAGGGGACGACGTCATGCGTCAACGGTAGGAATGACGCCGGGCCACGGCATCGTCCGTCGGTCGAGGACCGGCCGCCGAAAGTCGCACCTGTGGGTCGCGCCCGCGATCGTCCAGACATAGTGTCAGGGCATGGACGCATCTCCTCTGGTCGTGGTCATGGGCATCTCCGGTGTCGGCAAGTCGGCCGTGGGCCACGAGCTCGCCGACCGGTTCGGTGTCGAGTACGTCGACGGCGACGACTTCCACTCCGAGGCCAACATCGCCAAGATGTCGGCCGGCACGCCGCTGACCGACGAAGACCGGTGGCCCTGGCTCGAGGACATCGGCCGGTGGCTGGCCCAGCACGGTGCCGACGGGGGAGTCGTCAGCTGCTCGGCGCTGCGGCGCGTCTACCGCGACATCCTCACCGATGCCGCACCGCGCACCCTGTTCCTGCACCTCACCGGCTCGCACGACCTCATCCGGTCCCGCATGGAGGGCCGTGACCACTTCATGCCGCTGTCGCTGCTGGAGTCGCAGGAGAAGACGCTCGAGCCGCTGCAGGATGACGAGCGCGGCTGGGCCTTCGACATCACCCCGCCGCCGGACGCGATCGTCGACGCCTTCGTCGCCGCGGCCGGACTCACCCAGGAGAACGCCTCATGATCACCGCACTCGCCGCCGCGACCGAGACCGTCGAGCCGTCCGCGGGCACAGGACAGCTGCTCACCGCGGCACTCGTCGGCATCGCGCTGATCGTCGCCCTGATCACCGTGGTCAAGCTGCACCCGTTCCTCGGCCTGACGATCGGCTCGCTGGTCGTCGGTGCGATCGCCAGCCGTCCGCTCGACAAGATCGTCGAGAGCTTCACGAAGGGCGTCGGCGAGACGGTGGCCAGCGTGGGCGTGCTGATCGCCCTCGGCGCGATGTTCGGCCGGCTGCTGGCCGACTCGGGCGGTGCTGACCGCATCGTCGACACCATCGTCGACCGCTCGAGCCCCCGCACGCTGCCGTGGGCCATGGCGCTCATCGGTGCCATCATCGGTCTGCCGATGTTCTTCGAGATCGGGCTGGTGCTGCTGATTCCCGTCGTCTTCCTGGTGGCCAAGCGGGCTGAGCAGTCGGTCATCGCGCTCGGCATCCCGGCCCTCGCGGGCCTGTCGGCCATGCACGCGTTCGTGCCCCCGCACCCCGGCCCGCTCGCCGCGGTCGGCACGCTCGACGCCGACCTGGGCCTGACGCTCGGCATCGGCGTGGCCGTGGCGATCCCGACGATCATCGTGGCAGGACCGCTGTTCGCGAAGATCGCCTCGCGATGGGTCGACGTGCCGGCGCCCGACACGTACGACGCCCGCGAGCAGCGCGAGCAGCGACCGTCCTTCGGCATCACGCTGGCCACGGTGCTGCTGCCGGTGGTGCTGATGCTCGCCAAGACCCTGGCCGACGTCATCTCGCCCGACACCAAGGGAGCCTTCGCGAAGGCACTCGACTTCGTGGGCACGCCGGCGGTCGCGCTGCTGCTGGCCCTGCTCGTGGCGATGGTGACCTTCGGACGTGGCGGCGGCATGAGCCGCGACGACGTCATGTCGACGGTCGAGAAGGCGCTGCCGCCCATCGCCGGCATCGTGTTCATCGTCGGTGCCGGTGGCGGGTTCAAGCAGACGCTGATCGACACCGGCATCGCGCAGATCGTCGCCGACTGGGTCGAGGACAGCGGGTTCTCGATCCTGCTGCTGGCCTGGCTCGTCGCGGTGCTCATCCGCCTGGCGACGGGGTCCGCCACGGTCGCCACGGTGACGGCCGCCGGCATCATGGTGCCCATCGCCGAGACGCAGACCGGTGTCATGGTGTCGTTGATCGTGCTGGCGATCGGTGCGGGTTCGGTGTTCTTCTCGCACGTCAACGATGCCGGGTTCTGGCTCGTGAAGGAGTACTTCGGGCTCTCGGTGGGTCAGACCATCAAGACCTGGTCGCTCATGGAGACCGTGCTGTCGGTGACGGGCCTGGCCGTCGTGCTGGCTGTCGGGCAGCTCGTCTGACGGACCTCGCCTTCAGCGACTCATGACATCTGTCGTGGG
>JBEVGQ010000354.1:0-2502 GCA_040511655.1 Aeromicrobium sp. | reverse complement strand
TATGACGCAACGGCAGCGGAGCACTGAGGGTTACCAGCTCGACGTGGTGATGCCGGGCAGCTCCCCTCGGTGAGCCGCCTGCCTGAACCGGATGCGCGACAGCCCGGCCAGGCCGACGTAGCCGCGCGGGCGACCGTCGACCTGGTCCCGGTTGCGGACGCGCACGGGCGACGAGTCCCTCGGCAGCTCGGCCAGGGCTCGTCCCGCGGCCATCCGGTCGGCCATGGGCAGGCGGACGTCCTTGGCAGCGGCCCGCAGCTCAGCACGACGGTCGGCCAGGCGTTCGACGACGTTCTTGCGCCGCTCGTTGGCGACGATCTTGCTTCTCTTGGCCATCAGCGCTCCTCCCTGAACTCCACGTGGCGACGCACCACGGGATCGAACTTGCGCAGGACGATGCGGTCAGGATCGTTGCGGCGGTTCTTGCGCGTGACGTACGTGAACCCGGTGCCGGCCGTCGAGCGCAGCTTCACGATCGGCCTGATGTCGCTGCTCCTGGATGCCATCAGAGCCGCTCCCCCCGGGCTCGGATGTCGGCGACCACGGCGTCGATGCCCCGGACGTCGATGGTCTTGATGCCGCGTGCGCTGAGCCGCAGCGTGACGTGTCGCCCCAGGCTCGGCACCCAGTAGCGCTTCTTCTGGACGTTGACGTCGAACCGCCTGTTGGTGCGGCGGTGGGAGTGCGAGACGTTGCGTCCGAATCCCACCTCCGCGCCCGTGACCTGGCAGACCCTGGACATGCGATCCCTCTTTCTATTCGTGTAGAATGACAATCATTGTCATTAAGTCTACTCACAGGAGGACTGCATGAAGAAGGGCATCCACCCGACGTACGCGCCGGTCGCGTTCAGGGACCGGTCCGGCGACCTCGTGTTCGTCTCGTCGTCGACGCTCATCGGCTCGGGCGAGACGGTCGAGGTCGACGGTGCGACCTACCCGGTCGTCGACGTCGACGTGTCGACCGCCAGCCACCCCTTCTGGACAGGCAAGGGCCGCGTGCTCGACACCGAGGGCCGGGTCGAGAAGTTCAACCGTCGCTACGGCACCGTCGCATGAGGACGACTCCCCTGGTGCTGCTCGCCGGCCTCGACGCCGACGCGATGGCCCACACGATGATCGCGCTGCAGTGGGACGCCCCGCACGCCGTGACCGTGCGGCACACGATCGACGTCGAGGCCCAGCGGCTCACGCGTCTGGTGAGCGACGTCGACGGCGTGGTCGAGCACGTGCACGTCGACCTCGACCACGCCTGCGTGGGCTGCGCCCTGCGCGAGGACATCATGCCGACGCTGGAGCGCCTCGCCGACGACGGCCGGTGGGGCACGATCATCGCCCACCTCCCGATCGCGTCGGGCGCCGAGCAGGTCTGCGCGATCCTGGCGCACGACCAGGTGCTGTCGTCGAAGCTGCACGTCGCCGCGGTGCTGGCGGTCGTCAACGGACCGTCGGCCCGCGACGACGTCCTGGGCGACGACCTGCTGCGCGAGCGCGCGCTGCACACGTCGGTCGAGGACACGCGCGGCGTCGCCGAGGTGCAGGCCGCCCTCGTCGAGTACGCCGATACCGTCGTGGTGGTCGGTGAGATCGACGAGACCGATCGCGACGTGCTGCGCATGCTGATGCGACCCGGCACGCGCGACGTCATCGACCACCTCGCGATCGACACCGCCGCGATCGTCGGTGCACACCGCCGGCACGACGACGCCGAGGCGTGGGTCGCCCCCGGCCACGACGCCCACGTCGGCCTGCTCGAGGCGGGCGATGCGTGGACCGTCGAGCTGCGCTCGGACCGGCCGTTCCACCCCGAGCGGCTGATGTCGAACCTCGAGGCGCTCGGCGGCGGGGCGCGACGCTCGCGCGGCTGCTTCTGGCTGCCCACCCGTCACGACCAGGTGTGCGAATGGGACGGCGCCGGTGGCCAGCTGAGCGTCGGACCCTGCCAGCACGGCACCACCGAGCCACACACCCGGCTGCTGGTCACGGGCATCGGCGCCGGCCGCGACGAGCTCGTCGCCACCTTCCGCGCCTGCCTGTTGACCGACGCCGAGCTCGCCGAGCGGGGTTCGATCTGGGAGTGCCGCGAGGACGGCTTCGAGCCGTGGCTCGGGCCGACCCGCCAGCCCGCCTGACACGCCCACCCCGTACACCCCGTACACCCCCAGGAGAATCATGGCCGTACCGAAGCGCAAGACGTCGCGCAGCAACACCCGTCACCGCCGGTCGAGCTGGAAGGCGACCCCCGTCGCCCTCGTGCCCGTCACGGTCGACGGCACCACCCACCGGGTGCCGCGACGCCTGGTCCGCGCGGTCCAGCGCGGACTCGTCGATCCCACATCGCCCACCACGACACCTCCCAGGAGCACGTCATGAAGGTCCGCAACTCGCTCAAGTCGCTCAAGAACCAGCCGGGCGCCCAGGTCGTCCGGCGTCGCGGCCGCACCTTCGTCATCAACAAGCTGAACCCCCGGATGAAGGGGCGCCAGGGCTGACGCCCCGGGGC
>JBEVGQ010000353.1:0-4901 GCA_040511655.1 Aeromicrobium sp. | reverse complement strand
CTTCTGACGTCCAACCTGTGCACGACTCTAACCGAACAGGTGTTCGACGCCTCGGCGACACGCCGAGTCCTTGCGCCGCCCGCCGCATCAGTCGGCGTCGCGCACGCTGCTCCCCCGCTGCACGACCTCGACCTCGACCGGCAATACGACGTGCTCGACTCCATGCTCGTCGGCGTCGACGTGGCGCAGGAGCATCTCGGCCATCCCGCGCCCGAGATCGACCAGAGGCTGGCACACTGGCACACCGTCGACAGCGGAGGTTCCGTCGTCTCGGAGGCCGTGGTGCCGACGAAGCCGATGACGGCGACGTCGTCGGGCACGCGGCGACCCCGGGTGCGCAGTGAGCGCATCGCACCCGTCGCCATCAGGTCGCTGGCCGCGAAGACCCCGTCGATGTCCGGACGTCTCGTCAGCAGCTCTTCCATGCCGGCCCAGCCGCTCTGCTCGCTGAAGTCGCCCTCGACCACCAGACCGTCGTCGAGCACCAACCCGGCCGCCTCGACCGCGGCGCCGTACCCCTCGCGTCGATCCCGGCCCGACGCCATCGCCTGAGGCCCCGAGATCGTGGCGATCGTGCGCCGTCCCGTGTCGAGCAGTTGGGTCACGGCCTGCCGACCACCGTCGACGTTGTCGACGTCGACGTACGAGCCCGACCAGTGCGCGGAGCGGCCGCCGACGACGACCGGGAGCTCGCGTGCGTCGAGGTCACCGGGGACGGCTCGTCGTCGTGGAGCGACAGCAGGAGGACCCCGTCGACGTGCTGCCGGGTGAGGTACCCGCCGAGCCGCTCGGCCTGGTCGGTGCTGTGCCCAGCGACAGGTCGAGCTGCCGCGACGCCACCCTGTTCGTCGCGGGCTTCCTCGGGTTGCCCGGCATGAACCTCGTCGAGCTGCCGGTCATCGACGGCGGCGTGCGATTCGGCGACAGCATGATCCGCGTGCCGTGCGCCACGCTGACAGATGCGGACACGACGACCGTCATGGTGGGCGTACGGCCCGAGAACCTGGCGATCAGCAACGCCGGGCTCAAGGTCGAGGTCGACGTCGTCGAGGAGCTGGGGGCCGACGCCTACGTATATGGACGTGCGGCGGTGGGAGGGGCTTCACGACCGATCGTCACCCGCGTCGACTGGCGCAACCTGCCGGCCAAGGGAGAGACCATCGACGTGGTCCCGGTCGACGACACCGGCGTCCACGTGTTCTCCACCACGACGGGCGAGCGCCTGGGCTGAGCCCTCGTCCGCCAGGAAGCGCAGCGACCGCCCTACCCCCCGTCCGCCAGGGGCGCAGCGACCGCCCTACCCCTCGTCCGCCAGGGAGCGCAGCGACCGTGAGGGCGAAGCCCGAGGCGAACCACAGCCGCCAGGCTTGCGTCACGTCGCCTCGCTCCGCTCACGGTCAGCCGCAAGCGGCCTCCCTGGCCACCGTGAGGGCGAAGCCCGAGGCGAACCCTCACGCCACGTCGCCTGCTCGGCGACCGCGGTCAGCGCTCGGACGCGGGCAGGCCACGCGTGGCGTGGACGGCCCGCCAGACCGTCTTGGGATCTTCGCCGGCGTCGAGCGCCTCGACGGCTGTTCGTCCTCCGAGGACGCTCATGACGTGCGTGTCGGCCCAGACCTTGGCGTACCCCGCGCCGAGATGACGGTCCATGAGGTCCCAGAATTCGCTGTGCCTCATCGAGCGGCTCCGTAGAGCAAGGGGCCGGGCGAGGGCGTCAAGCGGCCGAGACGGAGACGTCGGGAGCGATCGAGGAGATGCTGGCGATCTGGTCGACCGACGCCTCTTCGAGCTCGAGCATCGCGCTGACGTCGAGCAGGACCTTCGACAGCGGTACCTCGAGGGCGCCGGCCAGAGCAGCGAGCAGCTCGGAGCTGGCCTCTTTCTGACCGCGCTCGACCTCGGAGATGTAGCCGAGGCTGACGCGCGCCTTGCTCGACACGTCGCGCAGCGTGAGGCCCTGGGCGATGCGGCGCGCGCGGAGCACCTCGCCGACGAGCTGTCGCATCGCGGTCATCGGGCGCCTCCGTCCATCGCTGCCATGTAGTGCTCAACCTCGACGAGTGCGAGATTCTTCCCCCAGCCTAGCGACCAGCCACGACAACAGCGCATCGACCGTCTCGGAGCGGATCTGGTCGCGGTCGCCGGACAGCGTCAGCAGCCTGGTCTCGACCCCTCGAGGCCCCGCCACCGCGACGTGGACGGTGCCGGCCGGCTTGCCCTCGCTGGGCCCCGGACCGGCCACCCCGGTGGTCGAGACGCCGTACGTCGCGCCCAGCCGATCGCGGACTCCTGTGGCCATCGCCGCCGCGACGTCGGCGTCGACCGTGCCCCGCTCGGCCACGAGCGCCTCGTCCACACCGAGCATCGCGATCTTGACGTCGGCGGAGTAGGCGACGACTCCCCCGCGCACCACGTCGGACGCGCCGGGCACGCTGACGAGCGAGGCGCACACCAGGCCACCCGTGAGCGACTCGGCGGTCGCGATCGTCGCTCCGGCGGCGCGCAGCGCGTCGACCGCCTCGGCGGCCACCGTCATGACGCTGCGGCAGCCCGGGCGTCGCGACGGATCGTGCGCGCGTCGCGGACGTACATCACACCGGTCACGACCGTCACCGCGACTGCGCCGGCCATCAGGATCCAGGTGATGAAGAGCAGCAGGTCGGTGAGGGGGTTGTTCCAGATCTCGAGCGGCAGCACGAAGCCGCCGATCGCGAAGGCCTGCAGGGTCGTCTTGATCTTGCCGCCCTGGCTGGCGGGCATGACGTCGTACTTCTTGATGAAGAAGCGCATGACCGTGATGCCCCACTCGCGCACCAGCACGAGGATCGTGATGGTCCAGAACAGCCAGCCGAACGACTCGTCGTTGAAGATGATCGCCAGGCCGACGAACGCCATGCCCGTCAGCGCCTTGTCGGCGATCGGGTCGGCGAGCTTGCCGAAGTCGGTGACCAGGTCGTACTTGCGGGCGAGGTCGCCGTCGATGCGGTCGGTGACCATCAGCAGCGCGAACGCGACCCAGGCGGCCACGCGGAAGCCGACGGACTCGCCGTCGTGGGCCAGCAGCAGCCATCCGAAGAACGGCACTCCCACGATGCGCACGACCGTCAGTGCGTTCGCGATGTTCAGGTTGCTCGGTTGGGTTGCCCCGTCCATGAGTCCCTCTCGGTGCGGCTGGAACGAAACCTCAGTATGCGGCAGCCTCGCGCCGGCGCGCCAGCTGGACCTCGGCCTGCGAGGGCGAGACGTTGGTGGCGAGGCCGACGGGAGACGTGTAGAAGCGTCGGCCGTCCGAGCTGACGACCTTGATGCGGGGATCGTGCCGGACGCCTTCGCGACGCTCGACCTTGATCTCGCCGACCTCGCCCCACAGCATGCCGACCCAGCCCTTGTCGGCCCGCAGGCGCACGCCGTGGTCGTCGGCGACGAACAGGGGCGTCCGGGCGTCGCGCAGACCGCGTAGGTACGCCGCCGCCACCACGACCAGCACGACGACCGGGACGACGTACAGAGGCTTCTCGCGGTCGACGGCGAGCCAGCCGAAGCCGCCCGCCAGCGCCAGGCAGACCAGGACCATCACGAGGTACAACCCCGTGCGGCGCCTGATCTCGAAGTCCTCGTCGGTCATCAGCCCGCCTGGATGGTCGCGAGGCACTGCTCGAGCTCGTCGGGCTTGACGAGCACGTCGCGAGCCTTGGACCCCTCGCTCGGACCCACGATGCCGCGGCTCTCGAGGATGTCCATCAGGCGTCCGGCCTTGGCGAAGCCGACCCGCAGCTTGCGCTGCAGCATGGACGTGGAGCCGAACTGCGTCGTGACGCACAGCTCGATCGCCTGCAGCACGAGGTCCATGTCGTCGCCGATGTCGTCGTCGATCTCGCGCTTGGCGGCCGCCACGGCGGTGACGTCCTCGCGGTACGTCGGCTGCAGCTGCGCCTTGCAGTGCTCGACGATCGTGTGGATCTCGGCCTCGGTGACCCACGCACCCTGCATGCGCATGGCCTTGTTCTGGCCCATCGGCAGGAACAGGCCGTCACCCTGGCCGACGAGCTTCTCCGCACCGGGCTGGTCGAGGATGACGCGGCTGTCGGCGAGCGACGACGTGGCGAAGGCCAGCCGGCTCGGGACGTTGGCCTTGATCAGACCCGTCACGACATCAACTGAAGGTCTTTGGGTGGCCAAGATCAAGTGGATTCCAGCTGCTCTTGCCAGCTGAGTGATACGGACGATGGAATCCTCGACATCTCTTGGAGCAACCATCATCAGGTCGGCGAGCTCGTCGACGACCACCAGCAGGTACGGGTACGGGGCGAGCACGCGCTCGCTCATCGGCGGCAGCTGCACCTTGCCGGCCTTGACGGCCTTGTTGAAGTCGTCGATGTGCCGGTAGCCGAAGTTGGCGAGGTCGTCGTAGCGCATGTCCATCTCGCGCACGACCCACTGCAGCGCCTCGGCGGCCTTCTTGGGGTTGGTGATGATCGGGGTGATGAGGTGCGGGACGCCCTCGTACGCCGTCAGCTCGACCCGCTTGGGGTCGACCATGATCATGCGCACCTCCTCGGGCGTCGAGCGCATCAGGATCGACGAGATCATGGAGTTGACGAAGCTGGACTTGCCCGAGCCGGTCGCGCCGGCCACCAGCAGGTGGGGCATCTTCGACAAGTTCGCGACGACGAAGCCTCCCTCGACGTCCTTGCCCAGGCCGCAGACCATCGGGTGGTGGTCGCTGCGTGCCTTCGCCGAGCGCAGGACGTCGCCGAGCGACACCATCTCCTTGTCGACGTTCGGGATCTCGACGCCGATCGCGGACTTGCCGGGGATGGGGCTGAGGATGCGGACCTCGTTGGACGCGACCGCGTAGGCGATGTTCTTCGACAGCGCGGTGACCTTCTCGACCTTGACCG
>JBEVGQ010000352.1:0-35162 GCA_040511655.1 Aeromicrobium sp. | reverse complement strand
TGACCCTCGTCGACGTCGCGCTCGACGCGGCCGCTCGCACGAAGGGCCTCGTCGACCCGACCATCGGACGGCACCTGATCGACGCCGGCTACCGCGACGACATCAGCCTGGTACGAGACCAGCTCGTCGACACCGGAGCGGACCACCGCACGATGCGCGCAGACTGGCGCAGGGTCAGGGTCGATCGCGAGCTCGCGCGCGTCGGAGTGCCGAGAGGGCTCGCACTCGACCTCGGCGCGACGGCCAAGTCGTGGGCCTCCGACGCCGCAGCGCACACCATCGCCGCGTCGCTGGAGACCGGCGTGCTGGTCGAGATCGGCGGCGACGTCGCCGTCGCCGGGTGGAGGACGACCCCGTGGCAGGTGCTCGTCAGCGAACGTGACGGCGACCCCGGCGAGCAGGTCGGGCTCACCGCCGGTGGGCTCGCGACCTCGTCGACCGCAGCACGCTCGTGGCGCACCCCGGCGAGTCCGGCCCATCACATCATCGACCCGCGGACCGGAGCCCCTGCCGACAGCCCGTGGCGCACCGCGACGGTGTGGGCCAGGAGCGCCGTGGACGCCAACGTGGCCAGCACCGCCGCGATCATCCTCGGCCACGAGGCCGAGGCCTTCCTGCACGAGCTGGACCTCCCTGGACGACTCGTCGACCACCACGGCACCGTCCACACCGTCGGCGCCTGGCCCTCGTCCGAGCAGGTCGCGTCATGACGCTCTGGTACCTGGCACGCGCTGCCGGGATGGTCGCGTTGATCGCCTTCACCGCGTCCACCGTGCTCGGTGCCCTGTCGTCGCGCCACACCCGCTCCCCCGGCACCGGTGCCGTGGACCGCCGCTACCTCGTGCAGATGGCGCACCGCTCCGCGGCCATCACCGGGTTGCTCGCCCTGGCCTCGCACGTCGCGCTGCTCGTCGTCGACTCGTACGTCGACGTGAGCATCTCCGGAGCCCTGATCCCGTTCGCCGCCGGCTACCGGCCTCCGGCCCTCGCCATGGGCACGCTCGGGGTCTACGTCATCGCCCTGGTGGCCGTCTCCGGCGCCGCACGCGGGCGCCTCGCCTCGTCGGCCCGCGCCGCACGTCGGTGGCGCTGGGTGCACGCGACCGCCTACGTGGGGTGGACGCTGGCCATGGGCCACGGCGTCTTCGCCGGCACCGACACCGGCACCTGGTGGTCCACCGCCATCTACCTCGCCTGTGGCGGCGCCGTCGCCACCGCACTCGTCGCACGCCTTCGGTCCCGCAGCCGCGAGCAGCACCGTCCCCTGACCGCCGCCCGCACCCTCGAGAGGAGCACGTCATGACCATCCTCGACACCACCTGGGCTGTCCCCACCTCGGTGATCGGAACCGCGAGGCTGCTCGCCGGGGTGGACGTCGTCGGACACGTCGACCTCTCCCGCCACCGTTCCCTGCACGGCGACGTCTCGCTCCGCACGCGCGAGTGGCTCACCCAGGCGATGCGTGACGTCAACCTGCTGGGCCGCGGCGGGGCCGCCTTCCCCGTCGCCATCAAGCTCGACGCCATGCCGACCGGCGGAGCCATGAACATCCTCGTCAACGGCAGCGAGGGCGAGCCCGCCAGCCACAAGGACCGCACCCTCATGACGGCTGTCCCCCACGTCGTCATCGACGGGGCCCTGGTCGCGGCCCATGCCCTCGGGACCACCGACGTCACGATCGTCGTGCACGACGTGTGGGCGCACGAGTCGATGGTCCGAGCCGCGCGCGAGCGCCGCGACGCCGGCCACGTCGACATCGTGCGCACCGGCGACGGATTCGTCGGCGGCGAGATCCGGTCCGTGATCAACGGCCTCAACACCGGCGTGGCCCGGCCAGGTGGCCGCCGCGACCTCCCGCACACCCACGGGGTCGGCCAGCACGCCACCTTCGCCTCCAACGTCGAGACCTTCGCCCAGATCGCCCTCCTCGCCTCCATGGGCCCTGCGGACTACGCCCGCACCGGGGGCCGCGACGAGCCCGGCACCAGCCTCGTCACCCTCATCGGGGACGTCGCCCGTCCCGGCGTCGTGGAGGTGCCCACCGGCATCCCGCTCGAGCTCCTGCTTGGCGGACGCACGGAGGCGCCCGTGCTGATCGGCGGCTATCACGGCACCTGGGTCCGCAGCATCGACGCCCTCACCCTCGACCGAGCCGCACTGCGGGCGTCCGGTGTCCCCCTGGGCGCCGGCGTCATCGCACGGCCCCAGCCAGGTACGTGCGTGCTGTCCGAGGTCGCCGCCGTCAGCCGATGGCTCGCCGGCGAGTCCGCCGGACAGTGCGGGCCATGCTTCTTCGGCCTGCCGGCGCTCGCAGCCGACATGCAGGCGTTCGCCGACGGGACCGGGTCAGACGCACAGGCGGCGCGACGCATCCATCAGGTCCGCGGACGTGGCGCGTGCGCGCACCCCGACGGGGCCGTGCAGTTCATGTCGTCCGCCATCACGGCCTTGGCAGACGACATCGCCGTCCACCGGATCCACGGATCGTGTGGACGACCTGCGTCGACCATCCTGCCCCTCCCCCGGAGAACCCCATGACCGCCATCGCCATCGACTGGACCCGCTGCGACGGGCATGGGCTCTGCGCCCGTCTGCTGCACGAGAAGATCACGCTCGACGAGTGGGGGTTCCCGATCATCGACGACTCCGAGGTCGAACCGTCCCTGGTCAAGGCCGCACGCGCAGCAGCCCTGGCCTGCCCAGCCCTCGCACTTCGCGTCGAGTGAGAACCATGGCCCGAAGACCCACACGGACGATCGGTCGGTGATGCACGATGGGTCCTGTGACCCGCGTCGGCATCTGTGAGGACGATCCCGCCGTCCGACGTGTGCTCACCGAGGCCCTCAAGCTCCACGGTCACGAGGTGGTCATCGCGCGCAACGGCCACGAGGCGATCACCAACCTCGGAACGGCGTCCGACGTGGAGGTGCTGATCATCGACATCGGGCTGCCCGACGCCGACGGTCGCGATGTCTGCCAGGCGCTTCGAGCCGGTGGCCAGCAAGCGCCCGTGCTCTTCCTCACTGCCCTCGACGCCGTGCACGACCGGGTCGCCGGCTTCAACGCCGGCGGTGACGACTACGTCGCGAAGCCGTTCGCGATCGCCGAGATCCTGGTCCGCATCGAGGCACTCGCCCGTCGCAGCAGGCCCCTGCCGCAGGCGAGCAGCGGTTTGCAGCTCGACCCGTCCCGCTACGCCGTACGCCATGGCGAGCTCGAGGAACGCCTGACGCCGACCGAGTTCCGCTTCCTCGCGTCGTTGGCCGCCCAGCCAGGTGTCGTCGTCCGACGTCGGGCCGCAGTCGCAGCGGCCTGGCCCGACGGCGCGATGGTCAACGAGAACACCATCGACTCGTACGTCCGGCGCCTGCGGGTCAAGCTCGCAGCCGTCGAGTCCCCGCTCGCCCTGGAGACGGTGCGCGGTGTCGGGTTCGTCCTGCAATGAGGTCGCGCAGCCCCAGCCTCCGGCGGCGGATCGTGTGGTCCACGGCCGTCGTCACCGCCATCGCGATGGCCGCGGTCACCGGCACCGTCGTGCTGATCCTGTCCGTCTTGACCCGCAACAGCGTCGACTCGGCCCTGGACGACCGCATCGCCCTGGTCACGTCAGCAGTCGAGACCGGCCCGAACGGATCGATCCGGACCCTCCAGATCCCCGACGACTCCGTCGACGAATCCACGTGGATCTTCGACGCCGACGGCAAGCAGCTGCAGGGCCCGGACGCCGGACGTCGGGTGCAGGCCGAGGCCGCGTCGCTCTCGCGGGTGACCCGGAGGACCAGCACCGAGCGCCGCGAGCGCGTCTACCTCGCAGAACCGATCGCGGCCAGCGGTTCACGAGCACCCAACGCCGTGGTCGTGGTCAGCGAGTCGCTGGAACCCTACGAGTCCACCCGCGCCCAGGTCGTCGCGCTGTTCGGGGTGCTGGGCCTGGTGGTCACCGCCGGCTCGACGGCGATCGCCGCGTGGACCGTGCGCCGCGCCCTCGCCCCGGTCGAGTCGATGGCTGCCCGCGCCGAGGAGTGGAGCGAGCACGACCTGGAGTCGCGCTTCACCGCCGACGCGGGAGGCAGCGACGAGATCGGGGCCCTGGGCCACACCCTCAACCACCTGCTGGACCGCGTCACGGGCGCGCTGCGCAACGAGCAGCGCCTGACGGCCGAGCTCGCCCACGAGCTGCGGACACCGCTGACCGCCATCCGGGGCGAGGCCGAGCTCGGTCTCATGACGACGAAGGACGACTCGGCGAAGGCCCGACTGACCGAGGTCGTGGACCTGGTCGAACGGATGAACGCGACCATCACCACCCTGCTGGCCGTGGCACGGGGCGATGCCGAGCGCGGGACGTCCAGCCGGCCCGCAGCCATCATCGCTTCCGTCCTGGCCGATCACACCGCCGACGACGTGGCCAGGTGCAGCGTTCACGTGACCGACGATGTCGATGTCGCCGCTCCACTGGCCCTGGCGGCGCGGGCACTGGCACCCCTCGTCGACAACGCGCTCGACCACGCCACGTCTGCCGTCACGATCACGACCACGGCCCACGGCAGGACGGTCGAGATCGCCGTCTCGGACGACGGTCCGGGGCTGCAGGACGCGGACACCGAGGCCATCTTCGATGCGGGTCGTCGCAGCTCGACGAGCCAGGGCGCAGGCCTGGGCCTCTCGCTGTCGCGCCGAGTCGCCAGGACCTTGGGCGGCGACGCGACCGTCACGTCCGGCCGGTCCCCCACGACGTTCACCATCACGCTCCCCCGCCCCTGACCCGTCCCTTCGGCGCCATCGGAACCTGCGCGATCTTCCTCATCGGCGTCGTCGGCTGGTTCACCGTCCAGAGCCGCTAGCCCGACCGGGCCGCCCTCGACGAGCTGGGCAAGACCTGACGCGCACGATCGCGCTGATCAGTCAGGTGAAGGCGGTGGCGAAGAGGCAGGCCGAGGCGACGAAGGTCGCCGCCGCCAGCGCGACACGTGCCACGCGCCCCATGAACACGGACACGGTCATGACGACGCCGACGGTCACGATCATGGTCCAGGTGGCCGCCATGACCAGGTCCGCCGCCTCGTACGAGAACTCCTCGTACCGGCGGACGAGGGGCCGGTGGAGGCCTCCGCGCGACGGGTCGAACGCGAACGACATCACGCCGCACGAGTACACGATGGTGAATCCGAGCAGGGTGTAGTTGACCCACCGCGCGACCTGGCCCGCTGGCGGGTCCCAGAGCGGCGAGAAGCAGGCGACGAGAAGCGCCGGCACGGCGTACACGAGAGCGAGCGCCCAGTAGGCCCAGATGGCGATGAGGTGGTCCCTGTCGAGCCCGGTGTAGAAGTCGTCGGGCTCGAGTCGTCCGACCGCTCCGAGGAACGCGGGCGTGAGCTCGCCAGCTCCCCATCGGACGAGGAACACGCTGCCGTAGAGCCCCACGATCGATACCACGGCCACGAGAGCCACGAAGGGCTTGCTCGCCAGGCCGTCCGCTCGGTGCCTCATCGGGGCTGCTCAGCACCGCCCGGCGGACCATCCTCGACGGATGTGTCAGCCATCAGCCGTGTCGCGTAGTCAGCCGCCGCGACGCTCAACCGGTGAGTGAGATTCGTCCACATCTCCAGCTCCTCGGCGCTCCATCCCTCGACGAGCTCGTCCATCATCGTGTCGCCGATCTTGAGGGCGTCTGCACCCAGTGCCTGCCCGGCGGCCGTCAGGTCGAGCACGACCGAACGAGCATCTCCATCCTCACCACGCCGAAGCACGAGCTGGGCATCGATGGCGCGGTTCGCGACCTTGCTCATGTTCGAGCGGCTCTTCCCCAGACGCTCCGCGACCGTCGATGGGCGCTGCGGACCGAAGAGGATGAGCTCGCGCACGAGCGTGTGGACGCCGAGGTCCACCCCTGGGTCCAGTCGTCCGGCAAGAGCCGTCTGGAAGCGCGGCAGCGACCAGACGTAGAAGAGCGCGCTGAGCGCTATCAACGGCTTGGAGCCGTACGGAAGGTCGGATGGCACGGCAGGTTGCTGTACTCCCATGCCCTCACCCTAGGCCAGGGCTCGGCTGGGGCATCCGTAGTAGTGTCGTTACGACACTACTTATGGAGGACGATCATGGCACTACTCACAGGACGATCTGGATACGTCACCGGCGCCGCAGCCGGCATCGGCGAGGCGATCGCGAAGCGGCTGGCGTCCGAGGGCGCATCGGTGCTGGTGACCGACGTGGACGACACCAACGGCGACCGGGTGGCCAAGGAGATCGTCGACGCCGGCGGTCAGGCCTCCTTCCTCCATGTCGACGTGTCGCGGGAGGACGACGTGAAGGCCATGGTCGCCAAGACCGTCGAGCTCTTCGGGACGCTCGACATCGCCGTCAACAACGCGGGGATGGGACACGCACCGGCACCCCTGCACGAGCTCGACAGCCAGCAGTTCGACCGGATCATGGCGATCGATGCGCGCGGCGTCTTCCTCGGGCTCAAGCACGCCATCGCCTACATGCGAGAGCATGACATCGCCGGCTCGATCGTCAACACTGCATCGGGTGCGGGGCTCAAGGCCGTGCCGGACATGAGCATCTACGTGGCCGCCAAGCACGCCGTCGTCGGTCTGACGCGCAACGCCGCCCTCGACTACGCCGAGCACGGCATCCGGGTCAACGCCGTCGCCCCCGGAGCGATCGCGACCCCGCAGATGGCTGCCCAAGGCGAGGACATGGTCGCCGTCTACGGCGGGATGATGCCGAGCAAGCGGATGGGACGCCCCGACGAGATCGGCGCCGTCGTCGCCTTCCTCCTGTCCGACCAGGCCAGCTACGTCTCCGGCGACACGATGGAAGTGGACTTCGCCTTCATGCAGAAGAGCTGACGACGGCCAGGCCCATTCGCCGGGCCGCCGCCGGCCGGCAGCCTCGTAGGCTGAGCCCATGACGAGCGACCCGGCCCCGGCAAACAGGTTCGACCGGCGACGCGCCAAGACCCGGGCAGCGCTCGTGTCGGCGGCGCAGGCCTTCCTCGCCGAGGGCCAGACAGGGGCGCCGATCCAGAAGGTCACCGAGCGTGCGGACGTCGGCATCGGCACCTTCTACAACCACTTCGCCTCGAAGGAAGAGCTCTTCGAGGTCGCCGTGCGCGAGGCCGTGGAGACCTACGCCGTCGTGCTCGACTCCTTCGCCGACGACACGTCCGACGCCGCTGCGAACTTCGCCCGCAGCTTCCGGCTGACCGGCCGGCTGCAGCGCGTCCACCCGCAGACCAGCAGGGTGCTTCTGGCCCACGCTCAGGAGATCTCGCGCTCGTCGTCGGGCATCGCGGCCCACGCACGTCGCGACATCACGGCGGCCCACGACGCCGGACAGTTCTCGGCTCCCGACATCGACCTCGCGATGGTCGTGGTGACCGGCGCGATGGTCGAGCTCGGCCGCCTCCTGCTCGACGAACCACATCGAGATGCCGAGGCCACGACCGACGGGGTGACGAGGCACGTGCTCCTGTCCCTCGGGATGACCCAGGACGAAGCCTCCGCCCTGTGCGACCAGCCGCTTCCGGACGTTCCCGCCTTGCCGATCTGACCCCCTTGACACCCACCTCTTCTATAACTGAAGATATCTTCAGTTATAGAAGAGGTGTTCACGTGAGCTCGGACGTCCTGGACGACAGCCATCGCGACCTGCACAGCGAGCAGGGCGCGCTGCCCGGCGAGCACGTCGGACGCGCTTCTGACCCCGTCATCAAGGTGCACGACATCGCCTGGCTCGAGTTCGAGAAGCCCGACCTCGCCGCAGCCGAGGTGTTCGCCCACGCCTTCGGCTTCTCGACGGTCCATCGCAGCGCCGGCGAGCTGGCGCTCCGCGGCACACTGGCCGGTCCCCCGTGCGTCATCATCCGCAAGGGACGGCGCTCGCGCTTCCTCGGCCCGGCGTTCCGCGCTTCGGACGCCCGCGACCTCCTGCGCCTCTCGACCGCCACCGGCACCAACGTCCGCGCGCTTCCCGAGCACATCGGCGGTGTCGTCATCGACGTGCGCGAGCCTGCCGGAGCGCTCGTGCGGGTCGTCGCCGACGTCATCGACCAGCCTGCGCTGCCCAACCAGCCCGTCCACACCTTCAACTTCGGTGCCGCCACGACAGACCGGACCAACACGACGCAGCGTCCCCCGCGCGAGCCGGCGCGCGTCGAGCGGCTCGGGCACGTCGTGCTGCAGACCGACCGCTACCGCGCATCGCTCGACTGGTACCTGCAGCACCTCGGGATGATCGTGAGCGACTTCTTGTTCTTCCCGGGGCAGCGCGAGCGCGGACCCACGATGAGCTTCATCCGGTGCGACCGCGGCGACACCCCCGCCGATCACCACACCCTCGCGATGACGCTGGGGCCGAGCAACCGCTACGTCCACTCGGCCTATCAGGTCGCCGATCTCGATGCCCTCGCCGCAGGAGGCGAGCACCTCAAGGAGCTCGGCTACCAGCACTCGTGGGGCATCGGCCGGCACATCCAGGGCAGCCAGATCTTCGACTACTGGCGTGATCCCGACGGATTCCTGGTCGAGCACTTCAGCGACGGCGACCTGTTCGACGCAACCCTCGAGCCCGGCTGGGCACCGATGACGGCATCGGGCCTCAACCAGTGGGGCCCACCGGCGACCCCCGACTTCCTCGGCATCGCGCCCGGCAAGGAGTCGGCGCGTGAAGCCCTCGCGATGGCCTCCTCGCTCCGCTCCGACAACGAGTTCGACCTCCACCGCCTCCTCGGCCTGCTGAAAGTTGCCCGCTCATGACCCTGTCCGTCCTCCGCACCGACGACGCCTGGTGGCTGCAGCGCGCCGACGGTGCGGTGCGCATCGACACCGCCGCCACGACGACCCGCGAGCTGCTCGCCGACCGCGTCGCGGTCGAGTCGGCCCGCCACGGTGGAGATCCCGTGCCCGTCGACGGCCTCGCACTGGTCTCCCCCGTCACGACGCCGTGCCGCGTCGTGGCCCAGATGACGAACTTCGCCTCGCACGCCAAGGACGCCAACCTGGACCCGAGGGCCGTCCCGCTGACGTTCTTCCGCAAGGCGTCCGGATCGGTCGTCGGCCCGCACGACGACATCGTCCGGCCCGCTCACGTCACGCTGCTCGACTACGAGGTCGAGATCGGCGTGGTGGTCGGACGCGAGCTGCCCGTCGGCACGTCCGTGACAGCCACCGACCTGCCCGAGCTCGTCGCCGCGCTCGTGGTCACCAACGACATCTCGGCGCGCGACGTGCAGCTGCCGAAGACGCAGTTCTACGAGGGCAAGTCGTACCCGACCTTCACACCGGTCGGCCCGGCTTTGGTGATCCTCGAGCCCGGTGAGCTGGAGCGCTTCGCCCAGCTGCGGCTCCAGCTCTGGGTCAACGGTGAGCTGCGTCAGGACCAGACGGCCGACGACATCATCTACGGACCGCTCGAGGCGCTTCAGGCGCTCAGCCGCTTCCAGCACCTCGAGGTCGGCGACCTGCTGCTCACCGGCACACCGATCGGCACTGCCCTCAGTGCTCCGCCCAAGGCGATCGAGATCATCGGCTCGCTGCTGCCGGCCGCCACCAAGTGGAAGATCTTCTTCGGCAAGCAGGCCAAGAACCCCAAGTACCTGCAGGACGGCGATCTGGTCGAGACGCGCATCGCCACCGCCGATGGCGCGATCGACCTCGGTCAGCAGCGCGCCTCGGTGCGGTGGACGCGATGACCGAGGCATGAGCACGGACGTCCGCGCCGTCCCGGTCGTCATCGTCGGGGCCGGCCCCACCGGCACCGCGGCCGCGATCGAGCTGGGCCAGCGCGGCATCGAGTGCCTCGTGCTCGACCGCTGGGAGGACGTCTACCCGCAGCCGCGGGCCGTCCACCTCGACGACGAGGTCTACCGCATCCTCGACCGGCTCGGCGTCGGCGAGCAGTTCTCCGCGATCTCGCGCCCCAGCGGCGGGCTGCGTCTCGTCGACCGGACGATGCGCGTGCTCGGCGAGTTCGCCCGGGACGGCGTCTCCGACGCCAACGGGCATCCTCGCGCCAACATGTTCGACCAGCCAGACCTCGAAGCTCTGCTGCGCGCCCGGATGCACGAGCAGACGACCGTCTCGTTCCGCGGCGGTGTCGTCGTCGACAGCGTCGAGCAGGCCGCCCCTGCCCGGGCCACGGTCCGGTTCCACGACGTCGAGACCATGGCCGAGCACACGATCGACGCGGAGTTCGTGCTGGGGTGCGACGGCGCCAACAGTGCCGTGCGCGCGTCCATCGGCTCGTCGATGCTCGACCTCGGCTTCCAGCAGCGCTGGCTCGTGGTCGACGTCGCGACCAACGCCGACCTGCGGCAGTGGGAGGGCGTGCACCAGGTGTGCGACACCGTCCGAGCGGCCACCTACATGCGGATCGGCGAGACCCGCTACCGCTGGGAGTTCCAGCTGCACGACGACGAGACCGCCAACGACGTCACCGACGCCGACCGCCTGCAACCGCTGCTGCGTCCCTGGCTCGGAGACATCGGCATGGATGAGCTGCAGGTGCTGCGCACCGCCGAGTACGCCTTTCGGGCCGCCATCGCCGACCGCTGGCGATCGGGGCGCGTCTTCCTGCTCGGCGACGCGGCCCACCTCACCCCGCCGTTCATCGGGCAGGGCATGGGCGCGGGGCTCCGGGACGCCTCCAACCTGGCCTGGAAGATCGCGGGATTCCTCACCGGACGACTTCGGCGCGACGTGCTCGACTCGTACGAGCCAGAACGCTCAGCCCACGCACGAGCCATGATCGTCCTGGCGCGGCGCGTGGGCGTCGTCATGACCCGCGGCGGCCGAATGGGAGACGTGCTCCGTCGGTCCGTGGTGCCGCTGCTCGGCGTCGTCCCTGTCGTCGGTCAGCAGGTCACGGACAGCACCACCCCTCCGCTGACCGGTGCGCCGTGGGTCGACATGACGCGCGGAGACCGCCTGGCAGGGCACCTGTGCCCCAACCCGGTGATCGACGGACGGAGCCTCGACGACGTCCTCGGCACCGGATGGGCGCTGATCACGACGCAGGCGGTGGCTCCCAGCGCGGAGTCGACGCTCGACCCGCTCGACTGCGTGGTCGTGGAGGCCGCCACCGGTGATGAGCTGGCGACCTGGTTGGGGCGCGGCCGCGCCACGGCGGCGCTGGTGCGCCCGGACCGCACGGTGCTGTCCTCCGGCCACGACGTCCCTACGCTGTGCGCGGCCCTGTCGTCGCTCGTCGCTCCGTTGCCCGCGACCACCTCCGTCTGAGCTCAGGCCGGGGTCAGCCTGAGCAGACGCCCCGAGCCCTCGTCCTCGAGCAGCCAGATGGCGCCGTCGGGACCCTGCTCGACGGCGCGGACGCGCTCGCCGAGGTCGAAGATCTGGTCGTCGCCGGCCGTCGTCCCGTCGAGGTCGACGTGCACGAGGCCCTCGCCGGAGAGCGCGCCCAGGAAGGCGTCGCCCTTCCAGTCGGGGAACAGGTCGCCGGTGTAGATCATCAGGCTGCCCGGAGAGATCGACGGCGTCCACGACGCGGTCGGCGCCGCGAAGCCGTCGCCCTCTGCGTGGTCGGGGATGTCGCCTCCCCCGTAGTCGCTGCCGTTGGACGCCTCGGGCCAGCCGTAGTTGGCGCCCGCCTCGACGCCGTTGAGCTCGTCGCCACCCTCGGGACCCATCTCGCTGGCCCAGAGCGTGCCGTCGGACGCGAACTCCAGGCCGAGGACGTTGCGGTGGCCCCAGCTCCAGATCTCCGGGGCAGCTCCGCTCTCGTCGGCCAGCGGGTTTCCGGGGGCAGGATCGCCGTCGAGGGTCAGCCGGACGATCTTGCCGAGCGTGCTGGACGCGTCCTGCGCCGGAGTCTTCTTCTGCCGGTCGCCCGACGAGACGAACAGGTGCTCACCGTCGGGGGCGACGGCGAGGCGGTGCGAGAAGTGTCCGGTGCCGGAGACCTTGGGCTGTCGCCAGACGACCTCGAGACCTTCGAGCGAGGCACCGCTGGCCGTCGTCTCGAGGCGGGCGCGTCCCACCGCGGCACCGGAGACGCCCCCGTCGCCCTCCACCCAGCTGAGGTAGACCGTTCCGTCGTCCTCGAACGTCGGCCCCGTCACGACGTCACCGAGACCGCCCTGCCCGGCGACCGCGACGTCCGGGACGCCCGACACCTGCACGGTCTCGCCGCTGTCGGCATCGCGCAGGTGCAGCGTGCCGCTGCGCTCGGTGACGAGCAGGTCGCCGCTGCCGGGCAGGAACGTCATCGCCCAGGGATCGTCGAAGGTGCCGACCTCCTCGACGGCGAACGGACGTCCGTCGTCGCCGACCTTCGTCGGGGTGGACGTCGACGACGTCCCTCCGCCTCCAGGACGTTCGGAGTCAGTGCGCTCGGTGTCGGCAGAGCATCCTGCCAGGAGCGCCGCCGCCAGTCCCAGTCCGATGAGCCTCATAGGCCGAGTCTGGCCGGTCTGCCCAAAGCCCGAGTACTGCGTTTCGGGCCCCGAGCGGTGCGGTCCGGACAGACACGCCGTCCCGAGATGGCCGCAGCGCAGCACTCGTGGGGCCGGGGTTCGTCTCGAGGAGGGGTGTTCACCTCACCTCATATCGTGTAATGATTAAGTCATAACCGGGAGGACATCATGACTGACCCCGCGACATCCTCTGCCCACCTGCGCTGGGATGACGGCGACGTCGCCGTCATCACCATCGACAACCCGCCCGTCAACGCCCTGGTCAGCGGTGTCTTCGCGGACGTGTTGGCCATCGCCCAGCAGCTGCAGGCGAGTCCGCCGCGCGCGGTCGTCCTCACCGGAACCACAGAGGCCTTCGCCGTCGGCGGCGAGATCTCCGAGACGCGCCGCATCCACTTCGAGGGTCGCGCCGACATCGAGGACGCAGAGCTGGACGATGCCGTAGGACGCATCACCGATCCTGCTTACGTCCGCGCGCTCGGCGAGAAGTATCAGCGCACCTTTGCGGCCGTCGCGGCGTTGCCGTGCGCGGTGGTGGCGGCCATCGAAGGGATGGCGCGGGGCGGGGGGCTCGAGTTCGCGCTCGCGTGCGACTACCGCGTCATCGGAGAAGATGCGCAGATCGGTTCGCCCGAGGTGACGCTGGGCGGCGGCACGATCGGCGGCGGGCTCGGACGCATGGCCGCACTGATCGGCACCTCCAAGGCCAAGAAGATGTACCTCGGCGGTCAGCTCGTCACCGCCCAGGAGGCCCTCGCGATCGGGCTGGTCGACGAGGTCGCTGCGCCCGGAGAGGCGCTTGATCGCGCGCTTGCCCTCGCTCGCGTGTTCGCCGCGTTCGCCGGTCCCGCTCAGGCGAACATGAAGGCGTTCATCGATCGTGCCGGCCCCCTCACCCATGAGGAAGCGGCCACGATCGAGCTGGAGATGTGGTGCGAGTCGTACCAGACGGACGATGCCAGGAGGCGCCTGCGCGACTTCTTCAAGAACGGTAGGCAGCAAGCACCGGGCGCCCGGTGAGCTCCGTTGGCATCCGCCGCCGAGGCATACGACGACCGGAGGCGTGTCGATGACCGATCACGAGATCCGCAACCTGTTGGAACGAGTTCAGGCGCTCGAGGACCGGCTCGCGATCTACCAGCTGCTGGCGACGTACGGTCCAGCGGTCGACAGCGTCCAGGCCGAGGTCGTCAGCGGCATGTGGGCATCCGACGGCACCTACGAGCCGAGCGGGATCGCGCCCTTCCACGGCAGTGAGGCAGTCGGTCAGCTCGTCCACCAGGAGCCACACCAGAGCTACGTCTCGGCCGGATGTGCTCACGTCATCAGCCTTCCCCACGTCACCGTCGACCACGACTCGGCCGTGGCGACCGGTCACTCCCGCGTCTACCTCCACACCGACGCGGGCTGGCAGGTCGAACGCGTCAGCGCCAACCGCTGGGAGCTCGAGCGCGGCCCGGACGGCTGGGCCGTCCGCCGGCGGTTGAACCACCAGCTCACCGGCAGCGAGGCCGGTCGCGAGCTGCTGGCCGAGGGCCTGCGCCGGTGAACAGCGTTCGCCTCGAGCCATTCTCCCCACCATCCACGAAGAAGGACACCGATCCCCTCATGGGAACAAGCCTGCTGTTCAGTCCGCTCGCGATCCGGGACATCACGATTCCGAACCGCATCATGGTCTCGCCGATGTGCATGTACGCCGCCGAGGACGGACTGGCCAACGCCTACCACCTCGTCCACCTCGGCCGCTTCGCACTGGGCGGGGCCGGCGTCGTCATCGCGGAGGCGACGGCGGTCGAGGAGCGCGGTCGCATCTCCAACGGTGACCTCGGGCTGTGGAACGACGCACAAGGTGCCGCACTCGCACCCGTCGCGCAGTTCATCAAGGATCACGGTTCAGTGCCGGGCATCCAGCTGGGCCACGCCGGCCGCAAGGCCGCGGTCCAGGCTCCCTGGAACGGCAACGGCCCTCTCACGGAGTCCGACGCAGAGCGAGGCGACCCCCCGTGGCCCGTCGTCGGTCCCATGGGCGTCGCGGCTGGACCAGGCTGGCAGACCCCTGCGCAGATGACGACCGACGACATCCGCACGACGGTTCGCGCCTGGCAGAGCGCCGCCCGACGAGCTGCGGACGCAGGCTTCGACGTCATCGACCTCCACGGCGCGCACGGCTACCTGCTCCACAGCTTCTTGTCCCCCCTCTCCAACGAGCGCGTCGACGAGTACGGAGGCAGCCCGGAAGGCCGGATGCGCTACCCGCTCGAGGTCGTCGCGGCGATCCGTGAAGCGATCCCCGCGAGCTGTGCCCTGTTCTACCGGCTCTCGGCCGTCGACGGACTCGACGGAGGCCTGACGATCGACGACACGATCGAGTTCTCCCGACGCCTGTTCGAGCTCGGCGTCGACGTCATCGACACCTCGTCCGGCGGGGTCACGGCAGACCGGCGCGAAGACAGCCGGGTGCGCCGCGGATTCGCGTTCCACGCTCCCTACTCTTCGCAGATCAGGCATGCCACCGAGGGTCTCGTGGGCACGGTCGGCCTGATCACGGATCCCCGGCAGGCCGAAGCGGTCCTGCGCGCCGGCGACGCCGACATCGTAGCCATGGGACGCGAGCTGCTCAGCGATCCGAACTGGGCGCACCACGCACGGGCAGCCCTCGACGGCGAGGACTTCGACAGCTGGCACCAGGAGGCCGGTTGGTGGCTGGACAAGCGGAAGGGCGTGCTCGCCCAGCTTGCCGCTGCCGGTGAGACGCCCATGACGCGGTACTCCCAGGAGTGATCGCGGCCGACGGGGCCCGTGCGACCGCACCGACCCCTCCGAGCACGGCGTGCATGGCTGGGCGGGCGCGGTGACGGTCGGGTAGCCGAGCCGTAGGGTGGTCGTGCCATGCCTGGACCCGACGACCGCTCCCGCAGGCTGCTGCTCGTGGTCGACGCACCGTCGCTGCTGCACCGAAGCCACCACGCCAAGGCGCACACCGGCATCACCGACCGCGCCGGCCGCCCCACGTGGGCCCTGCACGGCATGCTCGGGCAGATCCTCGAGGTCATCGACGGCTTCGCGCCCGACGCCGTGATCTTCGGGCTCGACGACCGCCGCGCGTCCGTCCGAGCCGAGTCCTACCCCGCGTACAAGGCAGGCCGGGCCGAGAAGGATGCCTCTCTCGTCGAACAGCTCGACCGCGCCGGGGCCATGCTCGACGCGCTGGGCCTGGCGACCCTGACTCCCCCGGGCCTCGAGGCCGACGACGTCAGCGCCACCGGCGCTCGGTGGGCCGGCGACCACGGCTGGGACTGCGTCATCGTCACCTCGGACCGCGACGCATTCGCGCACATCAGCGACCACACGCGGGTGCTTCGGCTGATCAACGGCGGGGTCAGCGCCTCTCCCCTGCTCACGCCGTCACGACTGGTCGCGATGTACGGCGTGGAGGCCGACCGCTACCTCGAGTTCGCTGCCCTGCGCGGCGACGCCAGCGACAACCTCCCGGGTGTGAGCGGCATCGGCGAGAAGACCGCCGCGACGCTGCTCACCCAGGTGGGCCCGATGGCGGCCGTCTGGGCGGACGTCGACCAGAACGACGGACGCATCGTCGCCGCCACCCTCGACTCGTGGGCGGCCGAGACGGGAGCACGCCGCATGGGTGCCACGGTCGTGCGACGGCTCACCGCCGAGGGCGCCCGCGAGCGCTACGACTTCAACGTCCGCATCATGTCCGGGCGCGACGACCTCGACCTGCGCCTGACGCCGGACGTGCCCGGCACGCCGGGCCTGCTGCCGCTCGACGCCGAGCGGATCAACCGGGTCGTCGGCTTCCTCGGCGTCGAGGCGACGACGTCGCTCGCCGTCCGCGTGCTCAGCACCGACCCGGCGTCGGCCGCGGATCGCCGGGACGGGTAAATTCGGCAGGTGTCCGACAAGCGCCCCCGCCGCACCTTCGCCGTCATCAGCCACCCCGACGCCGGCAAGTCGACGCTGACCGAGGCGCTCGCGCTGCACGCCCGCGTCATCACCGAGGCCGGCGCCGTGCACGGCAAGGGCGACCGGCGCGCCACCGTGTCCGACTGGATGGCGATGGAGAAGGCGCGCGGCATCTCGATCACGTCCGCGGCCCTGCAGTTCGTCTACCGCGACCACGTCGTCAACCTCGTCGACACCCCCGGCCACAGCGACTTCTCCGAAGACACGTACCGCGTGCTGTCGGCGGTCGACTCGGCCGTGATGCTGGTCGACGCCGGCAAGGGCCTCGAGCCGCAGACCCTCAAGCTGTTCAGGGTGTGCGCGCTGCGCGGCATCCCGGTCATCACCGTCATCAACAAGTGGGACCGTCCCGGCCTGTCGCCGCTCGGCCTGATGGACGAGATCGAGCAGCAGATCAAGCTGCGTCCCACCCCGCTGACCTGGCCGGTGGGCGAGGCGGGCGACTTCAGGGGCGTCCTCGACCGTCGTACCGGCGAGTTCGTCAAGTACACCCGGACGGCCGGCGGCGCCACCCGCGCACCCGAGCGACGCATGTCGGTGTCCGAGGTCGACGAGGCCGACGCCGACGCGTGGGCCACCGCGCAGGACGAGCACGAGCTGCTCACCCTCGACGACGCCGACCACGACCAGCAGCGCTTCCTCGCCGGCGAGACCACGCCGGTCATGTTCGCCTCGGCCCTGCAGAACTTCGGCGTGGCCCAGCTGCTCGACCTGCTGCTCGACCTGGCTCCCGCCCCCAGCGCGACCGCCGGCGTCGACGGCACGGTCCGCGAGGTCGACGACGACTTCAGCGCCTTCGTCTTCAAGGTGCAGTCGGGCATGAACAGCTCTCACCGCGACCGGATGGCCTACGCCCGCGTGGTGTCGGGGACGTTCGAGCGCGGCATGGTCGTGACGCACGCGTCGACGGGTCGGCCGTTCGCCACCAAGTACGCGCAGTCGATGTTCGGCCGCGAGACCAACGTCGTCGAGCAGGCCGCACCCGGCGACATCATCGGCTTCGTCAACGCCCAGGCCCTGCGGGTCGGCGACACGGTCTACGAGGGCGGACGCATCGACTACCCGCCGGTGCCGAGCTTCGCGCCCGAGCACTTCGTCACCGCGAGCGCTCGCGACATCGGCCGCTACAAGCAGTTCCGCCGCGGCATCGAGCAGCTCGACCAAGAGGGCGTGGTCCAGGTGCTGCGCTCCGACCTGCGCGGTGACCAGAGCCCGGTGCTCGCCGCCGTCGGGCCGCTGCAGTTCGAGGTCGTCGAGGAGCGGATGACCCATGAGTTCACCTCGCCGATCCGACTCACGCGCCTCGACTACCAGGTCGCTCGCCGCACCGACGCCGACGGCGCCCAGCAGCTCAGCGGCTTCCGCGGCGCGGAGGTGCTCCAGCGCACCGACGGCACCTACCTCGCCCTGTTCGTCGACAAGTGGCGGGCCAACAACGCCGCACGCGAGATGCCCGACGTGCTGCTCGAAGAGCTGCCCGCCGGCGGCAGCTGAGGCTGCCCCGTGCTGGTCGTCCACCTCGGCATCGTGCTGGTGCTGCTCGCGCTGGGCGCGCTGCTGCCCATCGACCGGCTCCCGTCGTGGCTCAACCTCTACCTCGGCGTGGCCATCGGGTCGGCGATCCTGGTGGTCCTGGCGCTCACGCTGACCTGACACACGGTCAGGCGATGAGGGCCGTGATGACCATGACGACGGGCACCGAGGCCAAGGTGCTGACGAAGATCGCGTCGCGGGCGAGCAGCTGCGAGCGACCGTAGCGCGAGGCGATGACGAAGACGTTCTGGGCCGTCGGGAGGGCCGACAGCACGGTCACCGCCAGCAGCGCCGGGGTGTCGAGGCCCAGCACCAACCGCCCGACCAGGTACGCCACGGCCGGCTGCACGACCATCTTCAGACCGACGACGAGACCGAGGCGCCTCGCGGACACGCCCCGCCCGGGCAACGGACCCAGCCTGAGCGAGACGCCGTACGCCAGCAGCATCGACGGCACGGCCATCCCGCCGACCAGCTCGAGCGGGTCGTGGACGGCCCGTGGCAGGCTCGCGCCGGTGACCGCCAGCACGAGCCCGATGAACGACCCGATCGTGATGGGGTTCTTGAGCGGACGCACGACCACCGCCTGCCACGACAGCCGGGTGGCACTCGCGTCGGCGTCGAGCAGCACGAGTGCCAGCGGCTGGAGCAGCAGGAGCTGCATCAGGATGACCGGGGCGACGAGGGCCGGGTCGCCCAGCACGTAGGCCGCGATGGGCAGCCCCAGGTTGCCCGCATTGACGTAGGCCGAGCTGAGCGTGCCGACGACCGCGTCTCCCAGCGACTCATGGCGCACGACCGCCACGACGGCGAACACCGCTGCCGTGATCACGACGGCGGCCACGGTGGCGACCAAGGTTCCCGAGAACACGTCGCCCAGGTCGCTCGACTCCAGCACCGTGATGAGCAGGGCCGGGCTCGCGACGAAGAAGGCCAGCGTCGACAGCGTCCGCTGACCGTTCTCGTCGATGACCTTCAGGTGCGCCAGCAGGATGCCGAGGGCGATGAGGATGCCGATCGTCGCGAATCCCTCGAACACCCCGGCCACGCCGTCGACCCTAGTGGGCGACGACGCGCCGACCCGTCACAGCCGTGGGTCGACCGGCTCCGACTCCATCGCCAGCACCCCGAAGACGCACTGGTGCACGCTCCACACGGGATCGCCGGCCACCGCACGACGCACCGCCTCCAGCCCCAGGGCGTACTCGCGCAGCGCCATCGACCGCTTGTGACCCACGTTGCGCTTCTTGAGCCGTTCGAGCGTCGACGGGTCGGTGTAGTCGGCGCCGTAGATGATGCGCAGGTACTCGCGTCCCCTGACCTTGAGCCCGGGCTGCACCAGCCCCTTCGGCCCGCGCACGAGGTTGTCGAACGGCTTGACGACCATCCCCTCGCCTCCCGCGGACGTCAGCTCGTCCCACCACCTGGCTCCGTCGGCCCTCGACACCTCGTCGCGGGTGTCGACGACTCTCCTTCGTGTGGTGCGGAACAGCTCGGGATCGGCGTCCACGAGACGATCGGCCACGTCGAGGTGCCACTGGTGGTCGCGCGTCTCATAGGTGCCCGCGTCGCTGCCGAGCACCTGGAACGGGGCGACCTGGACACCGAGGCCGTTGTCGATGGGCTGCACGTAGCGCCGGTAGGCATCGACGAAGCGTCCTGCGTTCTCGGCCCGCGAACGCGTGCGATCGAGCAGCTCGCCGACGTCTGCGCCACGCGCCGCGGCAGCGTCGAGCGCGGCCAGCGCCGCCGGCAGCGCGGTGGTCGCCGCGGCACCGACCCGGGCGTACTGCCGGCGCACCATCGCCTCGGCCTTGGCCGTCCACGGCAGGATCTCGGTGTCGAGCAGCAACCAGGTGGCTCCGAGCTCGTCCCACAGGCCGGCTGTCGCCGCCGCGCGCGCCACGCGGGCGAGCACGAGGTCCTGGGTCTCCGGGTCGAAGAAGGCACGGCCCGTGCGTGAGTGCACGACCCCCGAGCCGTCGGCGCGTACCCGCACGACCGCCCGCGACCCCATGTGCTTCTCCTCGCAGATCACGCGGTCGACCGAGCGCTTGGCATAGTGCTCGAAGGCCTCGTCGGGGTGCTCGAGCAAGCCCTCGCGGGGCGAGCTGTCGACCGGCGACATGGTCGGCGGCAGGTAGAGCAGCTCGGCCGGGGCGATCGCGAAGCGACTCATCACCTCCAGCGCGCCGGCGGCATCGTCCTCCCGCAGCGACACCCGGCCCATGTGCTCGGTCTCGATGACGCGGTGGCCGAGCACGTCGTCGAGCGTCAGCACCTCCGGGTCCCGCTCCGGCGGAGCGAGCGGCCGGACGGGCTCGTAGTACGTCTCACGCGCCGGCACCGAGACCACCTCGCGCTCGGGATAGCGCAACGCGGTCAGGCTGCCACCGAACACGCAGCCGGTGTCGAGGCACATCGTGTTGTTGACCCACTCGGCTTCCGGCACCGGGGTGTGCCCGTACAGCACCGTCGCGGCGCCGCGGTAGTCGTCCGCCCACGGGTACCTGACGGGCAGCCCGAACTCGTCGGTCTCGCCGCTGGTGTCGCCGTACAGCGCGAACGACCGAACCCGGCTCGACGCCCGACCGTGGTACTTCTCCTTGAGCCCGGCGTGAGCCACCACGAGCCTGCCGTCGTCGAGCACGTAGTGCGCCACCAGCGCGTCGCAGAACTCCCGCGCCGCGACGACGAACTCGTCGTCCTCGAGCGCCAGCTGGTCGAGCGTCTCCTGCAGTCCGTGGGACGTCGTGACGCTCCCCCGGCCGAGCGCGCGCACGAGCTTGGCCTCGTGGTTGCCCGAGACGCACACGGCATGGTCGCCCGCCACCATGCCCATCACGAGGCGCAGCACGCCTGGCGAGTCGGGCCCGCGGTCGACGAGGTCGCCGACGAACACCGCCCGCCGGCCGTCGGGGTGCGAAGCGTCGACCGCCCGTCCCTGCTCGTCGCGGACGACGGCATAGCCCAGGCGCCGGAGCAGGTCCTCGAGCTCGACCCGGCAGCCGTGGATGTCGCCGATGACGTCGAACGGTCCGTGGTCGTCGCGGCGGTCGTTGAACAGCCGGGTGCGCTCGATCGACACCTCGGCCACGGCCTCGACCGACTCGAGGACGTGCACGGCTCGGAAGCCCTCGCGCTTGAGGCCGCGCAGGGAACGCCGCAGCTGGTCGTGCTGGCGCTTGACGACGCGTGCGCCGAAGTCGCGATCGGGCCGCGCCTCGTTGCGCTCCACCGCGACGCCGGTCGGGACGTCCAGGACGATGGCCACCGCCAGCACGTCGTGCTTCTTGGCCAGCGCCAGCAGCGAGCGGCGCGCGGACGCCTGCACGTTGGTGGCATCGACGACCGTGAGCCGTCCGCGCTCGAGACGCTTGCCGGCGATGAACTCCAGCACCTCGAACGCGTCCGAGGTCGCACCCTGGTCGTTGGGGTCGTCGGAGACGATCGCACGGCACTCGTCGCTCGAGACCACCTCCGTCGGGGCGAAGTGCGCAGCCGCGAAGGTCGACTTGCCCGATCCGCTGGTGCCGATCAGCACGACGAGGCACAGCTCGGGGATGCTCAGCGTCGTCATGCCGGCACCTCCGTCGCGCTCAGGCTGAACACGGCCATCTGCGTCGGCGGACCCACCTCTGGGTCGACGTCTCCGACGGGGCGGACGTCGACGTCGTAGCCGTAGCGCTGCCCCACCGACGTCGCCCACTCGGCGAGCTCGGCGCGCGTCCACTCGAACCGGTGGTCGGGGTGGCGGAACCCACCGTCACCCAGCCCCGGATACCGGACGTTGTGCTCGACGTTGGGCGTCGTGACCACCACGTGGCGCGGTCTCATCGAGCCGAAGACGTTGCCTGCGACGGCCGGCAGCCGGTCGGGATCGACGTGCTCGACGACCTCCATGAGGATCGCGAGGTCGATGTCGGCCAGCCGCTCGTCCTCGTACTGCAAGGAGGACAGCAGCAGCTGCAGGCGCTCGGCCTGGCGCTCGGTCATGCGGTCGACGTGCAGGCGCTTGGCGGCCTTGTCGAGCGCGAGTGCCGAGACCTCGGTGCCGACCACGCGCGTGACGCCCTGCATCTCCAGCAGGCCGCCCAGGAGCGCACCGGGGCCGCATCCGAGATCGACGACCGTCGACGGCCGAAGCCGCGCGACGACCTCGAGGACGGCGTCGTGCCGCTGACGGACCAGCGGCCGTACAGCGACGGCCTCGTCGTCGAGTGCCTCGTCGACGGGGCGGTCGTCCAGCTCGACGAGCCGCTGCATCGCGGCGTCCTTGAGTCCGCGCTGGTGCGCGAGGTACCGGTGGGTCACGAGCTCTCGTTCGGGGTGCGACGCGAGCCAGCCCGATCCGGCACGCACCAGCTTGTCGACCTCGTCGTCTCCGACCCAGTAGTGCTTGGCGTCGTCGAGCACCGGCAGCAGCACGTACAGGTGGCTCAGCGCCTCGGCCAGGCGCATCGTGCCCGTCAGTACGAGCGAGACGAGAGGCGCGTCCCCCCATTCCGGCCTCGTGTCGTCGAGGGCGATGACCTTCGCGGAGACCTCCCATCCCATCGGCTCGAACAGCCGGCGCAGCAGGTCCGGATCGCCCGGCGTCACCGGCAGGGCGATGGTCAAGGTCAGCGCCGCACCGACGAGATCCTCGTGCCCCCTGCACTGGCCGTTCAAGGCCGAGCGGAACACCTTGCCCATCGCGACCGACCGCAGCGAGGACGCGACGTAGGGACGGTCGTTGACGTACTGACCGAGCGCGAAGCCGTCGTTGGTGCCAGACCGGCCCCGCACGAGGGCGACCGGATCGACCTCGAGGAGCAGCGCGACCGTGCAGCGATCGGGTCCGACCTCGGGGTAGAACACGTGGGCGATGCCCCCGTACACCTCGAAGCGCTGCACTCGGTCAGGGTGCTTGTGGAGCAGGTAGCCGAGGTCGGAAGGGCTCTCCAGGACCGCCGTGCGATCGGTCGAGATGGTCAACAGCATCCGGACAGTCTGCCGCAGGTCACCGCGGCACCAGCGCCCCACAGGCGGATAAGCCGCACGTCGGCGCTCCGTTGCTGCACAATGATGCCGTCCGGACATCGCGTTCGGGCATCTCGGGAAGGTGGACACACGGTGCGATCCCCGTGGCGCATCTACGCGGCGGTGGCCTCCCTGGCCGTCCTCGCCTACTTCCTGATGCCGGGCCCCGCTGCGGATGTCGTCTATGTCGCCATCGGTGTGTCGAGCGTCGTCGCCATCCTCGCCGGCACCCGCATGCAGCGTCCGTCGAGCGTCGCTCCGTGGCTGCTGCTGGCTGCCGGCCAGGCGACCTGGGTCGGCGGCGACGCCGTGTACTCGTGGCTCGAGGCGACCGGCACGGTCGGCAGGCCCTCGGCGCCCGACGTCCTGTACCTGGTCTCCTACCCGCTGCTGGCGAGCGGGATCTCGCTGCTGATGCGGGCTCAGCGCCGCTCGCGTGACGTCGCCGGCCTGATCGACACCACGATCATCACGACGGGGTTCATCCTGTTGTTCTGGGCCTTCGTCGCAGGCCCGATGCTCGACGAGAAGGCCGGCACGCAGCTCGCTCTGACCGTGTCGCTCGCGTACCCGGCCGCCGACATCGTGCTGATCGCCCTGCTCCTGCGGCTCGTCACCGGGCAGCACTCCCTGAGCCCCTCGTTCCTGATGCTGATCGCGGCGCTGGCGACGGCGCTGACGGGCGACGCGATCTACGCGGCGGGCGCCGAGGGGGGCGTCTACTCGGCCGGTCTGGACCTGCTGTGGCTTGCCTCGTACGTGCTGTTCGGCATGGCCGCCCTGCACCCCGACATGACCCGGCTGACGCTTCCGGTCGCCCGTGGCCGCACGCCTTTCACACCAGGCAGGCTGGCGCTGCTCGGCGGGGCCGTGCTCCTGCCCGTCATGCTGCTGCTGCTCCAGTCGCTGCTCGGCCGCGACATCGACCACGTCACGCTCGTCGTCGCGTCGGTCGTCATGTCGCTGCTGGTCATGGCGCGGATGGCCTGCGACATCGACGAGATCAGGGCGACGGCGCACCAGCGGGACGCCCTGCGCGCCGATCTGTTCTACCGCGCCACCCGCGACCCCGTCACCGGAGTCGCGAACCGGCCGTTCATCCTCCAGCAGATCACGGCGGCACTGGAGCGCGGCCTCCGCGACGGCACGCCATCGGCCCTGATCGACGTCCGCGTCAGCGGGGTGTCGGAGATCTTGAACCAGGCCGGATTCCGGCAGCGCGACGACGTCCTTCGTGCGGTCGCCGAGCGAATCGGCGACATCGTCGAGGTCGACGACTGCCTGGCTCGGCTCGCACCCGACGAGTTCGTGGTGCTGATCGACCGGCTCGGGCCCGACACCAACCTGGCCGGCATCGCCCGCGACCTTCTCGAGGCCATCAGCGCCCCCCTGCCGCTCGGCGACAGACCGACCCGAGTCGCGGGTGCCATCGGCATCTCGGTCAGCCTCGACGGCAGCACCGACGCCGACGCCTTCCTCCACGAGGCGCGGGTCGCGGCCTCTGCGGCCGGCGAGGACGGCGACGAGCCGATCGAGTTCTTCGACGCGTCCCTGCGGCGCGAGCAGGCCGAACGGATCGCTCTCGAAGCGGCCCTCATCGACGCCATCGCCCACGACGAGCTCGAGGTGCACTACCAGCCCGTGGTCGCCGTCGGCACGGGCGTCCTCGACGGCTACGAAGCCTTGGTGCGCTGGAACCGACCGGGCTACGGCATGCTGCAGCCCGACTCGTTCGTCCCGGTCGCCGAGAAGTCCGACCTCATCTGCGCCCTCGACCGCTGGGTGCTGAACGAGGCCACTCGTCAGCTGGTCGACTGGACCGCCGAGGACCCGATCGGCACCGCCGACCTCACTATCGCGGTCAATGTCTCAGGTCGTCATCTCGCCTCTGCGACGGTCGTGACCGACGTGGCGGCCGCCCTGCACAGCTCGGGCCTGCAGCCGGAGCGGCTCACGATCGAGGTCACCGAGACGGTCCTGGTCGACATACCCCGGGCGAGCCTCCAGATGAGCGCCCTGCGCCGACTCGGGGTCAGCGTCAGCATCGACGACTTCGGCACCGGGTACACCTCGATCGGGCACCTGGGCGCGCTGCCCGCCGACATCCTCAAGATCGACCGCAGCCTGGTCATGTCGACCGGTCCCGGAGCGACCGAGCTCTTGGCGCTCATCGTCCGAGCAGGCCACGCGCACGGCCTGCTCGTCGTGGCGGAGGGCGTCGAGCAGCAACAGCGCCTCGACGATCTGCGCGACCTGCGATACGACTCCGCGCAGGGCTATCTCTTCGCCCGGCCGCTGTCGGCCGACGCCGTCCGCGCCTCCAGACCCGGCGGCCTGGCTGCGGGACTCGACCGCGAGTAGAGGTCAGGCGACGGTGGCGGCATCCTCGGCCAGCTCGAGGTAGACCGTCATGCATGCCGAGCACGAGGCCAGGTGCGAGTGGACGCGCTCCTGGTCGCGGGCGCTCGCCGTGCGCCGAAGCACCCGTACGAACATGCCGCGGATCTCGGTGTGGGCGTCACCTTCGGGTGCCTCGGCCTTGACGTGCTGACGCAGGTAGGCCTCGCGCAGGCCGGCACGGGCCCGGTAGACCAGCGCGGAGACGCTGTTGGGGCTCAGGTCGAGCATGGCCGCGATCTCCTGCGGCTTGCGGCCGTCGACGTCGAGCGCCCACAGGACCTCGCGCCAGCGCTCGGGAAGCGACGCGTAGGCAGCACGCACCGTCTCGCGCTCGAAGGCGTCGAGGGCGCCGGCGCCGAACTCGACGGTCGAGTCGATCTGCGCGTCGTCGTCGGTCGGACGCACGCGCTTCTCCTGCTTGGCCCGGGCGCCGCACTCGTGCCGGATGGTCGTGAACAGGTAGGCGCGGAACGAGTCGGTGGGACCTTTGCCGCGCTGCAGCAGGTCGAGCACACGGGCGAATGCCTCGTTGACGACGTCGTCGGCCTCTTCGCGTCGACCGAGGTGACGCGCCAGGCGGAAGGCGCTGTACTCGTAGCGGCGGTACAGCTCGGAGTAGGAGTGCTCGTCGCCGGCCCGCGTGCGCTCGATCAGGATCGCGTCGTCGACCTCGTGCTCGGCGTCGTCGACGAAGACGTGAGCCTGGGCTGTGCTGCCGAGCATGTGTGGTTTCCTTTGAAGTCGTCTGGCCCCGACGGGACAACGCCGTGGATCTGTTTCTGTCACCAACGATTCGGAGCGGGGGAAGACGCCGATTGCCTCGCGAGTACAGCCGCAGATGAGCTTGTTCTCGCGCGAGCGTGACGATGCTATCGGCGTTTACTACTGGCGAGTACGGACCGAAGTCCTGTCCTTTTCAAGGGAAGGTCCTGTTCTCAGCGGGGCACAGGTCACCTCAGCCAGCAGGTACACTGGTGGCAGCACCGAGCCGCCCTATCTAGCGGCCACGGGCTCGACGTCCCCGGCCGCACCAACGGCGCGGGGACACCTTCGTTCCGGCCAGCCTCCGGTCAGGCAGGCTCGGCAGGATCCTCGTCTGCGAACACCGCGGCGAGCGTCGACCGCAGCCTGAACAGCTGGTCGAGGCCGGAGATCCGGAAGATCGCGACGACCCGACGCGTGGACGCCACGATGTCGATCGTGCCCTGCCGCAGCAGCATCTTCTTGCGGGCGAGCACGAAGACGCCCAGCCCGATCGAGTCCACGAAGGTGACGTCGGACAGGTCGAACACCAAGCGGTCGGCGCCGGCGTCGGTCACCTCGGTGACGACCTCACGCAGCTCGGGCGCCGTGTCGATGTCGATCTCGCCGCCGACGGCGATCACGGTGAAAGGACCGTCGTGACGGACGTCCAGGGTCAGATGCTGCGTCATGCCCACCCCCGCGATGTCGGTGTCGCCGGACAGGCACAGCCCAGCACGTGGCTGCTGCACAACCGGTCCGATCCTATCCCTGACGTGCTGCGAAGATCGAGCCATGGTCCTGGAGACGTCGCAGCAGCTGGTCGACCAGTGGCTCGCCACCTGGGTGCACATCCGCGGCATCAGCAGGTCGACGACCGGCGGCTGGCCGCTCGTGCACGTCGGGTCGACGACGCGCGAGACCGAGCTGGTGTGCCTCGACCCCGGCGTCGAGGCCTGGCCCGACCTCCTACGCCACGTGGCAGGCGACGCCGGCGCCATGCTGACCGTCGTGGCCGAGGACGTTGGTCGGTACCTGACGGCCGCGCGGCCTCCCGGCACCCGCATCGACCGCGACGACGAGACCCTCATGTCTGCCGTGCTCGTCGACCACGCCATCGCTCCCCTGCCGGTCGACCTGACCTTCCGGTGGGACGTCGCCGAGCACAGGGCGACCTACACGCTCGAGTCGGGCGACTCCGTGGCGGCGATCGGCACCGTCGGCGTCCTGGGCCAGGTGGCCACGTTCGACGGCGTCGAGACCATGCCCGCCTTCCAGCGACGAGGCCTCGGACGCCACGTGATGGCGACGCTCACGGCCCAGGCGATGGGGCGCGGGGCCACCCACGGCGTGCTCGCCGCCAGCGCCCAGGGGCGGCAGCTCTACTCGACGCTCGGCTGGGACGTCCGCCTCGAGATGCTCTCGGTCATGGGCAGCTGACTCAGCCGTCGACCGTGCGGCGGCAGATCTCGTCCCACGGGGTCGGCTCCATCGAGAAGTGGGCACGGGAGTCGCTGTCGTCGAGCACGTAGGGACGCCTCCACTGGTACGACAGCTGGTTCAGCTCTCGCATGAGCGGGACCACCGTCCCGAGCGCCACCAGGACCGGACGGGGTATCGACGACACCTTCGGTGCGGGCAGCCCCATGGCGTCGGTCATGTCGGTCAGCACCTGCTGCTGGGTCCGAGCCGGATGGCTGGGCACGTGCCACACCCGGCCGTGCGCCGACGCGTCCTCGGCGGCGGCGATCAGCAGCCGCGCCACGTCGAGCACGTCCGTGAAGGTGTGCGGGACGTCCTTGCGTCCGATCACCCACGCCCGCTTGCCGGCGCGCAGGCCGGGCAGCTGGCGGGTGACGTGCCCGTTGTCGCCGACCCCCGGGCCGACGTAGTCGGAGCCTCGCACCTCGACCGCGCGGATGCGGCCCTGCTCGTTCAGCCTCCGGGCATCGGCCCACATCGTGGCCCGCAGCACGCCCTTGTGGTCGGTGGCGGCGTCCGGCAGGCCCGACCGCATCGGCCCGTCGACCTGCCCGTACGGGTAGAGGGTGCCCGTGATGGCGTACACCGCGCCCGACCGCTCGGCGGCCGTGAGCATCGACGCCGCGACCGGGGGCCACACCGCCTCCCAGCGCGTGTAGTCCCCCGGGTTGACGCAGTTGTAGATGACGGATGCTCCGTCGGCGGCGGCGCTGAGCGCCTCGGCGTCTGCGGCGTCGAGCGCGACGTGGGTGACGCCCGGTATGCCGGTGTCGGTGCCCGAGCGCGTCGCGACCATGACCTCCGACCCTCGGGCGGCGAGCAGCTGGGCCACGTGGCGCCCGACGGGACCTGCCCCGACGACGAGATGACGATCGATCATGATGACTCCTTCGATGGACGAGAGCGCCGCTCTCGCTCACACCGTCCCATGCGTCGACCTCAAATGCAAGAGCAGTGCTCTCGAATGTTGCACGTGCTCTCATAGTCGGCCACAGTGAGGTCATGGAACGCACCCGTACCGCTCGCGAGCGGGCCCGCGACGAGATCACTGCCGAGATCCTTGCGGCCGCCCGTCGCCGCCTGGCGTCCGACGGCCCCGGCGCATTGTCACTGCGGGCCGTCGCGCGTGACGTCGGCATGGTCTCGTCGGCGGTGTACCGCTACGTCCCGAGCCGGGACGAGCTGCTCACGGCCCTGCTGATCGAGGCCTACGACGAGCTGGGAGCCGCCGCCGAGTCGGCCGACGACGCCGTGGCCGACCGCTCCGACGTCCGCGCCCGCTGGACGGCGACGTGCCACGCCGTCCGTGCGTGGTCCGTCGAGCACCCCCACGACTACGCCCTCTTGTACGGCTCCCCCGTGATCGACTACGCCGCGCCCCGCGACACCGTCAGGCCTGCGACCCGTGTCATCGTCCGCCTGGTCGACATCATCAGCGCCGCGCACGGAGCCGAAGGGGACGCCCGACCTCTGCCCGAGGGCCCGTCGCCGTCGTTCGCGCCGGCGGTGGGCCCCGCGACAGCGGCACTGCGCGACGTGGCCGGTCTCGACGTCGAGCACGCGCCCGAGCTGGTCGGACGGACGCTCATGGCGTGGAGCACGCTGTTCGGCTCGATCTCGTTCGAGCTGTGGGGTCATCTCGTGGGTTCGGTGGACGACTACGAGAGCTACTTCGACAGCGTCGTCTCGCGGCTGTGGCACGACCTCGGCGGGGTGTGAACACCCCGGCCGAGTGAGGTATCCCTCACCGTCAAATGAGGTATCTGCCGTTCATCCGGGGTTCAATGTCCCGATACCCGAATCACCGCACCAGAGGACATCCATGCCCCGCATCTCCCGTCGTACGTTCGTCGCCGCCCCGGCCGACGCCGTGTGGTCCCTCGCCGGCGACTTCGCCGAGTGGCACCCCAAGCTCCGCATCTACAGCAACGGCCCCGAGGCATCGGCCGAGCTCGTCGTGACGATCGTGTCGAAGGACGACGAGTCCCGGACCCTGTCGTACTCGATGCCCGACCCGCCGTTCCCGATCAAGGATCACCGCGCGACGATCCTGGTCGAGCAGGCCGCGCACGAGGGGACGTCGTACGTCACGTGGTACGCCGAGTTCAGCGCCGACGAGACCCTGCTGCAGGAGCTCGAGGACTCGATCGGCGACGACGTGTTCGCGCAGGCCCTCGACAAGCTCGCCACCGCCGCACAGGACTCCTACGGCGCGAAGCAGGTCGCCAGCGCCACCTGACCAACCCCAGGCTGAATCCGGACCACAGCGAGCGAAGCGAGCGGCCGGCTTGGCGAGAGCTCTAGCGAGCGTCAGGATCGAGAGGCGAGGAACGAGCCTCGGCCGGGTACCAATCCCTGAAGCCCACCACGATCAGGCGCATCTGACGGCGGGCGCCGTCCTTGATGCGCTCCTCGAGGTCGGGACGCCCGTCGGGCATCTCGACGACCTCTTCGGCGTTCGAGACCATGTTGCGCACGAACAGCCGCGAGACCATCTGGACGTCCTCGGTCGCCCAGTTCTCGATGTTGGGCAGGCGCGCCAGCACGACGGCCAGCTCGCTGACGAACAGGTCGAGCTCGTGCCGGATCGCCCGCCGCACGGCCTCGGAGCCGCCGACCCGCTCGCGCGCGACGAAGGCGAAGTGCGCCTTGCTCTGCTTGACCGCCTCGACCAGCACGTCGGCCGCAGCGTCGATGATGTTGTCGAAGACCTTCGGGTCGCGCTGCGCCTCGCGGATCATGCGCCGCAGCGTCGAGAACGACTGCTCGACCAGGGCCAGGCCCAGCTCGTCCATCGAGTCGAAGTGGCGGTAGAACGCCGTCGGCACGATGCCGGCGTGCCGCGCGACCTGCCGCAGGCTGATCTGGGCGAATCCCTGGCGCTGAGCCAGCTCGAGGGCGGCCGCGAGGATCGCCTGGCGTGTGCGCCCCTTCTGCTCCTGGCGCGAGGCAGCCTGCGCGGACTCGGTCATGGACGACAGGGTATCGCGCACCTTCGAGTGCACACGTGTGTTCGTCGTGCCACACATCACCCGGCGCGTCGGTTGCCTCAGCAGCGCTCATCGGGCAGACTTTGAGTGTACGCACGTTCACTGAACTTTCGGAGGCCACGCATGGGCATCATCCGCTCGGCCCTGACCTCGCGAGTGGTCCGTTCGCTGACCTCCCCCAACTCGATCGACGACTACCTCCAGCAGGTGCACCCCATGCTCGCGGCCGAGAACGTCCGCGCCCGGGTGGTGGAGGTCCGCCGCGAGACCGGTGAGGCCAGCACGGTCGTGATGCGCACCAACGGCGTCTGGAAGGGCTTCCTGCCCGGGCAGCACGTGCAGTTCGGCGTCGAGGTCGACGGCACCCGCCGCATCCGCGTCTTCTCCGTGTCGAGCGCCCGTCCCGCCAAGGGCCGCTCGCGGACGTTCAGCGTCTCGGTCAAGGCCCATCCCGACGGCTATGTGTCGCAGTTCCTGCACAAGGAGCTGACGCCCGGCACGATCGTCTACCTGTCGCAGGCCGAGGGCGAGTTCGTCCTCCCGCGCGAGGTCCCCTCCAGCCTGCTGCTGGTCAGCGGCGGCTCGGGCGTCACGCCCGTCATGTCGATGCTGCGCACGCTGCGCGCGACCGGGCACAGCGGCGACGTCACGTTCCTCCACTACGCGCGCAGCCGCGACGACGAGATGTTCACCGATGAGCTCGACGAGATCGCCGGCTCCACGTCGATGCGCGTCGTCCGCGTGTACACCCGTCAGCCCACGCCGGACGCCGAGCTGCAGGGACGCTTCCACGTCGACCACCTCAAGCACCTCGGCATCGACCCCGTCGACACGCTGACGTACGTCTGCGGACCGGCCGGCCTGATCGCGACCGTCCGCGACACCTACGGCGAGCTGGGTGCCGCCGAGCAGCTGCGCCAGGAGTACTTCAAGGTGCCCAGCGTCGACGTCGACGCGGCCGACGCCACCGGCACCCTCGTCTTCGACACCACGCTGGTCGAGGCCCCCAACACCGGCGCGACGATCCTCGAGCAGGCCGAGGCCGCAGGCCTCCAGCCCGACTTCGGCTGCCGCATGGGCGTGTGCAACACCTGCGCCGTCAAGAAGAACAGCGGCGCCGTCCGCCACGTCGTGAGCGGCGAGATCAGCGCCGACACCGACGAGACCATCAAGATCTGCGTCCAGGTCCCCGTGGGCGACGTCAACATCGCCCTCTGACCCTCACCCCACCCGACTCTCCGCCGTCCTCACCCAAGGAAGCTCATATGCCCATCACGCTCCGCTGGTCCAAGAAGGCACCCATCAAGCCCCACAGCGCGAGCAAGCACAACGCTGCTCCGCTGACCTTGATCAATCCGTTCACCGACAAGCCGGCCACCGTCGGCCTCGATCACATGACGTACGAGCAGCTCGAAGAGTTCGGCATCGAGCTCGACGCCGTCCGCCAGCGCGTGCTCGACGACATCGGTCAGAAGGACGCCGACTACATCCGCCGCGTCATCAAGGCACAGCGCGCCGCCGAGATCCTCGGACGCATCGGCATCTTCATGCCGTTCTTCCCGCCCGCGTTCATCGCCGGCATCGTGCTGCTCGGCCTGGCCAAGATCCTCGACAACATGGAGATCGGCCACAACGTCATGCACGGCCAGTACGACTGGATGAACGACCCGATGGTCGACGGTGCCCGCTACGAGTGGGACAACATGGCCGATGCGAAGGACTGGAAGCACGGCCACAACTACATCCACCACACCTACACCAACATCCACGGCATGGATCGCGACATCGGCTACAACCTGTTGCGCATCGACCCGGACCAGCCCTGGTACGGCACGCACCGCTTCAACCTGCCCATGGCGTTCGTCCTGATGATGTTCTTCGAGTGGGGCGTGATGTACCACGGCATCGAGCTCGACCAGTACCTGCAGGGCAAGATCAGCAAGGCCGACTTCCAGGGACGCAAGAAGCGCGCGATGCGCAAGATCCGCCGCCAGGTGACCAAGGACTACATCGCCTGGCCGCTCGTCGGTCTCGCGCTCGTGCCGTTCGTCGGCTGGTGGGCGCCGCTCGCGATCCTCGGAGCCAACGTCGTGGCCAACATCATCCGCAACATCTGGACGTTCCTGATCATCTTCTGCGGGCACTTCCCGGCCGACGTCGCGACATTCGCCGAGGAGGACGCGCAGAACGAGAACCGCGGACAGTGGTACTACCGACAGATCCTGGGCTCGGCCAACATCTCGGGTCACGCGCCGTTCCACGTGCTGACCGGCAACCTGAGCTACCAGATCGAGCACCACCTGTTCCCCGACATCCCGGCGCGCCGCTACCCCGAGGTCGCCGAAGACGTCAAGCGCCTCTGCAAGGAGTACGACCTGCCGTACCACACGGGTCGTCTCTCCAAGCAGCTCGTGAGCGTCGCCGGCCAGCTCGCCAAGTACGGTGCAAAGCCCAGCGACCCGTACAAGGTCGGCAACAGCCCGGAGAGCAAGGCGCTGCGTCGTGCCAAGCGCGAGGAGGCCGCGCGTCGCGCGACCGCTCTCAGTGAGACACAATTGACCTCGTAGTCAACTGCGATGGAGGCACACCGATGGCGTTGAGCCGGCGAGAGATCGTCAAGGACGTCGTGCAGCAGTCGACCGAGGCTGCCATCGGCAGTGCCGGCCACGTCGTGGCCATCCTGTTCGAGACCGCGCGCAAGATCACTGCCGAGATCGGCGCCTTCGGGACCGAGATCTTCGAGATCGCCGAGGCCAGCAAGCGCGCCGAGCAAGACGCCGCCGACACCCATCCGGCCCCGCGCCCGTGACGAACCACTCGCATGCACAGTGAGAGTATTCGTCGGTCCGTCGCGGTGGTCGGATCGGGTGTGTCCGGGCTGACCGCCGCCTACGTCCTGCGCAAGGACTGGGACGTCACGGTCTTCGAGACGGACGACCGCGTCGGCGGGCACGCGCACACCCACACGGTCGCCGACGCCGACGCGACGCACCGGGTCGACAGCGGCTTCATCGTCCACAACGACCGCACCTACCCGTTCCTGCGCCGACTCTTCGCCGAGCTCGACGTCGAGGTCTACCCGACCGAGATGAGCATGAGCATCCACTGCGACGGCTGCGGGCTGGAGTATGCCGGCGGCCGGGGCGGCAAGGGCGTCTTCGCCCAACGGCGCCGCCTGCTCGATCCCAGGTACCTGTCGATGCTGGTCTCGGTCAAGCGGTTCGGCCGCCTCGCCCAGGCGCTGCTCGACTCGGCCGAGTCGCCCACCGAGCCGCAGACGTACGGCGACTTCCTCGAGGCGCACGACTTCTCCGACTACTTCGTGTCGCACTACGCGATCCCGGTCGTCTCGTGCGTGTGGTCGTCCGGGCACGAGACCGCGCTGTCGTACCCCGCGAGGTACCTCTTCGAGTTCCTCAAGCACCACGGCTTCCTGTCCATCAAGGGCTCGCCGCAGTGGTACACCGTGGTCGGCGGGTCCGGCACGTACATCGAGCGGGTGCGCGAGGCGATCGGCGACGTCAGGGCGTCCACCGGCATCCGTTCGATCACCCGCACGGACGACGGGGTCGAGCTCGTCGATGCGGCCGGACGCACCCACCACGCCGACGCCGTGGTCGTCGCGACGCACGCCGACGACGCGCTCGCGCTGCTCACCGACCCGAGCGACGACGAGCGACGCGTGCTGGGAGCGTTCGAGTACTCCGACAACGAGGTGCAGCTGCATCGCGACCCGTCGCTCCTGCCCGAGGCCTCCGCCGCCCGCTCGGCGTGGAACTACCGCATGGACGGCTGCACCGATCGCAGCGACCACTCGGCCGTCACGTACTGGATGAACCGTCTGCAGGGCATCGACAGCCGCGACCCCTTCCTGGTCACCCTCAACGCGTCCGAGCGCATCGACCAGTCGTCCGTCGTGGCGACGATGGCCTACACCCACCCCATCTACACGCCGACGTCCGTCGCGGCGCAGGGCGACCTCAAGCGCCTGTTCACCGACCGCACGGTCTATGCCGGCGCGTACCACGGGTGGGGCTTCCACGAGGACGGCTGCCGCTCCGGCGTCGACGCGGCCGCCGCGCTGGGCACCGCGTGGTGACACCCGCCCTGCCCGTGCTGCCGGCCCTGGTCGAGGGCACGGTGGGCCACACGCGCCGAACTCCCCTGCGCCACCGCTTCTCGTACCGCGTCTACCAGTGGCTCGTCGACGTCGACGACCTGCCCGGCCTGCCGCGCCTGCTGCGCCCGTTCTCGACGTTCACGGCGGCCGACCACATCGGCGACCCGCACGACACGATCCACGCCAACATCGAGCGCTTCTGCGCGGCCCACGGCGTCGACATCGCCGGCCACCGCCTGCTGATGCTCGCCAACGCCCGCGTGCTCGGCCACACCTTCGACCCGCTCAGCGTCTTCTGGGCGATCGCCCCCGACGGATCGCTGACCTGCATCGTCGCCGAGGTGCACAACACCTACGGCGAGCGGCATGCATACCTGCTGCGTCCCGACGACGACGGACGCACCCAGGTCGACAAGGCGTTCTACGTCTCGCCGTTCTTCACCGTCGACGGCGC
>JBEVGQ010000351.1:0-8667 GCA_040511655.1 Aeromicrobium sp. | reverse complement strand
CGGGCCGGTCCGGGTCAGCCGGGCTGGTTGGGGATCAGGATCGGCAGCACGATCAGCGCGGTGCCCAGCAGCGACATCCACACGACGTCGAAGACCTTGCCGCGCACGCGCAGCATCCCGGTGTGGTCGATCGGGACCACCACGCGGGCGAGCGCCCCGGCGACGAAGGCCATGCCGATGGCACCGATGCCCAGACGCCACTGGCCGGCTCCGACCAGCGCAAGACCGACGACGACCGCGAGCAGCTGCAGCAGGTAGAACTGCGACCCCCGGCTGCGCGGCGCCTTCACCGACGGTGCCTCACGGGTTCAGGCGCTCGGCGGTGTCGACGACATTGGCCAGCAGCAGGGCACGGGTCATGGGTCCGACGCCGCCAGGATTGGGCGAGACCCACCCGGCGACCTCGTAGGCGGCCGGATCGACGTCACCGACGATGCCGTTCTCGTCGCGGCTGACGCCCACGTCGAGCAGCGCCGCACCGGGCTTGACCATGTCGGCCGAGATGATGCCGGGCACGCCTGCGGCGGCGATCACGATGTCGGCTCGGCGCACCTCGGCGGCGAGGTCGGTCGTGCCGGTGTGACAGAGGGTGACGGTCGCGTTCTCGCTGCGGCGCGTGAGCAGCAGGCCCATCGGACGTCCGACGGTGATGCCGCGGCCGACCACGACGACGTGCTGACCGGCGATCGGGACGTCATGACGCCGCAGGAGCTCGATGATGCCGCGCGGCGTGCACGGCAGCGGGGCCTCCTTGCCCAGCACGAGCCAGCCGAGGTTGGTGGGGTGCAGGCCGTCGGCGTCCTTGAGCGGGTCGATGCGGCCGATCGCGGCGTTCTCGTCGAGCCCCTTGGGCAGGGGCAGCTGCAGGATGTAGCCGGTGCAGGACGGGTCGGCGTTGAGCTGGTCGATCGCGGCCTCGACCTCGGCCTGTGTCGCGGTCTCGGGCAGGTCGACGCGGATCGACTCGATGCCGACCTCGGCGCAGTCGCGGTGCTTGCCGGCGACGTACCACTGGCTGCCGGGATCGTTGCCGACCAGGATCGTGCCGAGACCCGGCACCACGCCCTTGTCGCGCAGAGCGGTCACCCGCTCGCGGAGCTCGCCCTTGATGGCGGCAGCGGCCGCCTTGCCGTCGAGGATCTGCGCAGTCACGGGTCGAGTCTTTCACGTCCGCGCGAGCGTCTGCCGCAGGGCGCATAGACTTCTCCACGGCGGACGTGACCGGGGGGACCCCGCCGCTCGTTCTCGCACGCCCTACCTCCGGAAGGACCCCGATGGCCATTCGCGCCCAGCTCACGCAAGAGCGGAGCCGCCTGCGTCGCGAGGAGCTGCTGGCGGCTGCCATCGAGCTGTTCGCCGAGGGCGGCTCCCGCGCCATCACCCATCGCGCCGTAGCCGCCCGCGCGGGGCTGCCGTCGGCCACGACCACCTACTACTTCGAGTCGATCGACGAGCTGATCCGCGAGGCCCTCGGCGCGCACGTCAGCCGGTGGAGCAGCGAGCTGGACGCCATCGCCTCGGTCGAGATGAGCACGGCGGTGAGCCTCGACGACACCGCGGCCTTCATCTCGAGCATCTTCGCCGCGCGCGGTCCGGAGGTCGCGGCGACGGAGGTCTCGATCTTCCTGGCCGCCGCCCGCGACCCCCAGCTGCACGACGTCGCCGGAGCCGCCCTGCGGTCGATCGAGCGGCTGGCCGACGTGCTGCTCGCACAGGTCGGGGTGACCGATGCCGCCGACGTCGCCGCGGCCATGGTCGCGCTCATCGCGGGAACGGCGCTGCGGCGTCAGTCGGGTCTCTACTCCGAGCAGGACGAGGCACGATTCCTCGCCATGGGCCTGCGCAGCCTCGTCGCGGCGTACGCGCTGGGGCCGGAAGCCGTCGCCTCGGCGATCGACAGCCTGGGCACGGCGACGGCGTGACCCCGACGCTGGGCACGCTCCCCCTCGAGCCCTACCGGCCCGAGCTCGTCGCCCTGCCCGTCGCGGCATGGCTGGCGGCGAGTGGCGACCTGGCCACGCAGGCATACGTCGCCGAGATCGATCCGGCCCTCGCCGACACGCAGGCGCTCAACGACGCCTTCGGTCTCGACGCCGACCTGGGCGCCAACTGCGTCGTCGTGATGGGCCGGCGCGGAGCGGACGAGCGGCCCGCGGCCTGCGTCGTGCTGTCGAGCACCCGGGCCGACGTCAACGGACTGGTGCGCCGCACCCTCGACGTCCGGAAGTGCTCGTTCGCACCGCAGGAGTGGGCCGTCACCCAGACCGGCATGGAACACGGCGGCATCACGCCGGTGGGCCTCCCCGCGGCCTGGCCGATCCTCGTCGACCGCGCCGTCGCCGAGCAGCCCTGGGTGGTCGTGGGCAGCGGCCTGCGCCGCTCCAAGCTCGTCCTGCCCGGCGAGGCGCTGGCCCAGCTACCCGGCGCGCAGGTGCTCGACGGACTCGGCATCCGCGCCTAGCCGAGCTCAGACCGGAGGCGCGGTCTCGGCAGGAGCGCGCTGGACGATCGCCAGCCACACGACCGCCGACAGCACGAGCAGCCCACCGACGGCCTGCAGCCCGGTGAGCGCCTCCGAGAGCAGCCAGGTAGCCAGCCCGACCGTCACGACGGGCTCCAGCGTCGAGAGCACCGAGGTGGACGTCGGACCGAGCCGAGCCATGCCGCCGAAGAAGGCCAGGATGGCGACCACCGTGCAGATCAGGGCGATCGCCAGCACCGTGCCCCAGCCTCGACCGGACGACGGGAACGCGGTCGGACGGCCCGTCGCCGCGAGCACCGCCACGACCACCCCGCACACCACGGCTGCGGCGACGCAGACGATCGTCGTGACCGCGACGACGTCCATGCCCTCGGTGAGAACCGATCCTGCGATGATGTAGATCGAGTAGATGACCGCTGCGCCGACGCCGAGGGCGACGCCGAGCGGTCGGCCCGATCCTCCACCGACCACCAGCGCCGAGCCGACCAGTGCCAGCACCAGCGCTGCGGCCGTCACGAGGCCGATCCGCTCGCGCAGGAAGACAGCCGCCAGCACCGCCACGAACGCCGGGAACAGGTAGAGCAGCAGGGCCACCAGGCTGGCTTGGGCGTGCTCGAGCGCCAGGAAGTAGCAGTAGGACTGACCTACGTACCCGATGCCGCCCATCGCGGCCACGGGCACGCACCGGCGCAGCGGCGGCAGGCTGACGCCTCGCACCCACATGACACCGGCCAGCACCACCGAGGCGAGGGCGAACCGGACGAAGATCAGCGCCGGCGTGCCGATGCCGTCGTCGTGGGCCCACACGCCGAAGATCGCCATCGACCCGAAGGCTGAGGCAGACAGCGCGACCAGCAGAGCGCCGGTCAGCCGTTCGGGCACGGGCATCGACGCGTCAGTGGAAGAAGTGCCGCGTGCCGGTGAAGTACATCGTCACGCCAGCCGCCTTCGCCGCCGCGATCGACTCGTCGTCGCGCACCGATCCGCCCGGCTGCACGACAGCTGTGACCCCGGCGTCGAGGAGCACCTGCAGGCCGTCGGAGAACGGGAAGAAGGCGTCGGACGCAGCGACCGATCCGGCAGCCCGCTCGGCACCCGCACGCTCGACCGCGAGCCGGCACGAGTCGACCCGGTTGACCTGTCCCATGCCGACGCCGACCGAGGCGCCGTCCTTGGCCAGCAGGATCGCGTTGGACTTGACGGCGCGCGAGGCGGTCCACGCGAAGGCCAGGTCGGCGAGGGTCGAGCTGTCGGCGGGCTCGCCGGCCGCGAGCGTCCACGACGAGGGAGCGTCGCCCTCGGCGTCGACGTGGTCGCGCTCCTGGGCCAGCTCACCGCCCGAGATGCCGCGGAACTCGTACGGGGTCACCTGCTCGTCGGCGGCGCAGCGCAGGATGCGGATGTTCTTCTTGCCCTGCAGCACCTCGACGGCACCGGGCTCGTAGTCGGGCGCGACGATGACCTCGGTGAAGACCTCGGCGACCTGCTCGGCCATCTGCACGCTGACCGGACGGTTGCTGGCGATGACGCCGCCGAAGGCCGAGACGGGATCGCACGCGTGCGCCCGGGCGTGGGCCTGCGCGATGTCGGCGCCGACCGCGATGCCGCAGGGATTGGCGTGCTTGATGATCGCGACAGCCGGATCGGCGAAGTCGTACGCGGCCCGGCGCGCGGCATCGGTGTCGACGTAGTTGTTGTACGACATCTCCTTGCCGTGCAGCTGCTCGGCGGCGGCCAGTCCGCCGGTGCCGTCGGAGTACAAGGCGGCCTGCTGGTGCGGGTTCTCGCCGTAGCGCAGGACGGCCTGGCGGGTCAGCGTCGAGCCGCCGAACTCGGGCCATCCGCCGTCACCGGCGTAGTCGCCCGCGAACCACGACGCGACGGTGACGTCATACGCGGCCGTGTGCGCGAACGCCTGGGCGGCCAGCTTCTTGCGCTGCTGCAGGGTGAACCCGCCGCCCGACAAGGCCGCCCGCACCTCGTCGTACGCCGACGGCGACACGACGACGGCGACGCTCGGGTGGTTCTTGGCGGCCGCACGCACCATCGACGGACCGCCGATGTCGATCTGCTCGACGCACTCGTCGGGCGTCGCACCCGACGCGACGGTGTCGCGGAACGGGTAGAGGTTGACGATCACGAGGTCGAAGGGCTCGATCTCGAGATCGGCGAGCTGGGCCACGTGGTCGTCGAGCCGCAGGTCGGCGAGGATACCGGCGTGCACGCGCGGGTGCAGCGTCTTGACCCGCCCGTCGAGGCACTCGGGAAACCCCGTCAGCTCTTCGACCGGGGTCACCGGCACGCCGGCGGCCTCGATGGTCTTGGCGGTCGAGCCCGTCGACACGATCGAGACGCCAGCAGCGTGCAGGTCGGCCGCGAGCTGCTCGAGACCGGTCTTGTCGTAGACCGAGACGAGGGCGCGGCGCAGGGGACGGGTGGTGGCGGTGTCGGTCATGCGGGTCCTTGGTCGTTGACGGGTCTCCCGAGCCGGACGGCACGGTCGTCGAGGTGGAAGTCGTGGCGCGCCAGGGTGCCGACCCACTCGACCAGCATGGCGCGCTCGCTGGTCTTGATGCGCTCGTGCAGAGCGGCCTCGTCGTCGGTCTCGAGCACCGGCACCGCGACCTGGGCGACGATCGGGCCGGTGTCGACCCCCTCGTCGACGACGAACAACGTCGCGCCGGTGACCTTGACGCCGTAGGCGAGGGCGTCGCGCGGGCCGTGCATGCCGGGGAAGGCCGGCGACAGGGCGGGATGGGTGTTGAGCGTGCGACCACCGAACAGGGCGAGGAACGCAGGCCCGGTCAGCTTCATGAAGCCGGCCAGCACCACGAGATCGGGCTCGTACGACGCGACCCGCTCAGCCAGTGCGACGTCCCAGGCCGCCCGGTCGTCGAACTCGGACGTGCGCAGCACGAAGGTCTCGATGCCGTGACGCTCGGCGCGGGCCAGGCCCTCGATGCCATCGCGGTCGGCGCCGACCGCGACGATGTCGACGCCGTAGTCAGGCTCCGTCGACGCGTCGATCAGCGCCTGCAGGTTGGTGCCGCTTCCAGAGACGAGGACGACCAGACGCGCTGGTGTCCGAGGGGCGGGAGGCACGGCCACCACGATAGTGGGACAGCGCTGCGCCCAGCGCGCCGCCCAGTGCCATGACGGGCACGACGACGAGCAGGGGCGTCAGGAGCGGCGGGCCGGCGTCGGCCAGGAGCCCCGGCCCGATCGCGCCTCCCGACAGACCGACCAGCACGCCGACGGCGAACCCGCCGACCGCGCCGGCGGCCGCACCGAGCGCCAACCGCGGCAGCAGCCCGTCCCGCTCGACGGTGCCGAGACGCCAGCCGCTCACGGCACCCGCCAGCAGCGGGACGAGGCCCAACACGAACACCCAGCCCGGGAACTCGCCCGGCGTGGGCAGGGCGGCCAGCAGCGGGAACCCCGGAACCTGGCCCAGCTGCGAACCGGTCAGGTCGACGCTGGTGCCCGTGCCGATCGCGAAGCCGGGGCCGATGAGCGCCGACGCCGTCCACAGCACGAGTGTCGGCACGGCCAGCACCGAGCCGATCGCGAGAGCCACTCCCCCGCCGACGCCCGGGTCGAGCAGAGCCCACAGGTCGCCCGCCCGCTCGATGCTGGTCGCCAGGAGCGCCGTCACGACGACGGCTGCCGCGCCCAGCACGACCAGTGCGCCCGGCACGGCCGCGCGGACGACGGCGCGGACGTCCGACGGCGCCGTGAACCACCAGCGGTCGCCGTCGCCGTGCCGCTGCGCCGACCCCCACGCGGCTCCGAGGCCGCCGACGACGAAGCCCGCTGCGGCCGAGCGGACGACCGACGTGTGCACGTCGCCGACGTTGGTCGCCGCCGAGGCGATCGCCGCGATCGTGCCGAACGCGCCGGCCGCCGAGGCGGCGAACGCCGCATGCTCCTCGAGCGGATCGGCCACGACCCACACCGCGGCGCGGGCCACCAGGGCGACGCACAGCAGCGTCGCGCCGACCGGGATCAGGCCGATCGAGACGGACCCCGCCTCGATGCCCGATCCGAGAGCGACCAGCCAGGTGCGGAGCGTCGTGCGGACCAAGGGGCCGGGCGTCACACCGGTCGGCCCCTGGGCGACCACCACGACGACGGCGGCCACGGCCCACGACAGGACCGCCGCGACGACGGCCGTGAGGAAGGCAGGCCGCAGGTAGGAGGTCTCAGCAGGCGCGGGCACCGGTTCGTCCTCCCTGTAAAGTTGCCGCGTTGCACGAAGGCACGCTGGCACGCCCGACGACGAAGGAGGCTGGTCCATGACTCGCGTCGACGAGTTCAACAGCTTCTACTCCTCGACGTTCCGCGATGCGGTGCAGGTCACGTACGCACTGTGCGGCGACCGGCAGGTGGCCGCCGAGTCCACGGTCGACGCCTACCGCCGCGCGTGGCGCGACTGGTCCAAGATCCGCGACCGTCACCCGCTGTCGTACGTGCGCAACGAGGCCTGGAAGATCACGGGGCTCAGCCGCAGCACGCACCCCCTGCGCCGACGTCACGAAGAGGACAGCGACACCGAGCTGCTCTCGGCCCTGCACGACCTGCCGGTCGACGACCGGCGCCTGATCGTCCTGATGACCCTCGGCAACACCGATCTCGAAGAAGCCTCCCGCGAGGTCGGGCAGCCGGCCGAGGAGGGCATCGAGAACGTCACGACCGCCCTGGCGACGCTCGAGGGCAAGCTCGGCGAGGGCATCGAGGCCATCGAGCGCCGCATGCACGCCCTCTCGTCGGCGACCGACGCACTCGACATGCCGCCGGCCGCCGACGTCCGCACCGCGGCCCGGCGGGGCCGCCGGCGCAACACGGTGCTGCTGGTCGCGGCAGCGATCGCCCTGATCTTCGGCGGCGGCCTCGTGGCCACCGACGGCGACGCGCTCGCGACCAGCGCCGACCTGCCGCGCCGCGAGAAGATCGGCGCCGAACGGCCCGACGTCGTCCTCGACGCCCAGAAGATCGACGCCGGCAACCTGCTCGCCCCCCAGCAGCTGTCGACCCTCGACCCGTCCCGCACCTGGACGACCGCCAGCACCGACGACGACGTCGCCACCAAGACCCCCTACGCGACCTGCCCCACCAAGCGGTTCGCCGACTCCGACCCCCTCAAGGTGTTCGTGCGCACCTTCGCCGGCGACGGCACGGGCAACGCGCGCGTCGCCCAGGCGATCGAGGTCTCGCGCAGCGACGAGGTCGCCACCGCCGCCTACCAGCGCCTCGTGCAGTGGTACTCCGACTGCGCGCACCCCCGCACCCAGCTCGTCGCGTCGTACACCGTCAAGCGTCCGTTCGGCGACTTCCAGATCCTGTCGCTGCGCTCCAACCGCTCCCCCGAGCGCACCTTCACGGTCGGCTTCAGCCACTCCGGCACCATCACCAGCACCCTCGTCCACGAGGTCGACGGCTCTGAGGGGCCCAGCATCGAGTCGTTCGCCCGCACGCTCGACGCCTCGGTCTCCAAGGTCTGCAAGGACAGCGGCGGACGCTGCTCCGACGCGATCGAGGTGCTGCCGTCCGATCCGCCGCCGACGACGGTGGCGCCCTCGTTCCTCGGCATCGTCGACCTGCCGCCCATCGCGACGATCGACAAGGTGTGGGCCGGCACCGACTTCTCGGCGCAGACCAACCCGGCCGCGACCCAGTGCGACAAGGCCTCGTTCACCGGCAGCTCGGTGAAGAAGGCCGGCTCGCGCGTGTACGTCCTGTACGAGGCCACCGAGCTCCCGCCCGAGTTCGGTGTCGCCGAGACGACGGCCAGGTTCACGTCGGCCAGCAAGGCCAAGGACTTCGTCTCGAAGCTGTCGGGACGCATCGATGGCTGCAAGGACAAGATCCTGTCGGCGCAGGTCGACCAGAAGGCCAAGGTCTCCGTCCCCGACGCCTCCGGCACGGCGTGGCGCGTCGGCTTCGAGGTCGAGGGTGGCAAGAAGGTCTACTACCGCACCGCACTCGTCCGGCGAGGCGCCGACGTCGCGCAGGTGACCTTCACCCCGGCCGGTGACTACGACGTCTCGCCGGCCGCCTTCAAGGCGATCGCCGAGCGCGCCGCCACCCGCCTGAAGTACGCCACCGACTGACCGCCGAGGAGTCGGGTTCGTCAGCACGAACGCCGACCCCCGGGAACGCGACGAGGCCCCCACCGCGATGCGGTG
>JBEVGQ010000350.1:0-11371 GCA_040511655.1 Aeromicrobium sp. | reverse complement strand
AGGCAGCGGTCGAAGCCGCGCTCGCGCTTGTCGAGGTAGTACGCGAGGTCGCCGGAGATGTAGGCCGGCTCGCCGTCGGACTTGATGACGACGCGGTCCTTGTCGTCGCCGAACTCCGACGTCTTCAGCCAGCGTGCGTCGTCCTTGTCGTACATGACGCCGAGCTCGTCGAGTCGCGCGATCGCGCGGTCGACGGCGCCCGACTCGTGCAGGTCGTTCTCGTGGAAGTAGACGTCGAAGTCGACGCCGAACTCGTGCAGGCTCGCCTTGATCTCGGCGAACATCAGGTCGACACCCACGGAGCGGAACGTCTCGAGCGCCTCGTCGTCGGGCAGCTCGGCGGCCCCCGGCACCTTGGCCACGACGGTCGCCGCGATGTCGGAGATGTACTGGCCGCCGTAGCCGTCCTCGGGAGCCTCCTCGCCGCGGGCGTCGGCGAGCAGCGAGCGCGCGAACCGGTCGATCTGCACGCCGTGGTCGTTGAAGTAGTACTCGCGGGTGACCTCGGCGCCCACCGCGCTCAGGATGCGTCCGAGGGAGTCGCCGACGGCGGCCCACCGCACGCCGCCGATGTGGATCGGACCGGTGGGGTTGGCGCTGACGAACTCGAGGTTGACCTTCTGGCCCGCGTACAGGTCGCTCGTGCCGTAGGCGGCGGCCGCGGCGACGATCTGCGGGGCCAGCGCGCCCTGCGCACCGGCGGCGACCCGGATGTTCAGGAAGCCCGGGCCGGCGATCTCGGCGCTCGCTACTCCCTCGGCGCTCGCCAGCTGGTCGGCCAGCAGCTGCGCGAACTCGCGCGGGTTCATCCCCGCCTTCTTGGCGAGCTGCAGCGCGATGTTGGTCGCGTAGTCGCCGTGCTCCTTGACCTTGGGGCGCTCGACCACGACCTGGGACGGCACGCCGTCGGGCAGGGTGATCGTCCCGGCCTCGCTGAGGGCGGTCAGGGCGGCGACGATGGTGCTGGACAGCTGCTCGGGGGTCACGTCTCCAGCGTATCGGCCCGTCGGACGCCCTCGGACGTGGACGACCCGCAGGGCTGGGGCGAGAGCCCCTCACCGAGCGGACACACTCGGCACCCTGCGGGTCGGATGACTGCGGGTATTCGCCGTCACCGGTCCAGTTGTTGCTGGCAGTGCTGACTGAACTGGGGCCCGCGACTAGCGGACAGCCACCTCACATGTCCAAGACGAATTCATTCTTCGGACCACCTCCTTTCCGTGTACGAAAACCGTACGTCCGGCACGAGCCCATTTCAAGAGATCGGCGAGGCGAGAGATGCACGAGAGCGGGGGTCAGGATGGGGAGGTCTCGCGACGATCCTGCGTCCGGTCGAGCACCTCGCCGATCGTCACGATGAGGAAGTCGGGGTCGAACGGCTTGGTCACGTACGCGTCGACACCGGCGTCGGTGGCCCTCTGGATGTCGGCGGTCTGACCCTGCGTCGACACCATCACGACGGCGATGTCGCGCGTGCGGGGATCGGCCCGGAGGGCCGAGACCGTCGCGACGCCGTCGAGGCGCGGCATCATGACGTCGACCGTGATGACGTCGGGCATGACGTCGAGCCGCCGCAGGATGTCGAGGCAGTCGACGCCGTCGACCGCCTCGTCGACCTCGAATCCGGCCAGCTCCAAGTTGGTGCGGATGAGAAATCGAATCGAGGCGGTGTCGTCGACGACGAGCACTCTGGGCATGGGAACCACCGTAGTGGGCGTGGGGTAGGCTCACACCGCAGTTGGCCGAATGGCCCCCGTAGCTCAGGGGATAGAGCGCCGCCCTCCGGAGGCGGAAGCGGAGGTTCGAATCCTCCCGGGGGCACCGAACTACTTCGGTGTCGCGGCCCTCGCGCCGTCTCGCACGAGACGCGGAGGTGACCATGCCGGCCGAGCATCCCTTGGCACCCCTGATCGCCGCGTACGCAGCCGGCGACGTCCTCTCCCCCGACGGCAGCTGGCGGCGCGTCGAGCCGTGGCGCCCCCACCTGCAGGCGGTCATCGCGTTCACGGGCCGCGCGGTGTTCGCGATCTCCCCCGACATCACCGACGACGAGGTGTTCGCGCTCGGTGCCGACGGCTTCGGCGGCGCCCACGACCCGCGACTCGTCACGGCGCTCGCCGGCCCCGGTGCCTGGATCGACAGCCTCGACGCGCTGCTCGTCGCCCGCGGCACCGCCGCACCAGGCGCCGCTCCTCGACTCGTGCCCCGTCCCGATCTCCGAGACCGTCCGCGGGCACGTCTGGCCGCCGAGCTGCGGGACGACGTCGAGGTGCTCGGGCACGCAGGCGACACCAGCTCGACCGTGGTGACCCTGGCCCGCGGCGTCGGCGGGCTTCGTGAGCTGAGCTTCGAGGTCGACCCTGCGCACCGGGGCGGTGCCGGGTCGCCGATCGTCCGCGACGCGCTGGCCACGGTCCCGGCCGGCCAGCTCGTGGTGGCTGCCGTGGCGCCGGGCAACGCCGCCAGCCTGCGTGCCGTGCTGTCGGCGGGTTTCACGCCCGTCGGGTCGCTCCAGCTGTTCCGTCGCGGCACCGGCACCGGGTAGCCTCGCAGCAGTCCTTCGGACCGGATCGGCCGAGCAGCGGACCCTCTGCGGAAACAACCAGCACGGAGTCCCCATGGACCTGCTCGACCTCGGAGTCATCGCCCGCACCGCCAAGGAGAACGAGCGGCGCCTGCCGCTGCATCCGCGTCACCTCGACCGGCTGAGCGACGACGTCAGGCCGCACGTGTTCCTCGAGCAGGGCTACGGCGAGACCTTCGGCGTCACCGACGACGAGCTGCGTCCCTTGGTCGGCGGACTGCTCACGCGCGCCGAGCTGATCGCCCGCTGCGACGTCATCCTGCTGACCAAGCCCAGCACCGACGACCTGCTCGAGCTCAGGGAGGGGCAGATCCTCTGGGGCTGGCCGCACTGCGTGCAGGACGCCGCACTCACGCAGGCAGCGATCGACCGCCGCCTGACGCTCGTCGCCTGGGAGGCGATGAACCACTGGGGCGGCGACGGCAGCTTCCTGCTGCACGTCTTCCACAAGAACAACGAGCTCGCCGGCTACGGCTCCGTGCTGCACGCCATGTCTCTCGCGGGACTGACCGGCACGTACGGTCGCCGCCTCACGGCAGCCGTCATCGGCTTCGGCGCGACCGCCCGAGGCGCGGTCACGGCGCTGACCTCGCACGGCATCCACGACGTCGACATCTTCACTCAGCGAGGCGTCGCGGCTGTCAGCGCACCGATCCACTCGGCACGCATCGTGCACTTCGACCCGGCCGCCTCACCCGCCGAGAGCCGGGCCCTGGTCGACCAGCAATGGGTGCCGATGCCGGCGCTGCTCGCCGAGCACGACGTGATCGTCAACTGCGTGCTGCAGGACCCCAACTCCCCCGTCTCGTTCCTGATGGACGCCGACCTGCCGACGCTCGCGCCGGGCACCGTCATCGTCGACGTGTCGTGCGACGAGGGCATGGGATTCGAGTGGGCGCGCCCGACGACGTTCGACGACCCGACGTTCACGGTCGGCCACGGCGTGACCTACTACGCCGTCGACCACAGCCCCTCGTACCTGTGGAACTCCGCGACGTGGGAGATCAGCCAGGCGCTGCTCCCCTACCTGGGCAAGGTGCTGGCGGGACCGTCGTCGTGGGACGCCGACGAGACCGTCCGGCGCTCGATCGAGATCCGTCAGGGCGTCGTCCAGAACCCCGGCATCCTGGCGTTCCAGAAGCGCTCCGACGAGTTCCCGCACGCCGTCGCCTGAGAACCCGGTTGCGCGCCGCGCGGGCGGCAGTAGCGTCGGTGTCACACACCGACGAGAGGTTCAGACCATGCCGACACGCACTGCACGCACCGCCTGGGACGGCGGCTTCGAGGACGGCTCGGGCCAGGTCGAGCTGACCGACTCCGGCCTCGGCACGTTCGAGATGTCGTTCAAGAAGCGTTCGTCCGACGACGGCGGTGGGGCGACCAACCCCGAGGAGCTGCTCGGCGCCGCGCACTCGTCCTGCTACACGATGCAGCTGGCCGCGATCCTCGGCCAGAAGGGTGCCACCCCCGTCACGATCGAGACCAGCGCGAAGGTCACGCTCGGCGAGGACGCCGACGACCAGGGCTTCAAGATCCACAAGATCGCGCTCACGGTACGCGCCGAGGTCGAGGGCATCGACGACGCGGGATTCGCCGAGGCGGCCGAGGCCGCCAAGGTCAGCTGCCCGCTCAGCAAGGCCCTCGCCTCCGTCCCCGAGATCACCCTCGACGCCGCGCTCGAGACGGCCTGATCGACACCTGACCTCAGCCACCTCGACGGACCAGGACTGACTCGGCGTGCGACCCGTCGACGGCAGGCTGCACGCCCAGCTGCTCGACGGGCCGCGGCTCGGCTCGTTGGTCGAGGTGGTGCGGCATCTCGGGTGCGTCCAGTCGCAGCTGCACGACATGGCCCTGTGGGGCGTGGCGCGACGTCTGCCCGACGCGACGCTCGCCGACCTGCAGCGGTCGTTCGACGCCGGTGACGTCGTGCGCACGCACGTGCTGCGGCCCACGTGGCATCTCATCGCTCCCGACGACCTCCACTGGCTGCAGGCTCTCACCGAACCCCGCGTGCGCCGGCTGCTCGAGACCACCAACCGATCCATCGGCCTGTCGTCCGACGTCGTCGAGCGTGGGTCGGCCGTGGTCGTCGAGGCGCTGGCCGACGGACGTCCCCGCACCCGCCGCGAGCTGGCGGAGGTGCTGGCGGCGTCCGGGCTCGTCCTCAGCGGCCAGGCCGTCGCGCACGTCGTCATGAACGCGGAGATCGACGCCGCGATCGTCAGCGGACCGATGACCGGCAAGCAGCACACCTACCGTCTGGTCGAGCCACGTCCGGTCGAGCGGTCGCGCGACGAGCTGCTGGCCGAGGTCGCCCGACGGTACGCCGCCGGCCACGGGCCCGTCCGCGACCGCGACCTCGCGTGGTGGACGAGCCTGACGCTCACCGACAGCCGTCGGGCCATCGAGCTCGGCGAGCTCCGACCCGTCGACGTCGACGGTGTGACCCACTGGACGCTCGACGGGCCCGTGGCGTCCGAGGTCCCCTCGGTCATGCTGCTGCCGAACTTCGACGAGTACATCTCCTACGCCCGCGATCCCGACGACTACGCCGGCATCGCGGGCGCGAGCGGCGAGGTCATGCGAGCCACCGGCCTGCTGTTCGTCGACGGACGCCTGGCCGGGTCGTGGACCCGCACGCTCTCGGCGCGCACCGTCACGATCGACGTCCGGCCGGCGGTGCCGATGACGGCCTCGACGCGACGCGGGGTGCAGTCCGAGGCCGACGCGTTCGGCAAGTTCGTCGAGCGCGAACCCCGCCTGCGCATCGGCGACTGACCGTCTCGATCGCGCGACACGTGTGACCCATCTCGGGTGCCCACCTGCCTGCGCTCGGCTGGTGCCTCGCGTTAGTGTGGAGAGCACACTTTCACCTACGCGCCAGCACACACATCGGAAGAGGCGATCGAGGCTGTGGCCGAGTCCTCCCAAGACCATTCAACTCCTGATTTCGGCACGAACCAGTGGCTCGTTGAAGAGATGCACGACCGATACCGGGAGGACCCCACGTCGGTAGACGAGACCTGGGTCGCCTTCTTCGAGACCGGCGACGGTGCCGAGATCGCGAGCGGTGCACCGGCCGTCAACGGGGCGGCTCCGGCTGCGTCCGCGGCCACGCCGCCGCCGACCTCGCCCGCATCGGAGACCGCGCCGGCCGCCAAGACCGAGAAGGTCTCGGTGGCACCGCCCGAGGAGAAGGCCCCCGACTCCCCTGCGCCGGTCAAGCCCGTCCCCGCCTCGGCGCCGGCCGAGTCGGCCGCACCCGCGCCCAACGGCACGCCCGCGGCGAAGGCTCCGGCCCCGTCGACGGCCCGTTCCGGTGCGGCCGCCGACAAGCCGAAGGAGGCCGACAAGCCGGCCGGCCCCGGCGAGGTCGAGAAGGTCGTGCTGAGGGGAGCTGCCGCACGCACCGTGCAGAACATGGACGCGAGCCTCACCGTCCCGACCGCGACCAGCGTCCGCTCGGTGCCGGTCAAGCTGCTGTTCGACAACCGCACCGTCATCAACAACCACCTGGCGCGCGCTCGCGGCGGCAAGGTCTCGTTCACCCACCTCATCGGCTACGCGATCGTGCAGGCCGTCAAGGCGATGCCCGAGATGAACACCGGCTACGAGGTCGACGAGAAGGGCAAGCCCAACCAGCTCAAGCCCGAGCACGTCAACTTCGGGCTGGCCATCGACCTGCAGAAGCCCGACGGATCACGCCAGCTGCTCGTGCCGTCGATCAAGGCGACCGAGACCATGAGCTTCGCGGAGTTCTGGGCCGCCTACGAGACCATGGTGCGCAAGGCGCGCGACGGCAAGCTCGAGGTCAGCGACTTCCAGGGCACGACCCTCAGCCTGACCAACCCCGGCGGCATCGGCACCAACCACTCGGTGCCGCGACTCATGTCGGGCCAGGGCGTCATCATCGGCGTCGGCTCGATGGAGTACCCGCCCGAGTTCCAGGGCGCGTCCGACCACACCCTGGCGCAGATGGCCATCTCCAAGATGGTGACCCTGACGTCGACGTACGACCACCGCGTCATCCAGGGCGCCCAGTCCGGCGAGTTCCTCAAGCGCGTCCACGCGCTGCTGCTCGGCGAGAACGGCTTCTACGACGACATCTTCCGCGCGCTCAAGATCCCCTACGAGCCCATCCGCTGGGCCCAGGACATCGCGGTCAGCCACGACGACGAGGTCCACAAGCAGTCGCGCGTCCTCGAGCTGATCCACGCGTTCCGCGTCCGCGGCCACCTGATGGCCGACACCAACCCGCTCGACAACTCCCCGCGCAGCCACGCCGACCTCGACACCGCGTCGCACGGTCTGACGCTGTGGGACCTCGACCGAGAGTTCGCGACCGGCTCGTTCAAGAGCGACAAGCGCTTCATGAAGCTGCGCGAGATCCTCGGCATCCTGCGCGACTCCTACGCCCGCACGATCGGCCTGGAGTACATGCACATCCAGGAGCCGTCCGAGCGCGAATGGTTCCAGGATCGCATCGAGCGTCCGCACACCAAGCCGCCGCGCGAGGAGCAGCTGCGCATCCTGCAGAAGCTCAACCAGGCCGAGGCCTTCGAGACGTTCCTGCAGACCAAGTTCGTCGGTCAGAAGCGCTTCAGCCTCGAGGGTGGCGAGACCACGATCCCGTTCCTCGACGAGATCTGCGAGGCCGCTGCGGCCGACAGCCTCGAAGAGGTCTGCATCGGCATGGCCCACCGCGGCCGGCTCAACGCGCTGGTCAACATCGCCGGCAAGCGACCCAGCCAGGTCTTCCGCGAGTTCGAGGGCAACATCGACCCCCGCACCGTGCAGGGCTCCGGCGACGTCAAGTACCACCTCGGCGTCGAGGGCGAGTTCACGTCCGGCAACGGCGACAAGGTCAAGGTCTCGATCGCGGCCAACCCGTCGCACCTAGAGGTCGTCGACCCCGTGCTCGAGGGCATCGCGCGCGCCAAGCAGGACCGCCTCAACCAGGGTGCGGCGTTCCCTGTCCTGCCCGTCCTCGTCCACGGGGACGCCGCTTTCGCGGGTCAGGGAGTCGTCGCCGAGACGCTCAACCTGTCGCAGCTGCGCGGCTACCGCACCGGCGGCACGATCCACCTGATCGTCAACAACCAGGTCGGCTTCACCACCTCGCCGTCGTCGTCGCGCTCGTCGACGTACTGCACCGACGTCGCCCGCATGATCCAGGCGCCGGTGTTCCACGTCAACGGCGACGACCCCGAGGCGTGCATCCGCGTCGCGCAGCTGGCGTACGAGTACCGGCGCACGTTCCACAAGGACGTCGTGATCGACCTGGTCTGCTACCGCCGTCGCGGCCACAACGAGGGCGACGACCCCAGCTTCACCCAGCCGCTGATGTACGACACGATCAATGCCAAGAAGTCGGTGCGCAAGCTCTACACCGAGGCGCTGGTCGGCCGCGGCGACATCACGCTCGAAGAGGCCGAGGTGGCGCTCAGCGACTACCAGGCCCAGCTCGAGCGCAACTTCGCCGAGGTCAAGCAGGCTGCGTCCGATCCCGACTACACGCGCACCCCCGACTACCCCGAGAAGCCCGAGCACGCTGGCGAGCTGGTCACCGCGGTCACGCCCGAGACCATGAAGGCGATCGCCGACTCGTACACCAACGTGCCCGACGGCTTCACGGTCCACCCGAAGGTGCTGCCGCAGCTGCAGCGTCGCGCGCAGTCCATCTCGGCCGGTCCGATCGACTGGGGCACCGGCGAGATCCTCGCCATGGGCTCGCTGCTGCTCGACGGACGTCCGGTGCGCATCTCCGGCCAGGACACCCGCCGCGGCACCTTCTCGTCGCGCTTCGCCACGATCATCGATCGCACGAACGCCGACGAGTGGACGCCGCTGGCCAACGTCGGCGACGAGCAGGCGAGCTTCTACGTCTACGACTCGCTGCTGAGCGAGTACGCCGCCCTCGGCTTCGAGTACGGCTACTCGGTCGCGCGGCCGGAGGCGCTGACGATCTGGGAGGCGCAGTTCGGCGACTTCGTCAACGGAGCTCAGTCGGTCATCGACGAGTACATCTCGGCGGGTGAGACCAAGTGGGGCCAGAAGTCCGGCGTCGTCCTGCTGCTGCCCCACGGCTACGAGGGTCAGGGGCCCGACCACTCGTCGGCCCGCATCGAGCGCTTCCTGACGTTGTGCGCCGACGAGGCCATGACGGTCGCGCAGCCCTCCACACCGGCGTCGTACTTCCACCTCCTGCGCCGCCAGGCGCTCGAGAGCGAGCACCGTCCGCTGATCGTGTTCACGCCGAAGTCGATGCTGCGCAGCAAGGCCGCCGCGTCGCAGCCCGACGACTTCACGACGGGCACGTTCCGTCCGGTCATCGGCGACGCCGCCTTCGGCGAGGGTGCGGCCGATCCCGCGTCCGTCGAGCGGGTGCTGGTGTGCTCGGGGCGCGTCACGTGGGACCTCATGGCCGAGCGGGAGAAGCTCGAGGGCGACGACAAGCGCACCGCGATCGTCCGTCTCGAGCAGATCTACCCGCGTCCGGTCGACGAGCTCAACGCCGAGGTGGCACGGTTCACCAACGCCCGCGAGGTGCGCTGGGTGCAGGACGAGCCCGCCAACCAAGGTCCGTGGCCGCACGTCGCGATGCACTTCAGCGGCGAGTTCGACGGTCTGCCGCTCGTGCGGGTGTCGCGTCCGGAGTCGTCCGCCCCGTCGGTCGGCTCGCACAACCGGCACGTCGAGGAGCAGGCCGAGCTGATGCGGCAGGCCTTCGCCTGAGGCGTCACGGAGACCACCGCTGATGTACTTCACCGATCGCGGGATCGAGGAGCTGCAGGCCAGGCGAGGTGACGAGCAGGTCACCCTCGCCTGGCTCGCCGAGCAGCTCAGCACGTTCGTCGACCTCAACCCCGACTTCGAGATCCCCGTCGAGCGGCTGGCCACCTGGCTCGCCCGCCTCGACGATGATGAGGACGACTGATGCGAGCTCTGCGAGCGAACGTCGTACCAGGTTGAGCGGTGCGCGGCGAAGCCGCCAGCCTGTCGAAACCGCGCAAGCGATCAGAGACCAGCAGGAGGAAGACCGATGGCCAAGATGTTGATGTGCCCCTGCGGTGAGCAGCTGGTGGGCCGGACCGACGACGACTTCGTCTCCGCGGTCGACGCGCACCTGCAGGCCGCGCACGACGGACGCACCTACCCCGCGAACATGATCCTGCAGATGGCGCAGCCCTTCCCCGACGACCAGGTGCCCTGACCAGCCGTCCACCGGCTTTCGTCCGACCCGACTGACAGGGTGGGGCCATGAGATTCGACCAGCCACCCGTCGTGCGGGTCTCGTGGTCCCCGCACCCGGAGATCCCGTTCGACCCGCACGCGTGGCCGCTGACGATCCCAGCCGTCGCGCAGGTCATGGCGGGCGGGCTCGACCTGCCGCCCGGTGTGACGTTCCTCGTCGGCGAGAACGGGTCGGGCAAGTCGACGCTCGTCGAGGCCGTCGCGATCGCGTACGGTCTCTCGCCCGAGGGCGGGAGCGCCTTCGGGCGGCACGAGACTCGCGCGACCGAGTCACCGCTGCACCACCACCTCGGCATCCAGCGAGGCATCGGGGCGGGACGATGGGGCTTCTTCCTACGCGCCGAGACGATGCACGGCTGGTACACGTACATGGACGAGCACGGCGGCCCCCGCGACGCCGACTACCACGCCATGAGCCACGGGGAGTCGTTCCTCGAGGTGCTGACGACGAAGTTCGACTCGGCGGGCTTCTACTGCCTCGACGAGCCCGAGGCGGCGCTGTCGTTCCGGTCGAGCCTGACGCTCATCCGGGTCCTGCACGACATCGCGCAGAGCGGCGGACAGGTGCTGTGCGCGACGCACTCGCCCGTGCTGGCCTCGCTGCCGGGCGCCCACATCATCGAGGTGGGTGACTGGGGTCTGCGCGAGACGTCGTGGGACGAGCTCGAGCTGGTCCGTCACTACCGCGCCTACCTCGACAGCCCCGCTCGCTACCTGCGCCACACCCTCGCCGACGACTGACTCGTCCCCGGCCCAGATCCGCGGAGAACTGACCCCTTCTCGGGACGAGAACCGGTGCGCTGGTCCGCAGATCGGGGCTGGGTCAGAGGGTCAGGACGATCTTGCCGAAGACGCTGCCGTCGATGACGCTCTGCAGGCCCGTGGCCGCGTCGGCCATCGGGATCTCGCGGTCGATCAGCGGACGGGTGCCCGTGACGTCCATGAACTGCGCCAGCGCGTGCAGCTCGTCGCGGGTGCCCATGGTCGAGCCGTGCACGCGCATCTGCTGGAAGAAGATGCGGGTCAGCTCGGCGTGCGACGGCGCATCACCCGAGGTGGCGCCCGAGATCACGATCGTGCCGCCCGGGCGCATCGACTTGACCGAGTGCGACCACGTCGCGGCGCCGACCGTCTCGATGACCGCGTCGACCTTGGCGGGCAACCGGGCGCCCGACTCGAACGACTCGTGCGCGCCGATCTCGACGGCGCGCGCCCGCTTGTCCTCGTCGCGACTCGTCGCGTACACCCGGAACCCGGCCGCTCGCGCCAGCGTGATCGCGGCCGTCGCCACACCGCCGCCGGCCCCCTGCACCAGTACCGTGTCGCCCTGCTTGAGACCCGACTGCGTGAACAGCATCCGATAGGCCGTCAGCCACGCCGTCGGCAGGCACGCCGCCTCGGCGAACGACAGCCCGGCCGGCTTGGGGACGACGTTGCGCGTCGGCACCGCGACCTTCTCGGCGAAGGTGCCCTGGTGCCGCTCCGACAGCAGCGAGCGACGGGGGTCGAGCGTCTCGTCACCGCGCCACG
>JBEVGQ010000349.1:0-7433 GCA_040511655.1 Aeromicrobium sp. | reverse complement strand
GTCAAGGGTCGCGGCAACTATGCGTGCCTGCACCGCGTCCGCGAGGGCGCACCCGACGACCAGGGCACGCTGGTCGAGATCCCCGACGGCTCGCTGGGGGCAGAGGTCGTCGAGCTGCGCGAGTGGGCCGAGGAGCAGGCGAAGGGCGGTCACACGGGTGACCGCGACTCCGCCCCGGCGCACAACGAGCGGGCGTGGCGTCAGGTCAGCGTCAACCACCGCGAGTGCCTGGGCGCGTCGCGGTGTGCCCACGCCTTGGAGTGCTTCGCCGAGCTCGCCCGCGAGGACGCGCAGACTGCGCAAGTCGTGGTGACCAACCACGCGCTGCTCGCGATCGACGCGATCGACGGCGTGCCGATGCTGCCCGAGTACGACGCCGTGGTCGTCGACGAGGCCCACGAGCTGGCGGCCCGCGTCACGCAGGCGTCGACCGACGAGCTCGATCCGGTCATCGTCGAGCGAGCGGCCCGGCGCGCGCGTGCCCGCATCAGCTCGGGGGAGGGCGACGACCTGACCGACGCCTCCGACGCGCTCGCCGACATCCTCGCGCGCACCGAGGCCGGGCGCATCGACGAGCTGCCGCAGCCGCTGCACGCCGTCCTCGCCCTGGTCCGCGACAGTGCGCGCTCGTGCCTGTCGGCGTTCCCGAAGGAAGACAAGAGCGAGCCCGACGCCGCCCTGCAGCAGGCGCGCGGCATGGTCGACGACGTCCGCAAGATCGCCGAGCGCATGGCCGCGAAGATCGAGACCGACGTCCTCTGGATCAGCGACAACCGCGGCAACAAGCAGCTGCACATCGCCCCGATCGACGTGTCGGGCTCGCTGCGCGACAAGCTCTTCGGCGACAAGACGGTCGTCCTGACCAGTGCCACGCTCAAGCTGGGCGGTGGCTTCGAGCCCGTCGCCCGCTCGCTCGGGCTGTGGGGCGACGACCCGCCGTGGACGTCCCTCGACGTCGGCTCGCCGTTTGACTACGCCAAGCAGGGCATGCTCTACGTCGCGCGGCACCTGCCCGCGCCGGGACGCGACGGCCTCGAAGAGGCCCAGATCGCCGAGATCACCGACCTCATCGAGGCGGCCGGCGGTCGCACGCTCGGGCTGTTCTCGTCGCGACGCGGTGCCGAGAAGGCCGCCGAGGAGGTGCGAGAGCGTCTCCCCGACATCGACATCTGGTGCCAGGGCGACGCGCAGCTCCCCGAGCTGGCCCGGCGCTTCGCCGAGACCCCCAGCACGTGCCTGTTCGGCACCCTCAGCCTGTGGCAGGGCGTCGACCTCCCGGGCGACACCTGCCAGCTGGTCATCATCGACCGCATCCCGTTCCCCCGACCCGACGACCCGCTCATGAGCGCGCGTCAGCGTCTGGTCGAGAAGCGCGGCGGCAACGGCTTCATGACCGTGGCCGCGCAGCACGCGGCCCTGCTGCTCGCGCAGGGCACCGGACGACTCATCCGGCGCACCACCGATCGCGGCGTCGTGGCCGTCCTCGACCCGCGGGTCGTGACAGCCCGGTACGGTTCGTTCCTGACCGCCTCGATGCCCGACATGTGGCGCACGACCGATCGCGACACCGCGCTGGCGGCGCTCCGGCGGCTCGATCAGTCCGCCCGTGCTGCATCGGACTGATATTCTCATCGGGCTGTCCACCTAGACCCCCGGGGATTCCATGAAGTTTCGCGTCGCTCTGCTCGTACCTGCTGTGGGGGCTCTGGTCGCCGGGTTGCTGGTCGCCTCGCCTGCTGAAGCAGCCAGGTCGCAGTTCATCACCGGCACCATCACCGGGCCGGGAGGGGCAGGCAGCGTCGGGCCCATCCGGGTCGAGCTGATCGAGATCGTGCGCGGCGGCAACACCAAGGTCGTGCGATTCGCCAACGGCCTGGGCGACGGCAGCGCGTACTCGTTCAAGGTGCCGCTGAACGGCAAGAAGAAGCGCAACAAGGCGTCCAAGCCCTACCGACTGCGCATCTCGACGGCAGCACCCGGCGGCGGCTCGCGGTCGTGGTACTGGCGTGGCCACAACGGCGCGCCCGCCGGCGGCGGTCGCCACTTGCGCGACGCGTCGGTCGTCACGGCCACCAAGGGCGGCGCCTTCCGCGCCGACTTCCGCTACTCGTCGGTCTCCGGCACCGCGCCTCAGGGTGCGCAGGTGACCGTTGCCGGTGCCCCCGCGACGTACAAGGGCGGACGCGACGCGCGTCGCGAGCTCGACATGCCCGGCTGCGCCAACATCTTCGCCACCAGCACGGCCACCAACGGCACCTACCGGGCCGACTTCCTGCCGTACCTGCCCGGCGACAAGCGCTACATGGTCGCGGTGCGCGTCGGTGGTGACGAGCGCTGGAACAACACCTTCGGCAGCTGCTTCGACGTGCAGGACTACCGCTACTCACGCGCCAACATGCTGGCGCTCGAGCCGGCGGGCCTGAACTACCCCGTGACGGCCGGGGCGACCGGCAACACGCTCACCGTCAGTGGCAAGTTCAGTGGCTTCAAGCCCACCGTGCAGGGTGACCGGTGGGTGAGCCTGCGCGAGGCCCAGCCCGCCGTGGCCATCCTCGACTCGCCCGTCGTGGCCGAGAAGAGGCTCGAGGCCACCGGCACGGCGACCTTCGCAGACCTGCCCCCGGGCCGCTACTACGTCGAGCTGGGCCGTCGCACCGGCTGCGCCGACTGGTACCCGAGCCGCTACTCCAACAACAACACCTACTTCAAGGGCCTCGACCGCAGTGCAGAGCGCTGGAAGACCTTCCCGTACCTCAGCAAGCTGCAGGGCAACCGCAAGTCTGGCCTCGAGCGCCGGGCGCGCGAGGTCCAGCCCAACCCGGCCACCGACGCCGGGCAGGGAAAGCGTCCCAGCGGCGCGGCCGGATGGATGTACCGCAACCACTGCAAGGCGCTCGGCTACGGCCGGATCTCGACGATCGACATCGCCGGCACCGGCACGAGCAACCGCGTCTCGCTGCGCTCCAAGCGCGGTGGAGTGGTCAAGGGCCACGTCAGCCGGGCCAAGGGGCGCACCAACAAGGAGATGCTGGTGACGCTGTCGTCCACCGACGGCAAGCGGGTGCTGCGCACCGACCTGACCGACGGCGGCGGCAACTTCTACGTCGCCGGCCTTGCTCCGGGTCGTTACAGGATCTCGGTCAACGCCGACTCGTGGCGCGGCATCGGCAAGAAGTTCAAGGGTAGGCAGTTCATCACGGTCAAGGCCGGTCGCACGCGCAACGCAGGCAACCTGAAGTTCACCGACTGATCAGCTGATTCGGCCCCGAGGGGCGTCGTTGGTAGGGTGAGGCGCTGTCTGCCATCGACGTTTCTCGGGGGAACGAATGAGACTGCGCACGCCTACGATCCTTGCTGCAACGGCGGCGGTGATCGCCGGGCTGCTCACGGCGTCGCCAGCCGAGGCACGTTCGTCCGGTGCGTACGTCACGTCGTCCCGGGTCGCCCTGTCGTCGGCGGGCAACGGCAAGGTCGCGATCACCTGCAAGGGCAAGCGGCAGTGCCGAGGCACGCTCTCGTTCGTCCGTGACACCGGCGCACCGAGGGCCCGCAGCTACCGGGTGCGTCCTGGCCGCACGGCTCACGTGTCGGTCGCCCTGCGCGCCGGATCGAGCGACAACCCCTACAACGTCGCCGCGGTGCCGGGACGGGACGTCCGCGCGGTGGCCAAGGCACGACTGAAGATCGCGCAGTCCGCGCCGCGACGCACGACGAGCTACCGCACGCTCACCACCGAGACGCTCGTGCGTCGCCAACAGATCACGGGCCGGGTCGCCGGTATCGGCGCACCGTTGGCCGGCGACGTCCGCGTCGAGCTGGTCAAGCGCGTGCGAGGTGGCAACACGACCGTCGTCAAGGGTCAGGACGTCGCAGGCAATGGCGGCAGCTTCTCGCTCTCGGTGAGTCTGCGCGGCAACAACCTGTCGAGCAATCCCTACCTGCTGCGTGTCACCGGGCGTGACCAGGACGGTCAGCGCCGCAGCTGGTACTGGCGGGGCGTCAACGGAAGGCCGGGTGGCGGCGGGCCACAGGTTCGTGACGGCTCCGTCATCCGAGCCACCAAGTGGCGCGACTACGTCGCCGACGTCTCGTACTCGTCGATCTCGGGCACGACGGCACCGGGCGCTGAGGTGCGGGTGGCGTCGCCCCCGCCGCACCTCGGAGGCAGGACGACGCGGCGTGAGCTCGACGTCCCCGGATGCGCCAACTTCCTGGGTGCCACGAAGGCCGACGGTGCAGGCGCCTACACGGTCGGCTTCCTGCCGGTCACGTCCTCGTCGGCCCCTCGCTACATGGTCGGTGTCCGTCAGGGGGCGAACCGTGCCTGGTACGGATCAGGACCCACACGCTTCGGCAGCTGCTACGACGTGACGTCCTACAAGGGCAGTCGCAGCAAGCTCATCGCCTTGACCGGGCCGGTCACCGGCAAGGCCGCTGACGTGTCGGCCACCGGCAACACCGTGACCGTCAAGGCCCGGTACTCCTCGGCGTACAAGCCCACGCAGCAGGGCGACCGCTGGGTCCGTCTGCGCGAGAAGGTGCCGGGCGTCAGGATCCTCGATGCGCCGGTCGTCGCCGAGGGCATCGCCAGCGCGTCGGGTGTGCGGACGTTCGAGAACGTCCCGCCGGGCCGGTTCTACGTCGAGGTCGGACGGCGGACGGGATGCGCCGACTGGTACCCGAGCAGGTTCACCAACAACCGCAAGTACTTCAAGGGCTCGGCCCGCAAGGCCGAGGGCTGGAAGTCGTTCCGCACGCTGCGGCAGCTTCCGGGTGGTGCCAACAGCGGCCTCGAGAGGATCGCTCGTCGCGCCGACCCCAACCCGGCCCGCGGCACGGTGCACAACCGCGTGCCCAGGGGCTACGCCGGCTGGATGTACCGCGGCTACTGCAAGGCACGCGGGGCCGGCACGATCAACACCGTCACGGTGCGTGGCACGGGGCAGACGCAGACCAAGGTCACGAGCCGCAACCGTCAGGGCGCCGTCGTCAAGGGGCGGGTGACCCGCACGGGCGGTCGCACCAACCAGGAGATGATGGTGCGCCTCACGTCGTCGAAGGGCACGCGGGTCGTCCGCACCGGCATCACCGACAGCAACGGCACCTTCTACATCGCCGGGCTGACGTCCGGCAACTGGCGGGTGTCGGTCAACTCCGACTCGTGGCGCGGCATCGGCCGCTCGTTCACGGGCAAGAAGACCATCCGGGTCAAGGCCGGCAAGGGCTACAACATCGGCACGCTGAAGTTCGGCAGCTGAGCCGTGCCTGTCGACCGTGCCTGTCAGACGGGGCTCGCGCCCGTCTGACAGGCTGGAGCCATGAGCGTTCTGGTCACCGGCGGCGCCGGCTACATCGGGTCCCACGTCGTCCGTGCGTTCGGGCAGGCCGGGGTCGATTGCGTCGTCATCGACGACCTGTCGAGCGGTCACCGTGAGTTCGTGCCGGAGTCGGTCGCCTTCGTCGATGCGACGGTGCTCGACGCCGAGGCCGTCACCCGGACGCTGGTCGACCACGACGTGCAGGCTGTCGTGCACCTGGCGGGCTTCAAGTACGCGGGCGTCTCGGTGCAGCGCCCCCTGCACACGTACGAGCAGAACGTGCAGGGCACGGTCGCGCTGCTGACGGCCATGAGCGAGGCCGGCGTCGACAAGATCGTCTTCTCGTCGAGCGCTGCGGTCTACGGCACGCCCGACGTCGACCTGGTCACGGAGGCGACGCCCACCGCACCGCAGTCGCCGTACGGCGAGACCAAGCTGGTCGGCGAGTGGCTCCTACGCGACGTGGAGCGCGCCTCCGGCCTGCGACACACCTCGTTGCGCTACTTCAACGTCGTCGGCTCGGCGGTCGACGACCTCTACGACACGAGCCCGCACAACCTCTTCCCGCTCGTGATGGAGGCCCTCGTCGACGGGCGCACACCGCAGATCAACGGCGCGGACTACGCGACCGCCGACGGCACATGCGAGCGCGACTACATCCACGTCGCCGACCTCGCCGAGGCGCACGTCGTGGCCACGCGCACGCTCATCGACGGCGGCGTCCTCGAGCCGGTCTACAACCTGGGCAGCGGCGACGGCGTGTCGGTGCGACAGATCATGACCGCGGTGGCCAGGGCGACGGGCATCGACTTCGAGCCGGAGATCGGCGACCGCCGACCGGGCGACCCGGCACGCATCGTGGCCTCGGGCGAGCTGGCGGCTCGCGACCTGGGGTGGACGATGCGCCACTCGCTCGACGACATGGTGCTCAGCGCCTGGAAAGCACGGCAGGCCCACCAAGCCCGCTGACAGCAAAGGGTCTGGCGACGTCAGACCCGCCGGATGACGGCAGTGACCTTGCCCAGGATGGTGGCGTGCGTGCCGTCGATGGGGGAGTAGTCGTCGTTGTGGGGCAGCAGCCAGACCTGGCCGTCCTTGCGCTGGAAGGTCTTGACCGTGGCCTCGCCGTCGAGCATCGCCGCGACGATCTCGCCGTTCTCGGCATCGGGCTGCTGACGGATGACGACGTAGTCGCCGCTGCAGATGGCCGCGTCGATCATCGAGTCGCCCGAGACCTCGAGCATGAACAGCGTCCCCTCGCCGACCAACGACTTGGGCATCGGGAAGATCTCCTCGACGCGCTCCTCGGCCAGGATCGGCCCGCCGGCCGCGATGCGTCCGACCATGGGGATGTTGACCGCGGACGGCGCGGCGTCGTTGATGCCCGTCTCGTCGAAGCCGGACTCGGCCTCGGGCGAGGCGCTCATCGAGCGGCGGGCCGCCATGACGTCGGGCAGGAAGATCTCGAGTGCGCGCGGACGGTTGGGATCGCGCTTGACGTAGCCGAGCGCCTCGAGGGCCCGCAGCTGGTGGGCGACCGAAGAGGTGCTGGTCAGACCCACCGCAGCGCCGATCTCGCGCATGCTGGGCGGGTAGCCCCGCTTCTCGATCTCGTCGCGCAGGAACTCCAGCACCTTGCGCTGTCGGGCCGTCAGCCCGGAGGAGTCGGCGGGGCCGTCAGGAAGCTCGGTGACGTCTGCGGTGCGCTCATCGGTCATGGGCCGACACTAACCCGGACGACAGACCAGTTCAAACATATGTTCGATGGCGTGTCGCGCCGTGTCGCCGCGGGGGTGGCTCAGTGCGACGACCGCTTGCGCCCGAACGGCAGTCGCAACCGCTTGAAGACCGGCGTGGGACGTCGGTCGTGGTCGTCATCGGCGTCGTCCGGCTCGTCGACGATCTCGACGGGCACGTCGTCGCCGTCGGCCTCGCTGCCGCGCAGATCGGCGATCTCGGCGTCCTCGGCCACCGTGCCAGCGGTGACGATGTCCTCGCGGACGGCCTCGACGGTGGCGCCCAGCAGCACCGCGTACAGGCCGATCCACAGCCACAGCAGCAGCACGACGACACCGGCCAGGGCGCCGTACGTCTTGCCGTAGCTGCCGAAGTTGT
>JBEVGQ010000348.1:0-3332 GCA_040511655.1 Aeromicrobium sp. | reverse complement strand
CGCGAGAACATCCGCGCGATCCGCAAGGACGTGCTCGCCAAGTGCTACGGCGGCGACATCAGCCGCAAGCGCAAGCTGCTCGAGAAGCAGAAGGAGGGCAAGAAGCGCATGAAGATGGTCGGCCGCGTCGAGGTCCCCCAAGAGGCGTTCATCGCCGCGCTCTCGACCGGCGACGTCGACAAGAAGTAGTCGCGTCCCTTCGGAGCTGGCAGCTTCTACACCGTCTGAGACGGTGTGGGGCGCCTCTCGGTCGAGAGCCCGCCGGTCTGGCCGGCCGAGACGACGACCGGCAGTGGACCGACCGGCTCGACAGGTGCCAGACTCTGGCGACGACCGAGGGAGATGCGATGTTCGGCACGACGTGGGGCAAGGCGACCGGCACTGTCATCGAGTCGCGGGTGACCGGCGCATCCGTCACCGAGCACGGCAGCTCGGTGCGCAAGGAGTTCGTCGTCGAGGTCCTCCCGGCCCAGGGGGACGCCTACCGCGCCGTCGTCCGTGAAGGCAGGTACTCCGACTTCTGGCCTCCCCACAACGGGCAGCGCTTCGACCGCTCGCTCGACCCCGACGCCTGACGGCGCCACACGCATGGCGATCGTCGAATCGGTCAACACGGGCAGGACGGTCGACGTCCCGTGGGGCAAGCTCAGGCGCAGTGCGATCGACAAGCATCCGGTCGTCGGGCCGGTGCACGTCCGCACGCTCGGCCTCGACGGCGACGAGATCGCCGACCACGTCAACCACGCGGGCCCCGACCAGGCCGTCTACGCCTATGCCGCGGAGGACCTGCAGGCGTGGTCCGACGTGCTGGGACGTCCGCTGCGTCCGGGGCAGTTCGGCGAGAACCTGACGACCAGCGGCATCGACCTGAACGCGTCCCGCGCTGGCGACCGTTGGCGAGTGGGGGGAGCGCTGCTCGAGATCGCCGGGGTCCGCATCCCGTGCTCGGTGTTCCAGGGCTTCCTCGACGAGCCGCGGTGGGTCAAGCGCTTCACGCAGGGACGCATGCCCGGCCCGTACCTGCGGGTGCTCGAGGAGGGAGCGGTCGCCGCGGGCGATGCGATCGAGGTCGTCGAGCGCCGTGACCACGACGTGACCGTCGAGCTGGTGTTCCGTGCGCTGACGACCGAGCGCGAGCTGATCCCGCTGCTCGCTGCCGAGCCGCGCATCGACTCGTTCGTGGCGCGCCGACTGGGTGAACGACGCAACGACCCGGCCAGGTGACCAGCGAGTAGGTTAGGGTGATCGGCACCACATTCCGCCAGTACGCACCTGTGAAGGACCACCGCATGCCTGCTTCTGTCGTCACCCCCGAACAGCTCGCAGTGATCGAGGGCCGGCCGGCCAGCGTGGCCTCGATGTTCTTCGATCGCGTGAGCAAGAGCGGGTCCCGCGAGGCCTACCGCTACCCCGACGCCGACGAGAGCTGGCAGTCCCTGACGTGGGCGCAGACGGGCGAGAAGGTGTCCCGTCTGGCGGCCGGGCTCGTGTCGCTCGGCATCCAGGCCGAGGAGCGCGTGGCCATCGCGTCCGGCACCCGGCTGGAGTGGATCCTGTCCGACCTGGCCATCAACGCGGCGGGCGCCGCGACCACCACGGTCTACCCCACGACGATGGCCGACGACGTCGCCTACATCCTGGCCGACTCCGACAGCCGCATCGTCTTCGCCGAGGACGACGAGCAGGTCGCCAAGCTGCGCGCGAAGCACTCCGAGCTGCCGTCCATCGTCAAGGTCGTCGTCTTCGACGGGACGAGCGACGGCGACTGGGCCATCGGTTTCGACGACCTCGAGAGCCTCGGCGAGAAGTACCTCGCCGACCACCCGACGATCGTCGACGAGCGGGTCGCGGCGACGACCGGCGACTCGCTCGCCACCCTCATCTACACGTCCGGCACGACGGGCCGGCCCAAGGGCGTGCGCCTGTCGCACGACGGCTGGGTCTACGAGGGCTACGTCATGGTGGCGGCCGGCATCCTCTCCGAGGACGACCTGCAGTTCCTGTGGCTGCCCATGGCGCACTCGTTCGGCAAGGTGCTGCTCACGACCCAGCTCGCGATCGGCTTCCCCACGGCGATCGACGGCCGCGTGCCCCGCATCGTCGACAACCTCGCCGTCGTCCGTCCGACCTTCATGGGCGCGGCACCCCGCATCTTCGAGAAGGCGTACGGCCGCATCGTCGGCATGACCGAGTCCGAGGGCGGCGCCAAGCTCAAGATCTTCAGGTGGGCCGAGAAGGTCGGCATCGCGCACTCGCGCGCCGTCCGCTCGGGCAAGCCCGTCTCGCCCGTGCTCAAGGCGCAGTTCGCCGTCGCCGACAAGCTCGTGTTCTCGAAGGTGCGGGCCCGCTTCGGCGGTCGCGTGCGGTTCTTCATCTCCGGTGCTGCGGCGCTCTCGCCCGACATCGCCGAGTGGTTCCACGCCGCAGGCGTCCTGATCCTCGAGGGCTACGGCCTCACCGAGACGTCCGCGGGTGCGTTCGTCAACCAGCCCGACGACTTCAAGCTCGGCTCGGTCGGTCGCGCGTTCCCGGGCAGCGAGGCCAAGATCGCCGAGGACGGCGAGGTGCTCATCAAGGGTCCGCACGTCATGCGCGGCTACCACAACCTCGAGACCGAGAGCGCGACGTCGATCACCGACGGCGGTTGGCTGCACACCGGCGACGAGGGCCGCATCGACGAGGACGGCTTCCTGTTCATCACCGGACGCAAGAAGGAGCTGTTCAAGACGTCCGGCGGCAAGTACGTCGCGCCGCCGCACATCGAGGGCATCTTCAAGGGCATCAGCGCGCTGACCAGCCAGATCCTCGTGCACGGCAACGACCGCAACTTCTGCTCGGCGCTCATCACGCTCGACCCCGACGCCGTCGCCGAGTGGGCCGCCAGCCACGGCATGGCCGGCAAACCGTACAGCGAGGTCGTCACGTCGCCGGAGATGCATGAGGTCGTCCAGGCCCAGATCGACGAGCTCAACAGCAAGGTCAACCGCTGGGAGACGATCAAGAAGTTCGCGATCCTCGACCACGACCTGTCGATCGAGTCCGGTGAGATCACGCCCAGCATGAAGGTCAAGCGCAACGTCGTCGAAGCCAACAACAAGGCCATCCTCGACGGCTTCTACGCTTAGCGGGTGCCGGACGCCGAGAGACCCCTTGCCGATCGGGCTCTCGGCGTCTACGTGCACGTGCCGTTCTGCTCGGTGCGCTGCGGCTACTGCGACTTCAACACCTACACGGCGGACGAGCTGGGCGAGGGTGCGACGAGGGCGTCGTACGCCGACACCGCGATCAGCGAGGTCGACCTCGCGGCGCGTGAGCTCGCCGGGGCCCCGCCC
>JBEVGQ010000347.1:0-10866 GCA_040511655.1 Aeromicrobium sp. | reverse complement strand
CGCTCCATGCGGGCCAGGCCCGTGCGGAGCTGGTTCTGGATCAGCTCGCCGACCGACCGCATGCGGCGGTTGCCGAAGTGGTCGATGTCGTCGGCCTCGACGATCGTCGAGCCGGCGGCGGTGTCGAGCTCGGTCTCGCCGGCGTGCAGCGCGACGATGTACTTGATCGTCGACACGATGTCGTCGATCGTCAGCGTCTGCTGGTCGAACGCCTCGTCGACGCCGAGCTTCTTGTTGATCTTGTAGCGACCGACCTTCGCCGTGTCGTAGCGCTTGGCGTTGAAGTAGTAGTTGTCCAGAAGGGTCTGGGCAGCTTCGCGGCTCGGCGGTTCGCCCGGACGCAGCTTGCGATAGATGTCGAGCAGCGCGTCGTCCTGGCCGACGGTGTTGTCCTTCTCGAGGGTCAGGCGGATCGACTCGTACTGGCCGAACTCCTCGAGGATCTGCGCCTCGGACCAGCCGAGGGCCTTGAGCAGCACCGTGACGCTCTGCTTGCGCTTGCGGTCGAGACGGACGCCGACCATGTCGCGCTTGTCGATCTCGAACTCGAGCCAGGCTCCACGCGAGGGAATGACCTTGGCCGTGTAGATGTCCTTGTCGGACGTCTTGTCGGGCGTGCGCTCGAAGTAGACACCGGGCGAACGGACCAGCTGCGACACCACGACGCGCTCGGTGCCGTTGATGATGAAGGTGCCCTTGTCGGTCATGAGCGGGAAGTCGCCCATGAACACGGTCTGGCTCTTGATCTCGCCGGTCTCGTTGTTCATGAACTCGGCGGTGACGAACAGCGGCGCGGCGTACGTGACGTCGCGGTCCTTGCAGTCGTCGACCGAGTACTTGGGAGGCTCGAACCGGTGGTCGCGGAACGACAGGCTCATCGTCTCGGAGAAGTCCTCGATCGGGGAGATCTCCTCGAAGATCTCCTCCAGACCGGACTTGGTGGACACGTCGGTGCGGCCGGCTGCGAGAGCGGCTTCGACACCTTCTTGCCACTTCTCGTCGCCGATCAGCCAAGCGAAGCTGTCGGTCTGCAGAGCGAGAAGCTCAGGGACCTCGAGGGGTTCTGCAATTTTGGCGAACGAGATACGGCGGGGCTGAACAGATGCGGAGGTGCGCGAGGCGGCCAAGAGGGGTCCTTCCAAGGGCTCGCAGGCGGGTGGCTCGAGAGGTCGTGCTCCGCGCACGCCAATCGACCCCGGTCAAGGGGCGCCGAACCATCTCAGTCAGCAGATGGGCAGGACAAGGCGAGCGCGAAAGTTCAGTGTAACGCGGGAGCCACGCCGAAGCAAGGGCGGGTCTTGACAACGCGGGCTTTATAGGTGACGCTATTTGGCTTTTCGTGCGGCACGAGACACTTTCACGCTGCAACGACAATGATTTCCCGCCGGCGTGCGGACCGATGGACGGTCGTCGCTACGAGGTCAGAGAGCTCGGATGTTCGCCACGCGCCAGCCGTCGGAGTCCTTCTCCATCGATACCTTGATGCGGTTGGCGAAGACTGTCGGCTGGGCCGCGTCGCCCACCAGGCGAGCCTGGTCGACGAACACCAGCACGTCGACCTTCGTGGCGGAGCAGTCGTCGCCGCACGGCAGGGCGGCAGCCTCGCGCGCGGCCGCCTCGACGACGATCTTGCGCTGGGGGGCGAGCTCGGTCAGGGCCGGTGCGATCTTGTCGAACTCCTTGGCGAACGTCGGCGTCATCAGCTCCTTGGACGCCTTCAGGTGATCGTCGAGCTTGTCGTAGCGGTAGGAGAAGATCGTCTCGGCCGAGCGGGCCGCCGCGGCCGACGCCTGGCGGTCGGCCGCCTCGACGTCGTCGGAGCCGCCCGGCGGGTTGACGACGAGGTAGATGCCGGCAGCCATCGAGACGAGCGCGAGCAGGGTGGCCGGGACGAGCCAGGCAAGGTCACGGCGCGACGGCCGCGATCCGCGGGCTCGGGGCGACGTGGCGTCGTCGCCGTCCGCCGAGGGGCGCGAGACGGTCGGCGCGACGACAGGCTTGGTGACCGGGGTCTTGCGAGCCGCGGGGGTGGCCACCGCCGGCACCTTGGCCACGGGTGCGGGCTTCTTGGTGAGCGGAGAAGCCTTCTTCGCGGCAGGTACGGCCTTCTTCGCGGCCCGAGGTCTCCTCGTCGGCGCCTTCGGTGCGGGGGCCGGAGCCGCCGGGGCGGCCTCGCCGGCGATGCGCCGGCGTCGCACCGGTCCAGTCGAGTCGCTCACTGCGCGTCACCGCCGTTCGCGGTCTCGGTGGGCTGCGCCGGCTCGGGCGACGCGCCGGGTGTCGCGGTGGTCGGTTCGGGCGTCGCTCGGGCGTCGACCGAGGCCACGCTCTCGAAGTTGGACACGAGCCACTCCCCCTTGGTCTTGGTGAACGAGACCTTCCAGCGGAAGTAGCGCATGACCGCGGCGGCGTTGTCGGTGTTGGTGATCGACGCGTCGACCGCGACGATCGCGGTGGCGGAGTCGTCGTCGATGCTGTCGATCGCGACACCCTGGACCTTCGCGTCGCCACTTTTTTGCTGCTTGGTCTCGAGCGCGCTGAAGACGGCATTGGTGATCTCGACGAACTGCTTGTCGTACGCCGGCGTCAGCAGTCCCTTGAGTCGCTTCTGGTAGTCGGCCAGGTTCTTGACGTCGTAGGTGTTGTAGGCGACCGCGAAGTCGTTCGCACGCGAAGCAACCTGGTTACGCGCCGCCTGGTCGTCGTCGCCACCGTCGAGTCGCGGCAGCACCAGGGCGCCGACCAGCGCCAGCACGAGCCCCAGCGCGAACAACCCGGCGAGGATGCGGATGACGAGGGGACGGCCGGTCCAGCCGGTCAGCGGGTCACCGGATCGCTCAGCAGCCACTTCCAGGAGTCCTTTCCGGTCGCCGTGGGACCGTCGTACGTCACGGTGCCTGCGGCGGAACGGCGCAGCACGGTCTTCGACGGCTGGCGCACGACCTTGTTGTCTTCGACCCTACAGTCCGCGTTCACGTCGAACGGGATGTCGCCGATCTTCTGCTCGGGCTGACGCTTGCGGTATCCCGAGGCGCTGCCGCCGTCCTTGACGTACGAGCACACGGGCGTCGGGTCGGTCAGCGCGAGTCCGAACTTGGCGTTGTACTCGCCGGTCTCCTTGGTGCCGGACTTGTCGGGTACGACAGCCGTGAAGGACCCCTCGAGCAGGTACGGGTAGAGGATGAACACGGCCTGCAGGCCGAGGAGGTTGTCGGCCAGCGGCTTGTTGGCGACCACGAGGTCGCGCACGGCATTCGAGATGTCCTGCGAGTTCTCGTCGACGACCGCGTTGACGGTCTTGGCTGCGTCTCCGCCCTTGTTAAGCAGGCGGCGCAGATCGGGATCGGCGTCGACCAGCGTGTCGGACAGCAGGGCGAGGTTCTTGGAGAACGTCGACAGCTGGCCTCGCTTGTCGATCTGCGTCTGCAGCACGCTGTCGGAGTTGCGGATGAGCTCGCGCGTCACGCCGATGTTGTCGTCGGCCGTCCGGATGAACTCCGACGACGTGTCGAGGATCCGTGCGAGGTCGGGGCCCGCACCGTCGAAGGCCTGACCGAGCTCGTCGACGACCGTGCGCAGGTTGTCGGTGTCGACCGAGGTGACGACGTTGTTGACGTCGACCAGCAGCGTGGTGGTGTCGATCGGGATGCGCGTGCGCGCCACCGGGATCGTGGAACCGGCTGCGAGGTAGGGAGCAGAGGCGGACTGCGGCTGCAGGTCGACGTACTGCTCACCGATCGCCGACTTGTTGGCGACGATCGCCGTGACGTCGGTCGGGATCTTGGGCGCACTGTCCTCGATGTCGAGGGTGACCTTCACCCCGCCGTCGTCGAACTGGAGCTTGCTGACCTCGCCGACCGCGATGCCGCGGTACGTCACCTGGGCACCGGCGAAGATGCCTCCGGAGTCGGCGAACTGCGCGGTGATCGGAAAGCTGCGGTCGACGAAGAGGCGGTCGATCTGGGCGTAGCGCCCCCCGACGAACGCACCGCCGATGACGGTCACGATCGCGAAGATCATGAGCTGGATCTTGGTGAGTCGGGTGATCATGGAGCCACCGCCGGTTCGATGAAGAGGGACTGCAGGTCGGCCGACGCCGTGTTGGCCACCGGCGCCCGGCAGGTGCCGAACAGCGAGCACAGGAATCCCCGCGGGGGCGCGGTCGTCGTGGCAGGCGCCGGGGTCGGCGACGCCGGGGCGGAGCCGCCACCCGTGGCCCCGGCGCCCGCCGGGGCCGATCCGCCACGCCCTGACGGCGCTGCGCTGGGCGACGCGGAGCTGCCCGGGATCAGGCTGTTGACCAGATCGCGGAGATCGGCGGTCGGATCGATCGCCGGGGCGGCCTGCGGCGTGGACGACGAGGTGTCGGGCGCCTGCGAGGAGTCCGTGGTGTCGGGTGTGGCGCCGGCGCCCGGCGTGGCGGGAAGGTCGAAGCCGCCGAGGATGTTGGTCAGCTGCTCCACCCCGAGATCGAGCTTGACCGACAGGTTGGCGAAGTCGCCGAAGCAGGCGCCTTCCTTGATGTCCTTCGTGCCGCTGGGCTCGTCGACGCACCGCCCGGTGGCCGAGGCCACGCTCCCCCCGACGAAGCCGTCGGTGAACGGGAACGACAGCAGCGCCTGGGTCGACGTCGCGAGGTCGTCGCCAGCGCGGCTCAGGTTGGTCAGCGTCGGCACGAGTGCCTTCAGGTCGGCGACGGTGTCGGCCTTGGAGCTGCGGATCACGCCTGTCGCCACGTCGCCCAGCCGGTCGAGCGACTGCAGCAGCCCGACGAGCTCGTCGCGCTGGTCGTTGACGACCTTCAGCGCCTCGGGCAGGTCGTCGAGCGCACCCGTGATGGCATCGGTCTGGTCGTTGGCCGCGATCGCGAGCCGGTTGACCTTCTCGAGCGAGGTGAGCAGCTTCTCCTTGTTGGCGTCGAGCTGGCCGATGAAGGCCGTCGTGGTGTTGAGCAGCTCCTTGACCTCGGGCTCGTTGCCGCCGAGCGCGTTGTTGAGCTCGCGCACGATCGTGTTGGTCTTCTCGAGCCCGCCGCCGTTGAACAGCAGCGACGCGGCCCCCAGCACCTCCTCGATCTCGGGATTGCGTCCTGAGCTGGCGAGCGGGATGGTGTCGCCGTCGCCGAGACGCCCTCTGGCGCCGGTGGCCGGCGGAGCCAGCGAGACGAACTTCTCACCCAGCAGGCTGGTCTGACGGATCGTGGCGACGGCGTTGTCGGGCAGCTTGGCATCGCGGTTGACCTCGACCGTGACCTTGGCCGTCCAGCCGTCGAGCGTGATGTCCTTGACCTTGCCGACCGCGATGTCGTTGACCCGGACGGCGCTCTGCGGCACCAGGTCGAGGACGTCGCGGAACTGGATCGTGACCTCGTACGGCTTGCTGCCGAGGTCGGCGCCGCCGGGCAGCGGCAGCTGGTACGGCGAGAAGCCGCACCCGCTGAGAGCCAGGGTGCTCGCGAGCGCCACGACGGCGCCGGTCGTCTTGCGTGTCCGTGTCATCACTGCACCGCCAGCATGTCGGCCACCGAGGAGCTGACCTTCTCGATGCGCGGGGCGGGCGCCGTGCCGGCTGCTGCCGTGCGCGGCAGCTGCGGAGTGCCGGCAGCGTCGCCCGCAGCTCCGGCGCCACCCGTGATGGGATCCGTCAAGCCGTTCAGCACGCCCGTCAGAGCCGAGCAGACCCCGTCGATGGGCGCCTGGCCCAAGAGGTTGCACAAGAGTGCGCCAGGGTCGCCGAAGGAGCTCAGCAACAGCTCGGGGATGTCGGCGCGGGTGTCGAGCGTGCCGGTCGTGCCGTTGTACGCCAGTGCGACGTTCGAGAGGGCGGTAGGTGCCGAGATCGTGGCCTTCTCGAGCTCGTCCTTGCGCTTGGCCAGCACGCTGGCCAGCGAGGCGATGTTGTCGACGTTGCCTCGCAGCGCCGTGCGGTTCTCCTTGACCAGGCCGTTGACGTCGACCAGAGCCTTGCTCAGCGCCTTGAGCGTCGCCGCCAGGTCGCCGCGCTCGCCCGCCAACACCTCGGAGACCTGCGCGGTGCTGTCGTTGAAGGCCCGTACCGAGGAGTCGTTGGTCTTGAGCAGGCTGACGAACTGGTTGACCTCGCGCAGGCTGCCGAACAGCTCGTCCTTGTTGTCGGAGAGGGTCGAGCTGAGCTTGCCGAAGTTCTTCAGCGTCTCGTTGACCTGGGCGCCCTGGCCGCCGAGCTGGTCGGAGGCACCGTCGACGAGCTTGCTGAGCGGCCCCTGCTTGTCGTCGCCCTGGGGACCGAGGGCGACCGACAGGTCGTCGAGCGACTGGTACACGGCGTCGAGCTCGACCGGCACGGCCGTTCGCTCGACCGACAGGTACGCGTTGTCCTTGAGCGTCGCCCCGCCGTTGTAGGCCGGTGCGAGCTGGATGAAGCGGTCACCGACGATCGAGGGCGACACCACGACGGCCTTGACGTCTGCCGGGAGCTTCTGCTTGCCGTCGTAGGCGATCTTGACCCGGACGACCTGGCCGCGGGGGGTCAGGCTCTCGACGGTGCCCACCTTGACGCCGAGGATCTTGACCTCGGATCCCTTGTAGACCGAGTTCGTCTGGTCGAAGTCGACCGTGAGGTACCGCTTGTCGTCGCCGTTGTTGAGGAACAGCAAGGTTGCCGCGATCAGCAGCAGGACGACCACGCCGGCGAGGACCTTCGAGAGGCCGGCGAAGCGCTGGGCGAATGCAGAAGTGCTCATGGATTCGTCACCTTCGGCGTCAGTCCGTCCTTCAGCTGGTTGAGCAGACCACCGGTGTTGATGCCGCCGAGGTACGTGTCGAACCACGGGCCGGTGCCGAGCGCATTGGCGAACACCGTCGTGAAGCCCGGGTAGACGCGCAGCGCCTCGTCGATGCTGGCCTCGTTCTTGCGCAGCATGTCGGTGACCTTGTCGAGCTGTTGGAGGGCAGGGAGCAGGTCGGACCGGGTGTCCTTGACCAGCCCGCGCAGCTGCGTGGAGATCTGCTGGGTCGAGACCAGCAGACGGTGGATCGAGTCACGCCGGGCGCTGATCGCCTGGAACAGCGTGTCGGCGTCCTTGAACAGCGTGACGAGCTGGTCGTTGCGGCTGTTGAGCACGCCCGAGACCTTCTTGAGGCTGACCAGCAACGTGTTGATCTGCTCGTCGCGGGCCGCGAGGTTGCGCGACAGGTCGGAGACGCCCTTGATCGCGCCGCGGAACTCCACCGGCGTCTGCTCGGAGATGTCACCGAGCGTGTTGAGCGCCGCGGACAGCTGGGGGATGTCGAGCTGGTCGGTCGTGCGACTCAGGTCGGAGAAGGCCTGGACGACGTCGTACGGCGCGATCGTCCGCTCGAGCGGGATCGTGCTGCCCTTCGGCAGCTGCCCCTTGCCCTTCGGGGTCAGCGCCAGGAACTCAGCACCCAGCAGCGTGCGGATGCGGATGTCGGCACCGGTCTCGGGGCCGAACTTGGTGCCCTTGTCGATGCGGAAGGTCACCTTGACCTTGTTGCCGTCGAGCTCGATGCCCTGCACCTTGCCCACCGACACCCCGGCCACGCGGACCTCGTTGCCGGCCTTGAGCGAACCGATCTCGGCGAACTCGGCGTGGTAGACGTCTCCACCGCCGATGATCGGCAGGCGGTCGGCGCGGAAGGCGCCCAGCATCATCGCCACGATCAGCGACAGGCCGATGACGCCGATGATGACGGGATTGCGCTCGCGAAATGGCTTCACTGGTCATACCCCGGTTGATCGCATCGTTCGCCGCCGATGGCCAGGCCGTCCTTGCCGGTGAGGTCGATCGGGGTCTCCTTGAGCAGGGTCACGTCGCCCACGGCGATCTTCGGGATCGTCAGCGTGCCCTTGACCGTGCACAGGTAGAAGTTGAACTCACTGCCCGACGACGCCAGGACCCCCAGCTTGGACGTCTTGATCGGCAGGATCTGGATGGCTTGGGAGATCGTCGACAGGTTGCGGTCGGACGACAGGTTCTTGGTCAGGGAGTTGAGCTGCTTGATGTCCTCGGTGAGCGCCGGACGGCCCTGCACCAGCAGGTCGGACGTCTCGTCGGTCAGGTCGGAGATGGAGTCGACCGAGTCGAGGATCGCGTTGCGGTCGTCCTTGAGGCCGGTGACGAACTGCTGCAGCGTGTCGATCGTGTCGGTCAGCTCCTTGTCACGCGAGCCCACCGTGTCGAGCACCGTGCTGAGGTTGGTGATGACGTCGCCGATCAGCTGGTCGCGGCCGGCCAGGGTGCTCGTGAGCGAGGCCGTGCGGGCCAACAGGTTCTGGACGTTGCCACCCTCTCCCTGCAGCGTCTGGACGATCTCGTAGGCGAACTTGTTGGTGTCCTCGGGCGACAGCGCCTGGAAGACCGGCTTGAACCCGTTGAGCAGCACGTTGAGGTCGAGCGCCTCCTTGGTGCGCGTCTCCGGGATCGTGCTGTCGGGCTTGAGCACCGTCGTGGCACCGTCTGCACCCTGCGTCAGGGCGATGTAGCGCTGACCCACCAGGTTGCGGAACTTGATCGTGGCATTGGTGTTGGTGGTCAGCGGCACGTCGGAGTCGACGCCGAACGTGACCTGCGCCTTGTCTCGGTCGATGATCTTGATGTCGGACACCGAGCCCACCGCAACACCGGCGATGCGGACGTCGTCGCCCTTGGCCATGCCGGTCACGTCGGTGAAGATCGCCTTGTACTTGTTGCGGTCGCCGAACGAGCCGTTGCTCAGGGTCAGGGCCAGCACGAGGGTGGCCAGGCCGGTGAAGGCGAAGAAGAAGCCCAGCTTGAGGGCCGCCCCCATGGATTCGCGATCGAGCTGCTTCATCGGGTGGTCACCGCCGATCCGCGCATCACGGGGCTGATCAGGAGCGAGCCGATGTCGGGCACCTTGTTCGGCGACAGGCCGAGCGAGGCTCCGAGGAACACGTTGAGCTCGTCACGCTCGTCGGCGGAGTCGACGCCGACCGCGCTGGGCTGCACGAGGTCCTCGAGCTCGAGGCTGTTGGCGGCGGTCCGGTTCTTCGCGTAGTCGCTGTCGGAGCCGAACTTGCTGTGGCTGCTCTTGACGCCGACCAGCTTGTAGACGTCGGCGGGCACCTTGAACGGGTTGGCCTGCGACGAGTACTTCTCCTGCTGCGCGCGACCCTTGTTGATCTCGTTGAGGTCGAGGCAGGTCGGCGCGGCGGCGTTGCGGGCGTTGACGTCCTTGCCGTTCGTGGCCGACGGGCCGCTCGACGCGCGGTCGAGATCAGCCTTGGAGACGTCGGTGTACTCGTTGGCCTTGTAGGCGTCGGGCTGCTTGATGAGCTCGACGTCGATGTGGAGCGCTCCTCCCCGGAAAGCGCTGTCGAGACGGGGGATGATCGTGGCCATCGACTTGAGGAAGCACGGGAAGGACACCGAGTAGTCGCCGACCATCTCGAGCACGGGCCGCGTGTCCTTGGCCAGCTGCTGGAGGTTGGCGCCGTTGTCGCGGGTGAAGGCGGTCAGGGTGTCGGCCAGCCGGGTCCCCTCGTCGAAGAACGCAGCGAGCTGCGCCTTCTTGGCCACCAGCGTGTTGCCGGTGACGACGGTGTTGCGCAGGACCTTGCCCAGATCGGGAAGGGCCGCGGTGTAAGCGTCGGAGACGGTGCCGAGCTTGTCGAGGTCGGTCACGAGCTGCGGCACCTCGGGGTTGAGCTTCTTCAGATAGCTGTTGAGCGTCACGAGGGTCTCACCGAGCTGGGTGCCGCGGCCGTCGAGGGCCGAGGAGACCGCGCTGAGCGTGTACGACAGGCTGGCGGGGTCGACCGCCTCGAGCAGCGGGTAGAGATCGTTGAGCAGGGTCTCGACCTCGATCGGCACGTCGGCCTTCGAGATGGTGTCGCCGGCCTGCAGCGCCTCGCCGTCGGCGGCGTCACCGGTCGGCGGGATCAGCGCGACGTACTTCTCGCCGAACAGGGTCTTCGGCACCAGCTGCGCCGTGACGCCCTTGGGGACGTCGCGGATGAGCTTGGGGTTCATGCCGAGCGTCAGCTTGACGCCGTCGCCGTCGATCTGGACCTTGCGCACCTCGCCGACGATCATGCCGCGGAGCTTGACGTCGGCGTTGCGCGGCAGGTTGACGCCGGTGGTGTCGGTGGTGAGCGTGACGTTGTCGTAGTCGACGAAGGCCTTGGTGAAGAAGGCGTAGGTGATCCACACGAAGAAGATGACCATCGCCACGAAGATCGCGCCGAGCACCTTCAGCGAGGAGCCTCGCTCGAGGACGGGAGTGCGTGCCATGGGTCAGCCCGCCAATCTGACGGTCACGTTGGTGCCCCAGATCGCCATCGAGGCGAGCAGGTCGACGACGTTGATCGCCACGATCGAGGTGCGGATGGCCAGGCCCACGGCCACGCCGACGCCAGCCGGACCGCCGCTGGCGTAGTAGCCGTAGTAGCAGTGGATCAAGATCACGACGATCGCGAAGATCAGCACCTTGGCGAACGACCACAGCACGTCGCTGGGTGGCAGGAAGGTGTTGAAGTAGTGGTCGTAGGTGCCAGAGCTCTGCCCGTTGATCTGGGTGACCACCAGACGTGTCGCGAAGTACGACGCGAGCAGTCCGACGATGTAGAGCGGGACGACCGCGATCAGGCCTGCGAGCACGCGCGTGGTGACGAGGAACGGCAGCGACGGGATGGCCATCGTCTCGAGTGCGTCGACCTCCTCGCTGATGCGCATCGCGCCGAGCTGGGCGGTGAACCCGCAGCCGACCGTCGCGGCGAGCGCGATGCCGGCGACGAGCGGGGCGATCTCGCGGGTGTTGAAGTAGGCCGAGATGAATCCGGTCAGCGCCGCGGTGCCGAGCTGGTCGAGCGCCGCATAGCCCTGGATGCCGACGGACGTGCCGGTGA
>JBEVGQ010000346.1:0-4546 GCA_040511655.1 Aeromicrobium sp. | reverse complement strand
ACGTCAGCGCCTTGCCGTGCTGCGACGCGATCTCCTTGGCGACGGTCTTGTAGACGGCGTGGTTGTCGGCGGTCACCACGACGTCGTCGTACAGGAAGCCGATCTCGTGCTGGCCGAAGTTGCACTCGCCCTTCGCGCCCTCGACGTTCATGCCGGCGGCGTACATCGTGTTGCGGATGTCGCGCAGCAGCGGCTCGACCCGCGTCGTCCCGACGATCGAGTAGTCGACGTTGTACTGGTTGGCGGCGGGCAGGCCGCGGTACTCGTCGCGCCACGCCTGCTCGTACGTCGTGTCGAACAGGATGAACTCGAGCTCGGTGCCGGCCAGGGCGACGTAGCCGGCCTCGGCGGCCTTGGCGACCTGCGACTGCAGGATCGTCCGCGGCGATTGCACGACCGGGCTGTGGTCGAGCCACACCAGGTCGCACTGGATCATCACGGTCGACGGCAGGTGCTCGAGGCGGCGGATCGTGTCGAAGTCCATCGCGAACTCCATGTCGCCGTAACCCTTCTCCCACGAGCTCATGGCGTAGCCGTCGACGGTGTTCATGTCGACGTCGACGCTCAGGAGGTAGTTGCAGCCCTCGGTGCCCTGCTCGACCACGACGTCGAGGAAGTACGCGGCGTGCAGCCGCTTGCCCTGCAGACGTCCCTGCATGTCGGTGAAGGCCACGACGACGGTGTCGACGTGCCCCTCGGTGATCTGCACGCGGAGCTGCTCGAGGGTGAGGAGGTTCTTGTGCCTGGTCATGCCGCCTCCTTGGAGGGACGAGTCGTGCGGGGATGGGTGGTGCGGGGGAAGGTCACAGCAGACCTCGCAGGAGCGCGGCCGTGTCGTCGCAGTGGCGCTCCATCGTCAGGCGCGCCTCGTCGCCGTCGCCGCCGAGGATCGCTCGGACGATCGCGCCGTGCTGCTCGCGGGAGTGCTCGATGTTGCGGTCGAGCACGGGGATCGCGTCGAGCATGTCGTGCAGGCACATCTGGACGGTGGTGACGGCGTCGAGCAGCATCGGCGAGCCGGTCAGCGAGGCGATGGCCAGGTGCAGCTGCGAGTCGGCTTGGCGGTGCAGTGCCTTGCTGGTGGCGTTGTCGACCTTCGCGAGGGCGCCGCGTAGCATCGACACCTGCGCGTCGCCGAGATCGATCGCCGCCGCCGCCTGCGCAGCCCCCGGCTCGACGATGCGGCGGAACTCGAGGGAGTCGAGCAGCTCGTCGAGCGGACGCTGCAGGGAGCGCGAGCCCGGCTCGCCGGGTCGGTAGTCGACGACCGTGCCCCCGCCCCGTCCGCGACGGGTCACGACCAGGCCCGCCTCGCGCAGCGCCGCGATGGCCTCGCGCAGGGTCGCTCGCGAGACGCCCATGTGCTCGGCGAGCTCGCGCTCGGGCGGCAGCGTGCTGCCCTGCTCGTAGACCCCGAGACGGATGGACGTCGCGAGCCGCTCGACGCACGCCTCGAAGGCGTGGTGCCCCCGCACAGGACGCAGCACAGCCGCCGCGAGGTGCTCGTCCAGCAGGATGTCGCTCACGACGTCCCTCCGATCTCCGTCCACCCCAGCCAGAATATGGTCTGGTCCCAGACCATACATCAGTCGTCGAAGGCCTCGATGACGGCGGAGTCGATGGTGTGCTTCGGCCCGGTGAACCACGAGCGGGCCGAGGCGAACCACCAGATCGTCAGCAGGATCAACGTTCCGAACGTCAGGATCGGGGCGTAGTTCACGAACTTCCACTCGAAGCCGTCGTTCCACGGCACGCCCGTGGGGTAGATCGGCAGGATGAAGTAGATCGAGATGATGACGATCTCGGCCACCGCGAGCGGGTTCATCCACTTGTACTTGCTGCCGTTGTTCCACGCACCGGGCTTGAACGCCGATCCCATCCGCCACCGCAGGAAGATCGGCACGGCGAACGCCAGGTAGAGCCCGATGACAGCCACCGAGACGACGGCGTAGAAGGCGGTCGGCAGGATGATCGGGTCCTTCTCGGTGCCGAAGTTGACCTCGATCAGCGCCGGCAGCGAGATCAGCACGCCGATCGTGGCCACGAAGATGACGGCGTTGACCGGCACCTTGTTGGCCGCGACCTTGGCCCAGAGGCGCGATCCGGGGATGCCGCCGTCCCGGCTGAAGGCAAACGTCATGCGCGACGCGCTGGTCAGGCACGCCATCGCGCAGAACAGCTGCCCGGCAGTCGAGATCACCAGGATCGTCGCGTGCCAGAACTCGCCCAGCGACTGGCCGAAGATGACGTCGGCGCCGTTGAGCCCGCTGTTGATGCCGTCGGTGACGCCCTGCGGGTCCTGGACGGCGAACAGGAACGACAGCAGCAGGAACCAGCCACCGATCGCGGAGTACGCGATCGAGCGCCAGATGCCCTTGGCCGCCGAGTCGGACGCCGATGCGGTCTCCTCTGAGAGGTGGGCCGAGGCGTCGTAGCCGGTGATCGTGTACTGCGTCAGCAAGAAGCCCAGGGGCAGGACGAGGAACCAGTACATCTTGCCGGCGGTCGAGCCGCCGTCGAAGCCGGAGTTGTTGATGCGCTCGCTGATCACGAATCCGATGTCCTGGTGGTGGTCCGGGACCACCACCAGAATGAGGATGACCGCGGCCACGCCGAACACGTGCCACCACACCGACACGTTGTTGATGATGGCCATCAGGTGCCCGCCGAAGATGTTGACCAGTGCCGCCGCGACCATGATGACGACGAACAGGATGAACACCCGCTGCAGGCTGTAGCCGTCAGCCCATCCCGTGCTGACGGTGCTCAACAGGATGTCGAGGAACGTGGCGGCGCCGTACGCGACCGAGGCGGTGACCGCGATGAGGCCGATCAGGTTGAGCCACCCGGTGAAGAATCCCGCCGCGGGGCCACCCATCTTGGACGCCCACCAGTAGATGCCGCCGGACGTCGGGTACGCCGAGACGAGCTCGGACATCGTGAACCCGATGATCAGGATCAGCATCGAGATGACCGGCCAGCCCCACGTGATGGCGACTGGACCGCCGTTGCTCCAGGCCTGGCCGAACGTCGTGAAGCATCCCGACAGGATCGAGATGATCGAGAACGAGATGGCGAAGTTGGAGAAGCCGGACCATGACCGGTCGAGCTCCTGCTTGTAGCCGAGCTCGGCCAGCTGCTTCTCGTCGTCGTTGAGCTGATCTGTCATGGCACGCACCGAACTCTCTGAAGAAGTTGGTGCACGCTACTGCGGTCCGACTTCAGACCACAAGAGGTTCAGGGGTCCCTTTTCGTCCCGAATCAGAGCGAAACACGACGGAAATCGCAGGGAATCCGTCCTGTCACCGCTCGATCGGCGCCTCGGCGCTCGGTCCCGTCCGTCAAGCTCAGCGCTCGTCGTCGCGGGTGCGACGCAGGCCGTCGCGCTCCTCCTTGAGGCGCTTGACCTCGTTGCGCCGGCTCTTGAGGCGCATGGTGGCCGCGGTGAACGCGATCACGAGCACCGCGCCGATGACCGCTCCGATCAGGGTGGCAGCGCGGAAGCCCGGCGCGTCGACGTCCATGATGCGCTCGCCCGCGTGCGCGGCGTTGCTGTTGCCCGCGACCACCGACAGGGTCAGCCAGTTGGGTGCGGCCAGGGCGATCGCGACCAGCGCCACGATGCCGCGCCAGGCCCAGCTGAAGAAGCCTCGCCGCACCTGCGCCAGCAGCAGCAGCGGCACCGCGGTGAACACGACGCCGTAGAACAGTCCCCACGTGGTGCCGCGCGTGACGCTGCCGTCGACCTGGTCGGCGACCCGCTGAGCCCACCACCGCGGGAAGAAGGCGGCCGACATCAGGTACACCAGGTAGGCGACGCCGGCCAGCACGATGACCAGCACGATCCGCCTGACCCACTTGTTCGGGGTGACGTCGGGCTGCTCGCGGATGCGGCGCTCGAGGTGGTCGTCCTCGTGCTCGGGGTTGTGGGCAGCCGAGTTCTGGTCGTTCATGGACTCATGATGGCAGCCCGTGGGGGTTCCGCCCGGTCAAACGAGTGACGACCGGATCACCCTCCACTCCTCGCCCGAGACGACCCCGTCGGCCGCGAGCCCGGAGGCCCTCTGCACCCGGACGACGGCAGCCCTGGTGATCGGCCCGAAGTAGCCGTTGCGATCGGCGAGCGAGAGGCCCAGCGCCTTCTGCAGGATCGCCACCGCGCGGCTCGTCGAGCCCTCCGACAGCGTCGTCGACGAGTACCGGTCGATGCCGAACGTCGCGGCCTTGGCGCGGCTGAAGCCCGTCACGGTGCGTCGCCTGACGCTCGACCGGTCGAGGGAGGCCCACGTGGGGTGGTCGAGCGCGCCGGTGACCGGCAGGTCGTGGACCCGCTGGTACGCCCGCACCGCCTCCCAGGTCGTCCGGTCGAACCGGGACGTCGCCGGCACGCGCAGCAGCGTCTGGGCCCGCCGGACCGTGCTGCCGCTGCTGCCGAAGGCGCGTTTGCCGCGGGACGTCCGCACCAGCGCGGCGCTCGGCGTCCCGCACGGGGCGGTCCGGGGCGTGGCGGTCGGAGGCGCGTACGAGCCCTTGAACCGCACGCACG
>JBEVGQ010000345.1:0-5240 GCA_040511655.1 Aeromicrobium sp. | reverse complement strand
GCCGGTGACGCGGTTCTCGCCGCGGCGACGTCGGTGGAAGCGGCGCACCAGCGCCACCAGCACGAGGACCCCGGCAGCGCCCATCGCGACCCACAGCACGGTGCTGATGCTGCTCGACTGCACCTTGAACGGGGTGGACGCGCCGAGCCTCTGCCCGGAATCGGTCACCAGCTGCGGGGTCAGGAACGTCGTGCGCTGGTTGCCGAGGTCGATCTGGACCGTGACGGTGCGGCGCTCGCCGGCTGCGATCGCCACCGACTTGACCGTCGGGATGGTCAGGGCAGGGTTGCTGGACTCGAGGTCGACACCGACGCGCACGGCCTCGTCGGTGTCGTTGCGGATCGTGAGCGGGAACCCGCCTTTCGAGCTCGACAGCGTCACCGAGGGGGGTGCCTCGATCGAGATCTTGTCGAGCGCGGCGCCGGCCCGACGTGCTCGATCCGTCGCGACCTCAAGACCCGCCGCGCGGTCGAGCCTCCAGCGGACGGCCAGCACCTCCGCCACGTCGCGGGCCACCTTGGCGTCGAAGCCGTCGTTCTGGGCGATGATCGAGCTGAGGGTGCGACCCTTCTGGACGATCGTCGCTGCCGCGTCGATCTGGGCGCGTGAGAGCGGCCGGGCCTTGGCCTGCGCCGGAACAGATCCCTCGTAGGTGGGCACCGAGCCGGTCAGGACGGCGTCGAGGCTCGTGGGCTGCACGAACGGTGCCGCGAAGGCGGTCGCGAGCTGGCCGGACGACCAGTCGGTGCCCGGGTCCCACTGGGGGTCGACGAGAACCACGGCGTCGGCGCGGGAGGACGGGTCGCTCGCGCGCTCGAGCACGGCGAGGGCCGCCTCGCTCAGCAGGCGCTGCCGCAGCGTCGCGGCGGTCTCGTCGCCGGGGGTGTCGCCGTCCTTGACGTCGTCGACGAGCAGCGGCACCGGACCGCTCGGCGACGCGTACCTGACGACCGAACCCATGCGGCGCGACCAGTCGGGCACGGCGCCGGGTGTCACGATGACCGGCGCGTCGCCGTCGCCGCGCAGCTCGGACAGCAGGTTGCGGGTCACGCCGTCGCGCGTGGGCCACGACACGCGACGTCCGCTCAGCTGATACGTGGCCAGGGCGTCCTCGGTGGCCCGGTCGACCGCCGCCCGAAGCGATGCCCTGAGATCGGGTTGGTCGGAGAGCGCGAGGACGTCGGTGCGGTCGTAGTCGAGGATCCACGGGCTCCTCACGCGGGCGAACTCGAGCAGGTCGTTGAGGAACGTCGCGGCGGCAGCCTTCTGATCGGCCGAGATCTCGACGTCGTCGGGCACGTGACGGCCGTTCGCGAGGTCGTCGACGCCGACCAGCAGTGCCGGGTCGAGCACGACGGTCGCCCCGCCCGCCGGCGTGCTGGCGGCCAGGTCGAGCAGGTTGCGCAGGCGTCCGGCGGGAGCGACGGCCTCGAGCAGGCTCTCGGGGTCGGTGTAGTCGCCGTCGGCGCCTCGCCGGTCGGGCATCAGGAAGGGCCACACGATCGACGCCGGCACGGTGCCCTCGGGCGACGAGACGAGCGGGATGAACGTGGTCGCCCGGGCGACCGCCACCGGGCTGCGCGTGCCGTCTTCGTCGGTGGCGAGGATCTGGACGCCGGCGGGGTAGACGCCCTCGGCGCCTGTGATGCCGAGCTGGTCGTACGGCACGTCGATGCGGAACGGGACGGTCTGACCGGGGGCCAGGTCGCCCACCTCGTCGAACGTCCCGGCCTGGATGATCCGAGCGCCCGTGTAAGCCTTGCCGTCGGAGACGGCCTGGTCGACCTGGCGACGCGTCGTGAACGGCGACGCCGGGATCACGAAGTAGGCCTGCACCTTGGTCCAGGCGTGGTCGTCGCGGTTGGTGACCGTGCCCGTCATCGTGACGTCACGCCCGGGTGCCAGCAGCGTGGGCTCGAGCGTGCCGATGGTGACGCTCAGGCCCGGGCCGTCGTCGTCGGCAGCCGTCGCCGGCACCGGGCCGGCACCGACCAGCGCGATCGCGGTCAGGAGCAGCGCGACGAGGATCGTGCACCGGCGGCTGCTCACCCGGACATGCTAGACGTAGGGCGCCCGCCGACAGGCCGAAGCGCCCGCGGCTCGACGGTAGAGTGTCTCCCCGTGCCCACGCCCTCACTGACCGCCGACCGCCGGGCCAGGATCGATGCCGAGCTGGAGGCCCACCCGTTCCTGGCCGAGCTCGGCGTGCGGTTCGAGGCGGCAGGCCACGAGCTCGCGATCGTCGGCGGCCCGGTGCGCGACGCGGTGCTGGGGCGACCCGGCAACGACTGGGACTTCGCGACCTCGGCCCGTCCCGACGACATCGAGCGCATCGCGTCAGGCTGGGCCGACGCGATCTGGGACGTCGGCCGCGACTTCGGCACGATCGGCCTGCGCAAGGGCGACCACCAGCTCGAGATCACGACGTACCGCACCGACGCGTACGACGAGGGTTCACGCAAGCCCGACGTGCAGTTCGGCGACTCGCTCGACGGCGACCTGTCGCGCCGCGACTTCGCGGTCAACGCCATGGCGATCCGCCTGCCGTCGCGGGAGTTCGTCGACCTGTTCGGTGGCCTCGACGACATCGACGCCCGGCTGCTGCGCACACCGGTGACGCCCGAGCAGTCGTTCAGCGACGACCCGTTGCGGATGATGCGGGCCGCGCGATTCGTCGCGCAGCTCGGCTTCGCCGCGGCTCCCGAGGTGGTCGCGGCGATGACCGCGATGGCCGGACGACTCGAGATCGTGTCGGCCGAGCGCATCCGCGACGAGCTCGACAAGCTGATGACCAGCGCTCATCCCGTGGCCGGGCTGCGCCTGCTCGTCGAGACCGGCCTCGCCGAGCAGATGCTGCCCGAGCTGCCGGCCCTGATCCTCGAGCGCGACGAGCACCACCGCCACAAGGACGTCTACGAGCACTCGCTGACGGTGCTCGAGCAGGCCATCGCCCTCGAGGACCGTCTCGACTCGGCACCCGATCTCGTGATCCGGCTGGCGGCGCTGCTGCACGACATCGGCAAGCCCAAGACCCGCCGGTTCGCCGAGGGCGGCACCGTGACCTTCCACCACCACGACGTCGTGGGGGCCAAGCTCGCCCGCAAGCGGATGAAGGCCCTGCGCTACAGCAACGACATGATCGACCAGGTCACCGTGCTGATCGAGCTGCACCTACGCTTCCACGGCTATGGCTCCGGCGAGTGGACCGACTCGGCCGTCCGCCGCAACGTCCGCGACGCCGGCGACCAGCTCGAGCGCCTGCACATCCTGACCCGCGCCGACTGCACGACGCGCAACCAGCGCAAGGCACAGCGCCTGCAGCGTACGTACGACGAGCTCGAGCGACGCATCGCCGTGCTGGCCGAGGCCGAGGAGCTGGGCTCGATCCGGCCCGACCTCGACGGCGGGCAGATCATGTCGATCCTCGGCATCGCGCCGGGCCCCGAGGTGGGCGAGGCCTACCGGTTCCTGCTCGACCTGCGCATGGACCGCGGGCCGCTCTCCGAGGCCGACGCGACGGAGGCCCTGAAGGCGTTCTGGGCTGCGCGCAGCTGAGGTCGGGTCAGGCCTCGACCGCCAGAGCGGTCGCGAACCCCAGCATCACGACACCCGTCGCGCCGTCGACGCCACGACGGAAGGCCGGTCGAGTCAGGCGATCAGTCGCGAGCGAGCCCAGCTGGACGAGCGTCACGAGCACGACGGCACCGATGCCGACCAGCGTGAATGCGTACGCCAGGAGCACCGGAACGCCCGGTTCGTCGCCGACGAACTGCGGCAGCACGGCCAGGTTGAACGCCAGCACCTTCGGGTTGGTGATGTTGCAGACGAATCCCTGCCGGAACGCGCGCCTGGCCGAGACCGACGTGCCACCGGACCCGACCGTCCACACGCTCCCGTCCCGCCGGAGCGCGTCGCGGATCGCGGTGACGCCCAGCCACGTCAGGTAGGCGACCCCGGCCCAGCGGACCGCGACGAACAACGGCTCGGCGTGCACCAGCACCGCGCCGAGCCCCGTCGCGGCGAGCAGTCCCTGGATCGCTCCGGCCGCAGTGATGCCAGCGGCGGTCATGAGGCCGCGGCTGCGTCCGCCCGCTACGGTCGCCCGCAGCGTCAAGAAGCTGTCGGGACCGGGAGCCACCGCGAGGAGGGCGGCGAAAGCCACGAACGTCACGTACTCGGTCACCCCGCGAGCATATGGCCCGTCATGGGATGGCAGGCCCGATCGACCGTAGTCTTGTGCGCATGATCTTCCTGGGACGTGCCTGATGGCCGGCGGACTCATGGCCCTGCTCGACGACGTCGCGGCCCTGGCCAAGCTGGCCGCTGCCTCGGTCGACGACATCGGGGCTGCCGCAGGTCGCGCCAGCACCAAGGCGGCCGGGGTCGTCGTCGACGACGCTGCCGTGACGCCGCGCTACGTCCAGGGCTTCGACCCGTCGCGCGAGCTGACGGTCATCCGCAAGATCGCCGTGGGGTCGTTGCGCAATAAGATCCTGTTCATCCTCCCTGCGGCGCTGCTGCTGAGCCAGTTCGTCCCGTGGCTGCTCACCCCCATCCTGATGCTCGGCGGCCTCTACCTGTCGTTCGAGGGGGCCGAGAAGCTGTGGGAGAAGTTCGGTCCCGGCGAGCACCACGAGGCGGCTGACCCGGTCGCGGCCGACGGGGGCGCCGAGCACGAGGACCGCATGGTCTCGAGCGCGATCCGCACCGACTTCATCCTCTCGGCCGAGATCATGGTCATCTCGCTCAACGAGGTGTCGGACGAGCCGTTCGTGTCACGGGCGGTCATCCTGGCGATCGTGGCGGTCGCCATCACGGCGCTCGTCTACGGCGCGGTCGGGCTCATCGTCAAGATGGACGACATCGGGCTGCACCTGGCCAAGAGGTCGTCGGCCGTCGCGCAGAAGGTGGGTCGCGGGCTCGTCGTCGGCATGCCGATCTTCTTGAGCGTGCTGGCCAGCGTGGGCATCGTCGCGATGCTGTGGGTCGGTGGCCACATCCTTCTCGTGGGCGTCGACGACCTCGGCTGGCACTGGCCGTACGAGCACGTGCACCACTGGGAGTCCGAGGCCGGTGGCGGCGCGGTCGGCTGGGTCGTCAACACCGCGTGCTCGGCGGTTATCGGCGTCGTGGTCGGCGCGATCGTCGTGGCGGTCATGCACCTCGTCCCCCGCAAGGCCGCCAAGCACTGAGAACACCGCTGGGCCTGACGTTTCTGCAGACACGCCGTCGGCGTGTTG
>JBEVGQ010000344.1:0-3021 GCA_040511655.1 Aeromicrobium sp. | reverse complement strand
CCCTCGCACGCCTCGAGGCTGCGGCTGACCTCGTAGGTGAAGTCGACGTGACCCGGCGTGTCGATCATGTTGAGCACGTAGACCTCGCCGGCGTCGTCGCCGCTGCTCTTGACGAACGGCATGCGCACGGCCTGGCTCTTGATCGTGATGCCGCGCTCGCGCTCGATGTCCATGCGGTCGAGGTACTGCGCCTTCATGTCGCGGCCGTCGACGACACCGGTGTGCTGCAGCATGCGGTCGGCCAGGGTCGACTTGCCGTGGTCGATGTGCGCGATGATGCAGAAGTTGCGCAGGACCTTCGGGTCGGTGGCCCCAGGCTGGGGGACGGGGCGGGTGCTCATGATGAGACATTCTCCCATCACGGTGCCCACGCTCCTGCCACGCCATCGATTTGAGGCGGCGGGCCGCTGACTGCTAGAGTTGGCGGTCGCGTGCTCCGGCACGTCCACACACCTTTGGGCACGGTCTGCGTGCCGCCCGATCGTCGGAACATCACACCAAGAGAAGTAGGTCTCCCCCGTGGCGAACATCAAGTCGCAGATCAAGCGCAACCGCCAGAACGAGCTGGCTCGTGAGCGCAACAAGTCCGTGCGCTCCGCGCTGAAGACGGCTGTCCGCCGCTTCGAGGAGGCCATCGCCTCCGGCAACACCGACGACGCCAAGAAGCTCGCCAACGTCGCGACGCAGAAGCTCGACAAGGCGGCCTCCAAGAAGGTCATCCACAAGAACCAGGCGGCCAACCGCAAGTCGGCCATCGCCAAGAAGGCTGCGTCGCTCTGACGACGTCCGCCTGACTCAGGCTCCGCTGTCGACGACAGCACCGCGACGCCCCGGCATCACGCCGGGGCGTCGTCGCGTCTGCGGGGGATCCGCGTGGTCGACACGAGACGCACGATCGTCTCGACGGGCCCGCGCCTGGCGAAGCTGAGCCACACCGTCGCTGCGGCGCACAGCACCACGGCCTGCAGCGCCCAGTCGCCGTAGCTGTCGAGCCGCGCCGCCGGGTCGCCGCTCTCGGCGGCGCGTACCGTCAGGCGCCAGCTCCAGAGCACGTGCACCGTGTAGAGCGACAGCGTCATCGCCCCCGCGGCGGTCAGCGGTCGCAGCACGACACGCGACCACGGGACGTGCATCACCAGCGCGCACAGCCCGATGACGACCAGGGCCGAGCCGATCGCCCCGACGACGTTGAGCGGTCGCGACGTGTGCTCGCCGACGAGCCACAGCTCGCGCCACCTCGCCGGCTCGTACGGGTAGGAGGCTCGCACGAACAGCTGCTGCCAGCCCTGCACGGACCAGTCGTCGAAGACCCCGCGCGAGATCGCGATGGCCCCGGCACCGAAGGAGACCGCGAGCAGCACGACCCCGCCGCCCAGCACCGACAGGGCGACGCGCACCCGTCCGAGGTCGAGACGTCCCACGCCCAGCCCGACGAGCACGTAGGCGAACCACACCCCGGCCGGGTAGGCGCCCCACACGAGCAGCTCGGTCAGGAGCGACCACGGCGGCGCGAGATCGGACCACTCGGCCTGGTCGGAGATCACGGGGCCGTGCTCGATCTCCAGCCACAGGAGCAGCACCGGGGCGAGCACCGCCCACACCAGGCCCAGCACGACGAGCGTCCGAGCCGGAAGGCCGCGGAACGGCAGCGCCATGACGATGAGCAGCCCGTAGAACGCGAGGATGACGTAGACCGGCACCTGGTCGAGCGAGCCGAGCGCGAGCCCCAGCACCACCAGCACCACCGCGCGGATACAGGTGGCACGGACCGACCCGGCGCCGCCTGGGTCGCGGCGGTGCACCAGCGACAGGGCGACGCCGGCCAGCATCGCGAACAGCGGGGCGGCGCGGCCGCTGGCGATCATCTGGCCGACCGGAGGGCTGGCGCCGACCCACTGCGGGCCCAGGTGCACGAACATCATCCCGACGAGGGCGATGCCCCGCGCCAGGTCGATCGCATCGACCCGGCTGGACGCTGAGCGCTTCATCTATCGGCGGCGACGGGCGGCGACGGCCAGGACCATCCGCTCGACCGCGAAGGCGGGATCGGCGGCGCCGCCCTTGACGTCGAGATCGGCCTGGGCCACGGCCGAGATGGCCGCCGCCAGCCCTGCGGCGTCCCAGCTGCGCAGCTGCTGGCGCATGGCCCGGATCTTGAACGGCGGGGCGCCGATGTGGGCCGCCAGCTCGTTGTCGCGCAGGCCGTCGGGAGCGCCCGAGAGCTTGGCCAACGACCGCAGACCCGTGGCCAGCGCGGTCGTGATCAGCACGGGGGCCACCTTGGCCGACTCGGCCCACCGCGCCTGCTCGAGCGCGACGTCGATGCGTCCGTCGATCGTCGCGTCGGCGATCTCGTAGCCACGGACGTCGGCACGTCCGCCGAAGTACTGCTGCACCAGGGACGTGCTGATGTGCGCGCCCTGCTCGAGGTTGGCGACCAGCTGGTCGGCGGCCCCTGCGAGGGCGCGCAGGTCCTGGCCGACGGCGGCGACCAGGTAGGTCGCCGCCTGCTCGTCGATGCGCGCGCCCAGGTCGCGTACCTCGGTGAACACCCACCGGGCGTAGTCGCGCTCATACTTGGGCTGCTCGACCTTGACCTCGCTGACGATCGACGCCTTGCGCAGCTTGTCGAGCAGTCCCTTGCCCTTCTGGCCCCCGCTGTGCACCAGGATGACCGCGATGTCGGGCGACGGCTCGGCGACGTAGGCCAGCAGCTCGGACTGGGCGACGTCGGGCAGGTCCTGCAGCTCGGTGAGCACCAGCGCACTCGCGTCGCTGAACAGCGACGGGCTGGTCAGGCCTGCCAGCTCTCCCGGCTGGAGCCCGGACGCCGTGGTCGTGGCGACCTCGCAGTCGGGCTGCTCGGACGTGACGACCTTGACGGCCTTGGCGCGGGTGCGCTCGGCGAGGAACTCGGCGTTGCCGGTGATGAGCAGGATCTTGCCGAATGCCGAGGCCACGCGACGATCCTAGCCGCGGCTCACGTCAGCCCCGACTCACGACGTGGAGTCGTCCGTCGCG
>JBEVGQ010000343.1:0-5675 GCA_040511655.1 Aeromicrobium sp. | reverse complement strand
CGCGGGGCCCACGGGCACGGCGTGCCTCGCCGTCCCCTGGGACACCGCGCCCGGTGAGCTGCTCCCCCACCTCGTCGCCGTCGACGGGCTCGTGAGCGGATCGGTCCGCTCGGTCGCCGGCGTCGGGGACGGCCCGCTGGTCCTGCCCGTGACGGTGGACGGGCAGACGGCCGTCGCGATCGCGTCCGTCGACGCTCCCGGCGTGGGGCTCGCCCCGGTCACGTCGCTCGACACGACCCGCCCCCTGACCGACGTGACCCTCGACGGCGTCGCCGTGCAGGTCCTCGCGACCGGCCAGCGAGCCGTCGATGCGCTCGACGCCGCCCTCGAGAGGGCCGTCGTCGCCCTGGCCGCCGAGCAGGTGGGCCTGGCCTCCTGGTGCCTGTCCACCACGGTCGCCCACGTGCAGCAACGGCGGCAGTTCGGTCGCCTGCTGGGCAGCTTCCAGGCCCTCAAGCACCGCCTGGCGAACCTCTGGATCGAGGTCGAGTCGGCCTCGGTCGCCGCCGAGGCCGCTGCGACGACGACCGCCGACCGGGCCGTGCTGGCATCCGTGGCCCAGTCCCTCTGCTCGGAGGTGGCCCTCCACACGGCGGAGGAGTGCATCCAGATGCTGGGTGGCATCGGGATGACGTGGGAGCACCCGGCCCATGTCTACCTCAAGCGCGCGCTCGTCGACCTGAGCGCGCTCGGGACCCCCGAGCAGCACCGTCAGCGGCTCGCGACCCTCGTGGACCTGCCGCCCGCCGGGTGACAGCATGTGGGTCGGCCGGCGTCCCGGCCGATCCACCGAGGCGAGGAGCACACCATGAGCGACCGCGAGCTGCTGGACGAGCTGGAGGCACAGGAGGCCCGCCTGGTGCTGGAGTCCTTCGACGAGACCGACGCATGGGAGCTGGGGACCGCGCTGCGCGACGCCGCGGTCGCCCAAGGCCTGCCGGTGGCCATCTCGGTGCGTCGCAACGGCCAGCGCCTGTTCCACGCCGCGCTGCCCGGCGCCTCCGCCGACAACGACGGCTGGCTCGACCGCAAGTGCGCCGTCGTCGACCGCTACGGACGCTCGTCGCTGCGGGTCGGCGAGCAGTTCCGCGTCGGCGGCAAGACGTTCGAGTCCGACTCGCGGCTCGACCCGTCCCGGTACGCGGCGCACGGCGGGGCCTTCCCGCTGATCGTCCGCGGCACCGGCTGCATCGGCACGGTCGCCGTGTCCGGCTTGCCCCAGCGCGACGACCACCGCCTGGTGGTCGAGACGCTCGCCGCGTTCATCGGGCGACGAAACTCACAGTAGTTGGTGCACCAATCATTGGTACACTCGCAGTATGACCGACCGAGATCCGCTGGCCCTCGAGGAGCAGGTGTGCTTCGCGCTGGCCGTCGCGTCGCGCGAGGTCGTGGCGTCCTACAGGGCGGTGCTCGAGCCGCTGGGCCTGACCCACCCGCAGTACCTCGTCATGCTGGCCCTGTGGCAGCACGACGCCGCAGGCGCCGACGGTCTGTCCGTCAAGGCGCTCAGCGCGATGCTGCACCTCGACCCCGGCACCGCCTCGCCGCTGCTGAAGCGCCTCGAGGCCGCGGGGCTGGTCTCGCGCCGGCGCTCGCCCAGCGACGAGCGCGTGCTGGTCGTCGGCGTGACGCCCGAGGGTCGCGAGCTGCGACGGCGTGCGCTCGCCGTTCCGTCCACGATGCTCGCCCGGCTCGGCATGACCGAGTCCGACCTCGTCGCCACCAACGACGTCCTCCACCGCATCATCGATGCCGCGCACGAGAGCCAGGAATCATGAGCAGCCCCACCCCGAGCCGACCCACCCCGAACCGTCCCGGCCCGGCCGCCGAGCTCGCGGCCCTGCGCCGCGTCCAGCGCCGGGTGGGCGCGATCGCGTTCTTCGCCGTCGCGATCCACGGCGTGCTGGGGCTCATCGTGGTCGCCCACGTCGTCAAGGGCGAGGACCGCGGCGCCGACGCCGTGCTGCTGCTCGTCATGTCCGGCGTCTTCGCCGTCGTCACCTACGTCGTGGTGCGGCTGATCCTGGCGGCGCGCCTCTGGGCGCCGGCCTGGATCGCCCTGTCACTCGTCCCGACCGCGATCGGCTTCGTCTGGGTGCTGTGACGTCGCGCCGTCGGCGCGCTGGGCCGCATCGCGGACCGCTGCGGCGACCTTCTGGTGCACGTCGTGGTGAAACACGCTGGGGATGATGTAGTTCGCGTTGAGCTCGTCGGGCGAGACCGAGCTCGCGACGGCGTCGGCTGCCGCGAGCAGCACCTCCATGCCGATGCCGTGGCTCTGCGCGTCGAGCAGACCGCGGAAGATGCCAGGGAACGCCAGGACGTTGTTGATCTGGTTGGGGTAGTCCGAGCGTCCGGTCGCGACCACCGCGGCGTGCTGGCGCGCGATCGCCGGCTCGATCTCGGGATTGGGGTTCGCGAGCGCGAACACGATCGAGCCCGGCGCCATCTTCTCGACGTCGTCAGCCGTGATCAGGTTGGGCGCGCTGACCCCGATGAACACGTCGGCACCCGGCAGGGCATCGCGCAGGCTGCCGGTGTGGCCGGCGGGGTTGGTGTTCTGGGCCGTCCACTCCAGCGAGGGGTCGAGATCCTCGCGCCCCTCGTGCACCACGCCCTGCACGTCGCAGACCGTGACGTCGACGGCGCCGGCGTGCAGCAGCACCTTGAGCACCGCGGTGCCGGCCGCCCCCGCCCCGACCAGCACGATGCGGGCCTTCGGCAGGTCCTTGCCGACGACCGTCAGCGCGTTGCGCAACGCCGCGAGCACGACGACCGCGGTGCCGTGCTGGTCGTCGTGGAACACCGGGATGTCGAGCCGCTTGCGCAGCCGCGCCTCGACCTCGAAGCACCGCGGCGCCGAGATGTCCTCGAGGTTGATGCCGGCGAACCCGGGAGAGATCGCGGCGACCGTCTCGACGATCTGGTCGACGTCCTGCGTGTCGAGCACGATCGGCCACGCGTCGATGTCGGCGAAGCTCTTGAAGAGCGCGGCCTTGCCCTCCATGACCGGCAGCGCGGCGTGGGGGCCGATGTTGCCGAGCCCCAGCACCGCCGAGCCGTCGCTCACGACCGCGACGCTGTTGCGCTTGACCGTGAGGCGCCGGGCGTCCTCCTTGTCGGCCACGATCGCCTCGCAGATGCGGGCGACGCCGGGCGTGTAGATCATCGAGAGGTCGTCGCGGTTGCGCAGCGGGTGCTTGGTCGCGGTCTCGATGACGCCGCCGAGGTGCATCAGGAACGTCCGGTCGGACACCTTGAGCACCGAGACGTCGCCGACGGCCTTGAGCGCGTCGACGATGACGGCGGCGTGGTCGGTGTCGGACGCCGCACAGGTGAGGTCGATGCGCAGCGCGTCTGCGCCGGACGCCGCGACGTCGAGCGCGGTCACGAGACCGCCCGCGGTCTCGACCGTGGTGGTCAGGTCGCTCACGGCAGAGCCGCCCGACGGCACCTCGAGCCGGATCGTGATCGAGTACGAGATGCTGGGTGCGGTCGAAGGCTTCACCCCACCATCTTAAATGCGAGGCTTTCCTCATGTTTGTCCGGTGCCCCCCTCGACCCCGCTCTCGCGAGTAGAGTCGGCCGCGAGCCGCCACACCCCGCGGCTCGCCCGTTGGAGGAGCCCACCACCGCCCCTCCGCCACATCGAGAGAGAGCACCATCGTGACCGATCCCAGCACCCCGCCCGCACCTTCAGCCTTCGGCGGCCACCACGAGCAGGTCGTCTTCTGCCACGACGAGGCCACGGGTCTCAAGGCGATCATCGCCATCTACTCGACGGCGCTCGGCCCCGCCCTCGGCGGCACGCGGTTCTATCCCTACGCGTCCGAGGCCGAGGCGCTGACCGACGTCCTGAACCTGTCGCAGGGCATGGCCTACAAGAACGCGCTGGCCGGCCTCGACCTCGGCGGCGGCAAGGCCGTCATCATCGGCGACCCCCGCACCCTCAAGACCGAGGCGCTGCTGCGCGCGTACGGCCGCTTCGTGCAGAGCTTGAACGGTCGGTACTTCACGGCGTGCGACGTGGGCACGTTCTCGGTCGACATGGACCTCATCGCACGCGAGTGCGACTTCGTCACGGGTCGCACGGTCGAGCACGGTGGTGCCGGCGACTCGTCGGTGCTGACGGCGTTCGGCGTCTACCAGGGCATGCGGGCCTCGGCCCAGCACCTGTGGGGCGACACCTCGTTGGCCGGCAAGCGCGTCGGCGTCGCCGGGGTGGGCAAGGTCGGACGCCATCTGGTCGGCCACCTCGTCGACGAGGGCGCCGTCGTCGTCGTCACCGATCCGTACGAGCCGGCTGTCGCCGCCCTCACCGCGACGTACCCGGACATCACCGCCGTGGCCGACACCGACGCCCTGATCCGTGAGCCGCTCGACGTCTACGCGCCCTGCGCCCTCGGCGGCGCGCTCAACGACGAGTCGGTCGAGGTGCTGACGGCACGGGTCGTGTGCGGGGCGGCCAACAACCAGCTCGCCCACGACGGCATCGAGAAGCGCCTGCAGGAGCGCGGCATCACCTATGCCCCCGACTACTGCGTGAACTCCGGCGGCGTCATCCAGGTCGCCGACGAGCTCGAGGGCTTCGACTTCGACCGGGCCAAGATGCGGGCCACCTCGATCTATGACACGACGCTCGGGGTGCTGGAGCACGCCAAGGCCGAGGGCATCTCGCCGTCGCTGGCCGCCGACCGGATGGCCGAGCAGCGCATGCGCGAGGTCGGTCGCCTCCGCCAGGTCTACCTGCCCTAGCCCCTGTCGGACGCACGGTGAGCGTTTCGGGTCGCCCGGGCAACCCCAAACGCTCACCGTCGGTCGCCACGTTCGTAGGAAACTCAGCGGGCGGGCGCCATCGGCGCTCGTCGACCACCGTCACGGTGGCCGGCGACGAGATCGACGCCAGCAGCGAGCGCAGGTCGCGGACGTCAGGCGCCTCGGCGCCGAACAGCGCAGGATCGGGCAGGAATCGCACGATCGTGCCGGTGGACCCGTCGCTCGGCAGCGCGGTCGGCGGTCCGTCGGGTACACCGCTCACGTAGCGCGCTGTCCAGCCTCCGTCGGCGCGGACGTTGGTGTGCACGAGCCACGCGCTCAGCGCCGCCACGACCGACATGCCAGACCTCCCGAGCCCGTCCGCCAGCACAGGTGCGTCAGGCACGCCGAAGAATCGCAGGTCTCGCGTCGCCATGACCGGCTTGACGACCCAGGTGCCGTCGTCGTCGCGACGCGCGTCGGTACCGCGTCCGTCGTCACGTACCGCGATGGACCCGTCGTCGCCGACGATGACCTCGATGGCACGCGTCGATCCGTCAACGGCCTCGTCGACGGCGTAGGCCAGAACCTCGAGGACTAGGTGCGCGACCCCACCAGACGCATAGCGTGCCGCATCGGCCCTGATCGACGCGATGTGCACCTCATCGACGGGCTCACGCCAGTCGTGACTGGTCGTGAGCCTCAGGAGGCAGCGGGATCTTCGCGCGCGAGATCGCGGTACTGCTCAGGAATCGGTTCGCCCGATTCTCCGTGGAGCTCTCGCTGCAGGGTGTTGAAGTCTGTGTCCGGAGTCCGGTACTTCAAGTCGCGCGCAACTTTGGTCTGTTTGGCTTTCGCACGGCCGCGGCCCATAAGGCTCGACCCCCTCGCAGAGAAATAGTCAGTTTGTCGTGCTG
>JBEVGQ010000342.1:0-14536 GCA_040511655.1 Aeromicrobium sp. | reverse complement strand
CAATCATTAGCGCGAGGCCGCCCCCCAAGGGGCGGCCTCGCTGCATTTTCCCCTGGAGACAGGGTCCCCCGACGATGGGGGAATTCAAGTGTTCGATGGAAGGAACGACTCATGGCAGAGTCGAGAAGTCCCCGCCGTGACGGTGGGAAGCCCTCATCAGGGGGATCAGCGGGCCGTGGCGGCCCGAGCGGCCGTGGCGGCAAGCCGTCGGGCTCCGGTGGACGCGACCGGCGCGGCAGCGGCGATGCTCCGCGCACCGGTGGCAAGCCGTCCGATCGACGCGACGGCAAGGCGGCACCGGCTCGACGCGACGGCAAGCCGCAGTCCCCACGACGTGACGGCAAGCCCTACGAGGCGCGCCGCGACCGCCGTCAGGAGGAGGGCGACCGCACCGCAGCCCAGAAGATCTACGACGGCCCGCCGATCCCCGACGACGTCAGCGCGTCCGACCTCGACAAGCATGCCCGTCAGGCCTTGCAGAGCCTTCCCGAGAAGCTGGCCGACAAGGTCGCGCGGCACCTCGTGATGGCGGGCATGCTGATCGCCGAAGATCCCGAGACCGCTCACCAGCACGCGCTCGCGGCCCGAGCCCGGGCGACCCGCACGGGGCTGGTGCGCGAGGCCTGTGGCGAGACCGCCTACGCCTGCGGCAAGTGGGCCGAGGCGCTGTCGGAGTTCCGGGCGGCCCGGCGCATGACCGGTGGCTACATCTATGCACCGATGATGGCCGACTGCGAGCGCGCCCTGAAGCGTCCTGACAAGGCGATCGCCTACGACACCACCGAGATCCGGTCCCAGCTCGATGACGCGGGGCAGATCGAGCTGTCGATCGTCGTCGCCGGTGCTCGGCGCGACCAGGGCCAGTACGACGCGGCGATCCGGCTGCTCGAGACCGAGCCGCTGCACACGAAGGGCCGGGGGGAGTGGGTGCCTCGCCTGCGCTACGCGTACGCCGACTCGCTGCTCGCCGCGGGCCGTCGTGACGAGGCGATCGAGTGGTTCCACCGCACGGTCGCCGTCGACGGCAACAAGTCGACCGACGCCGAGGAGCGCCTCGCCGAGCTCGACCCCCGTCCACAGGCCTGACACTGCCTACGATCTGTCCACAGGCGGACGATCGACGATGCCCCTCACCCCGCGGTGAGGGCATCGTCGTGTCATGACCGATGAGACCCCGGCGCCAGCCGCGCACAAGAACGAAGTCCACCTGTCCGGCCGGATCTCGGCCGACCCCGAGACCAGGGTGCTGCCCAGCGGCGACGAGCTGGTCAGCTTCCGGCTCGTCGTGAGGCGCGACGCCGCAGCGCGCCGGCGGTCCAAGCAGCTGGTCGACACGATCGAGTGCACGGTGTGGCGTGCGGCCCTACGCCGGTCCGTGTCCCGCCTTGCGGCCGGCGCCGAGGTCGAGGTGAACGGGCAGCTGCGTCGCCGCTTCACCAGCGGGGGTGGGGGGACCGCCAGCTGGGTCAGCGTCGAGGTCGACTCGTGCCGGCGGGTGTCGTCTGCGGCGGTAGCCTCGGACGCATGACCTTGGGCTCGACGACGCAATCGCTCAGCACGTCCTACGACCTGGCGATGCTCGACCTCGACGGTGTCGTCTACCGGGGGCCCGATGCGATCCCGGGCGCCGCAGAGGCGCTCACCACGGCTCGTGAGCACGGCCTTCGGCTCGCCTACATCACCAACAACGCCTCTCGGACGGCTGACACCGTCGCCGACAGGCTGCGGTCCATGGGGATGCCAGACGTCCGAGATGACGACGTGGTGACGTCCGCGCAGGCGGTCGCCCACCTGATGGCCGATGCGTTGCCGGCTGGATCGGCTGTGCTGGTCGTCGGTGGGCCGGGACTGCGCTCGCCGCTGGAGGAGCGGGGCATGCGATGCGTGACCACGCTCGGCGAGTCGCCTCTGGCGGTCGTGCAGGGCTTCGACCCGAGCGTCGGCTGGGAGCAGCTGGCCGAGGCTTCGTACGCGATCTCGTCCGGGCTGCCGTGGTACGTCAGCAACACCGACATGACGGTGCCGACGGCGCGTGGCATCGCGCCCGGCAACGGCTCCCTGGTGCAGGCGGTGCGCACCGCGACGGGCGCCGAGCCGATCGTCGCGGGCAAGCCCGAGCGGGCTCTGCTCGACGAGACGATCGCTCGCGTAGGCGGTACGCACCCGCTGATGGTGGGCGACCGGCTCGACACCGACATCGACGGAGCCATCAACGCCGGGATCGACAGCCTTGTTGTGCTGACGGGCGTGAGCACGTTGCAGGAGATCGCCGATGCCGGCCACGGCCGCCGTCCGACCTACGTCTCGGCCGATCTGCGTGGTCTCGACGAGCAGCACCCGGAGGTCGAGGCGGCCGACGACCGCGCCCGGTGCGGCGCTGCGTCCGTGGTGATCGCCGACGGCGTCGTGACCCTCGAGAGCGGTGAGCCGTCGTCGACCACGGTGCTGAGAGCAGCGATCGGGCTCGCCTGGCACGTGCACGATCGTTCCGGCACGCGTGTGCGCCTGGATGGGACACTGGTGGCATGACCGAGTCGCCCGACGCCTTCGACGCCCCGCACGACGAGCACGCGTCCCAGCACGAGCCGACCGAGGTGACCCCGACCGGTCACCCGGCGATCGACGAGGCGCTCGAGCGGCTGGAGCGTCTCGACGACGTCGACCTGTCGCTGCACGTCGAGGAGTTCGACGCGGTCCACGGCGTGCTGCGCGAGTCGCTGGCCAATGCAGGACGCGACGGGGTCGCGCCGGAATCGGCATGAGCAGACGCCTGCGGCTCGACGCCGAGCTGGTTCGACGCGGACTGGCTCGCTCTCGCGAACACGCCAGCTCGCTGATCGAGGACGGCTCGGTCCGGGTCGCCGGATCGGTCGCGACCAAGGCGGCCACCGGTGTCACGACCGACCAGGCCATCGTCGTGCGCGAGAGCCAGGAGCCCACCTACGCGTCACGCGGCGCCCACAAGCTGCTGGGTGCGCTCTCGGTCTTCGAGCCCATGGGTCTGACGGTGGCCGGGCGCCGGTGCCTCGACGCGGGCGCCTCGACCGGTGGGTTCACCGACGTCCTTCTGCGCAAGGGCGTCAAGGAGGTCTGCGCCGTCGACGTCGGCTACGGCCAGCTGGTCTGGTCGCTGCAGTCCGACGACCGGGTCCATGTGTTCGATCGCACCAACATCCGCCACCTCGAGGCGTCCGACATCGGCGGACCAGTGCAGCTGGTCGTCTCCGATCTGTCGTTCATCTCCCTTACGGTGGTCATGCCGGCACTCACCCGGGTGTGCGAGCCGAGTCCGGAAGGCGACATCGTGCTGATGATCAAGCCGCAGTTCGAGGTCGGCAAGAGCAATCTCGGCAAGAACGGCGTCGTGCGAGACCCGGCGCTGCATGCCGACGCGGTGCACCGGGTGTGCCTGTCCGCCCACGAGCTCGGCTGGGGCACGCGTGCCCTGGCACCCAGCCCGCTGCCCGGTCCCGCGGGCAACGTGGAGTACTTCTGCTGGCTGCGCTCCGACGCCGGCGCACCCGGCGAACAGGCAGCGCGCGACGTCGTGGCCGCCGGGCCCTTGGCCGCGGCGACGCCGACGCCCGCCGATGACGAGGTGACGCGATGAGGACCGTCCTGCTGGCCGTCCACGAGGGACGCGACGCAGCCGTCAAGATCGCCGCGTCCTTCGCCGCCGATCTGCGCCGCGAGGGCATCGCGGTGCGGGTGCTCGAGCCCGAGGCCGAGGCCTTGCGTGCCGCCGGTGTCGATGACGCCGAGGTCGTGCCCTCCGCGCCCGCCGCGGCGGCCGGATGCGAGCTGACCGTCGTCTTCGGCGGCGACGGCACGATCCTGCGCGCAGCAGAGCTGTGCCGCGGCACCGAGACCCCGGTGCTGGGCGTCAATCTCGGCCATGTCGGCTTCCTCGCCGAGGCCGACGTCGACGACATGCAGGACGTCGTGCGCGCCGTGGTCGACTGCACCTACACGGTCGAGGAGCGGCTGACGGTCGACGTGTCGGTGATGGTCGGCGGCGAGGTCGTCGCCACCAACTGGGCGCTCAACGAGGCGTCGGTCGAGAAGGCCGCGCGCGAGCGCATGCTCGAGATCGTCGTCGAGATCGACGACCGTCCGGTGTCGCGCTGGGGCTGCGACGGCATCGTGTGCGCGACGCCGACCGGCTCGACCGCCTACAACTTCAGCGCCGGCGGACCCATCGTGTGGCCCGAGGTGCAGGCGCTGCTCATGGTCCCCATCAGCGCGCACGCGCTGTTCGCGCGTCCCCTCGTGGTGTCGCCAGACTCGACGCTCGCGATCGAGGTCGTGGGCGAGCAGTCCAGGGGCGTGCTGTGGTGCGACGGCCGGCGCGCGGCCGAGCTGCCGGTCGGCTCGCGCGTCGAGGTGGTCAAGGGCCGCGAGACCGTGCGCCTGGCACGCCTCGACCCGGCGTCGTTCGCCGACCGGCTGGTCCGCAAGTTCGACCTGCCGGTGGCCGGTTGGCGTGGCGCGGCCGAGCGACGCTGGGAAAGGCCCCTGCGATGACGGCCGAGCGTACGATCTGGCAGCAGCTCACGCTGCGCGACCTCGGCGTGATCGACTCGGCCGAGCTCGAGCTCTCCGAGGGCTTCACGGTCATCACCGGCGAGACGGGTGCCGGCAAGACGATGGTCGTCACGGCGCTCGGCCTGCTGCGCGGCGACCGGGCCGATCCGGGCCTGGTGCGCCGGGGGGCCGACCGTGCGAGGGTCGAGGCCAGCATCGGTGTGCGGGCCGGCGCCGTCGCTGCGACCGCGGTCGAGGAGGCCGGCGGACGCATCGACGACGACGTCGTCATCCTGGGCCGCATCCTGTCGGCACAGGGCCGTTCGCGAGCCGTCGCGGGTGGGGCGACCGTGCCCGCCGCCCTGCTCACCGAGGTCACCGACGAGCTGGTGGCCGTCCACGGCCAGTCCGACCAGCACCGCCTGTTGCGTGCCGCCGAGCAGAGGGCGGCTCTCGACCGGTTCGCAGGCGAGGAGTTCGCCGCCGCCGCGGGCGCCTACGTGCCCGTCCACGCGCGTTGGCGAGCCGTCGAGCGCACCCTCGACGAGCTTCGCACCCATGCGCAGGAGCGGGCGCGCGAGCTCGACGTGCTGCGATTCGGACTCGACGAGGTCGAGGCCGTCGACCCCCAGCTCGGCGAGGACGAGACGTTGAAGGCCGAGGAGGGCGTGCTCGCGCACGCCGAGTCGCTCGCCCGGGCGGCCGACCTTGCGCACGGCGTGCTGACCGGAGAGTCGGGCCCGACCGCGGCACGCACCCAGGTCGCCGAGGCATCGGCGCACCTGCAGGACGTCGCCGGTCACGATCCCGCCCTCGACCAGCTGACCGAGCGAGTGATCGAGATCGGCATCCTGGTCGACGAGGTCGGTGCCGATCTCGCGGCCTACTCCGCCGGCGTCGAGCTCGACCCCGAGCGGCTCGCAGCGCTGCAAGACCGGCGTGCCGCGCTGGCCGCCCTGCAACGCAAGTACGGCCCGACCCTCGACGACGTGCTGGCGTGGGCCGCCAAGAGCGCCGCCAGGCTGGGCGAGCTGGGCAACGACGACGAGGCCGTCGCGTCGCTGGTCGCCGAGCTGGCTGAGCTCGAGCCCGAGGTGCACCGGCTGGCCGGGGAGATGTCGAGGCTCCGGACCCAGGCGGCAGGAAGACTCGGCGAGCTGGTCGACGCCGAGCTGGCGCAGCTGTCGATGCCGTCGGCCCACCTCGAGGTGTCGGTGACCACGCGGGCCGATGCGGTCCCCGGTCCACACGGGCTCGACGACGTCGAGCTGCTGTTCGCGGCCAACAGCGGCACGGGGCTGCGGCCGCTGCACAAGGGGGCCAGCGGGGGAGAGCTCTCGCGGCTCATGCTCGCTCTCGAGGTCGTGCTGGCCGACCGCACGACCGTGCCGACGCTGGTGTTCGACGAGGTCGACGCCGGCATCGGTGGCAAGGCGGCCGTCGAGGTGGGGCGCCGACTGTCTCGGCTCGCCCAGCACGCCCAGGTCATCGCCGTGACCCACCTGCCGCAGGTCGCCGCCTTCGCCGATCACCACTTCGTGGTCTCGAAGGACGACAACGGCACCGTCACCAGCAGCTCGGTGGCCGAGGTGCAGGAGTCCGACCGGGTCGACGAGCTGGCGCGCATGCTCGCCGGCCAGGAGGACTCGGCAGCGGCGCAGGCACACGCCCGCGAGCTGCTCGCTCTGGCGCGCGACGGGTCCTGACAGGCGGTCTGCGCCTCTGCGCCGGACCAGGCTTTCCGGCGACACGCCGCCCTCGCTCCCGGCTCAGGGCGACACAACGGGAAGCATGGACCTCGATGGTCACCTGGAGACGCAAGACAGTCATGCCCCCTGACGCCGCGGGGCTCGTCGGCACCGTGCGGCTCGCCCGGCGCGACGACGACCTCGCCGAGATCGCCGAGGGCGAGATCGCCGTCGTCGAGCTGCCCGACCTCGACGCCCAGCACGCGCAGACGCTGATCGACCGGCGGGTCGCCGCCGTGCTGAACGCGGCCCGTTCGACGTCGGGCCGCGCCCCCAACACCGGGCCGCAGCTGCTCTCCAAGGCAGGTGTCGTCCTGATCGACATCACGAGCGAGGACGTCTGGGCCCGGCTCCGCAACGGCGACCTGGTCCGCATCGACGGTGGCCAGGTCTTCCGCGACGAGGTGCCCGTGGCCAGCGGCATCGAGCTCGACGAGGAGCGCACGACGAGCGACCTCCAGGCGGCGCGCGACGGACTCGCGACGCGGCTCGACTCGCTGGCGGCCAATGCCACCGACCACATCCACCGCGAGCACGCGATGCTGATGTCTGGCGCCCAGGTGCCCCGGCTGAGGACGCCCCTGCGCGGGCGCCCCGTCGTGGTCGTCTCGCGTGCGTATGACGATGCCGCCGACCTCAAGCACCTGCGACGGTGGATCCGCGACCACGATCCCGTCCTGATCGGTGCCGGCCCGGGTGCCGACGTGCTGATCAGCGCGGGACTCACCCCCGGCATCGTGGTCGGTGCGCTCGACAACATCTCCGACGCCGCCATCAAGAAGGCCGGAGAGGTCGTGGTGACGACACCGTCCGGGATGGTCGAGGGCCCCGAGCGCCTCGAGCGTCACGGCAAGGAGATCGTGACCTTCGTGTCGACCGGCTCCGACGACGACCTGGCCATCTTGCTGGCCGACACCAACGACGCCGCCGCGATCGTGCATGTCGGTGCGCCGAGCTCGCTGGCCAAGCTGCTGGAGCAGCAGCCGACCGAGGCGGCACGGATGTTCGTGGCACGGCTGCGTGCCGGTGCCAAGATCGTCGACGCCAAGGCCGTCTACCACTTCTCGTCCCGCCGTCACGCGGTGTGGCCCGTCCTGCTGCTGCTCCTCGCCGGGGTGGTCGCCGTCGCCGTGGCGATCGGCGTCACGCCGGTGGGCCAGGACTGGCTCGACACCATCGGCGACCGGCTGACCGACTTCGGATCCTGGACCAAAGGACTCTTCACGTGATCACGTTCCGCTACCACCTCGTCTCCGTCGCCGCGATCCTGCTGGCGCTGGCCGCAGGCATCGCCCTCGGCTCGGGCCCGCTCGACGAGGCCGGCGACTCGCTGCGCGGCAGCGGCAGCAAGGCATCGGTCGATCCTGCTGTGGCGTCGTTCGAGGAGGGCTTCGCCGGTCGGACGGCCGATGGCCTGCTCGAGGACAAGCTCAAGGGTCAGTCCGTCGTGGTGCTGACGGTTCCCGGCGCGAGCCAGGGCGAGGTCGGCGGCATCGTCAGCGACCTGCAGCTCGCCGGTGCCGAGGTGACTGGCCAGGTCGAGCTGTCGAGCAAGCTGCTCGACGCGGGCGACCGCCAGTTCGCCGAGGGCGTGGCCCAGCAGTCGGCGTCGGGCGACCCCGACGTCAGCGCCGCCAAGGACAGCTACGGACGCATCGGCGCCGCCCTGGCCCGTGCCTTCATGGCCGACGAGACCACTCCCGTCGACCAGTCGGCGACCGCGATCCGGTCGGCGTTCTCCGAGGGCGACCTGCTGAGCACCGCGACGCCGCCGACCAACCGCGCGACGCTGGCCGTCCTGGTCACCGGCCCTGAACGTGCCGGCACCGCCGACCGCAGCACCGTCATCGCGGCGCTCGCCGGGGCGATGAACGACACCGGCAAGGGCGTCGTGGTGGCCGGGCCGGCGTCGTCCAGCACCGACGGGGGAGCGGTCAAGGCCGTGCGCGACGGAGCGTTCGCGACCGCGGTCTCGACCGTCGACGTCACCGACTCCGCGGCCGGTCGCGTCGTGACGGTCATGGCGGCCGCCGCGCAGGCAGGCGGGCAGCCGGGATCGTGGGGCACCTCGCGCAGCAGCGGCGGCGCGCTGCCGAAGTGACGAGCCGATGACGGCACGGACCAGCTGACGCGCGTTCGAGTGTCATTGGCCCCGGGGGCGGTTTACTTGGTAGGCTGGAATCCCGTGGAGGCCTGATGCAGATCCCTGCATCGTGAGCGCTCGACATCGAACTCGACCACGGGAGTCCCTTTGCCAGGTAGCGCGGTTACCAAGCACGTTTTCGTCACCGGCGGGGTTGCATCCTCCCTCGGCAAGGGCCTCACCGCCTCGAGCCTGGGACGTCTGCTGAAGTCACGCGGTCTGCGCGTGACGATGCAGAAGCTCGACCCGTACCTCAACGTCGACCCCGGCACGATGAACCCGTTCCAGCACGGTGAGGTGTTCGTCACCGAGGACGGCGCCGAGACCGACCTCGACGTCGGCCACTACGAGCGCTTCCTCGACGTCGACCTGTCGGGCAAGGCCAACGTCACGACCGGTCAGGTCTACTCCGAGGTCATCGCCAAGGAGCGCCGCGGCGACTACCTGGGCGACACCGTGCAGGTCATCCCGCACATCACCAACGAGATCAAGTCGCGCATCCGCGCCATGTCGGGCCCCGACGTCGACGTCGTGATCACCGAGATCGGCGGCACCGTCGGCGACATCGAGTCGCTGCCGTTCCTCGAGGCGGCACGCCAGGTGCGTCACGACGTGGGTCGCGGCAACGTGTTCTTCCTCCACGTGTCGCTGGTGCCGTACATCGGCCCGTCGAGCGAGCTCAAGACCAAGCCCACGCAGCACTCCGTCGCGGCCCTGCGCTCGATCGGCATCCAGCCCGACGCGATCGTCTGCCGCGCCGACCGCGAGATCCCCGAGAGCATGAAGCGCAAGATCTCGCTGATGTGCGACGTCGACCTCGAGGCCGTCGTGACCGCCAGCGACGCACCCTCGATCTACGACATCCCCAAGGTCCTGCACCGCCAGGGCCTCGACGCCTACGTCGTGCGCCGGCTCGACCTGCCCTTCCGCGACGTCGACTGGACGCAGTGGGACGAGCTGCTGCGCCGCGTGCACCAGCCCGCCGAGGAGGTGACCATCGCCCTGGTCGGCAAGTACGTCGACCTGCCCGACGCCTACCTGTCGGTGGGCGAGGCGCTGCGCGCCGGCGGGTTCGCGCACGATGCACGCATCACGCTGCGCTGGGTCGGCTCCGACGACTGCGAGAGCCCGGCGGGCGCCGCGCAGCACCTGGGCGACGTCGACGGCATCTGCGTGCCCGGTGGGTTCGGCATCCGCGGCATCGAGGGCAAGCTGGGCGCGCTGACGTACGCCCGTGAGCGGGGCATCCCGGTGCTCGGGCTGTGCCTCGGGCTGCAGTGCATGGTGATCGAGTACGCCCGCAACGTGGCCGGCATCGCCGGTGCGAGCTCGTCGGAGTTCGATCCCGGCACGCCACACCCCGTCGTGGCCACGATGGCCGAGCAGCTCTCGATCGTCGACGGCGAAGGCGACCTCGGCGGCACGATGCGCCTGGGCTCCTACCCGGCGGCCCTCGACGAGGGCAGCCTCGTCGCCGAGGCGTACGGGGCCACCGCTGTCCACGAGCGTCACCGGCACCGCTACGAGGTCAACAACTCCTACCGGGCCCAGCTCGTCGAGGCGGGCCTGGTCTTCAGCGGCACCTCACCGGACGGCAACCTCGTCGAGTTCGTCGAGCTGCCGCGCGAGGTGCACCCGTACTACGTCGCTACGCAGGCTCATCCCGAGCTGAAGTCGCGTCCGACCAAGGCGCACCCGCTGTTCGCCGGGCTCATCGGTGCGGCGCTCGACCGCCAGCGCGAGACGCGCCTACCGGTCGAGGAGCCGGTCGGTCACGCCGTGCAGGTCGAGGTGTGACGGCCCACCCCAGCCTGCCCGGACGCCTCGCCGAGGCGTCCATCGCCGACACGGACGAGTCGTGGCCGGTGGCAGGCGTCGAGACCGCCTACGAGAGCCCCTACGTCAGCCTGACCGTCGACACGATCGTGGCCCCCGACGGTGACGAGCACTCGCGCGCGGTCGTCAGGCCGAACGGGGCCGTCGCCGTCGTGGCGATCGACGACGCCGACCGCCTGCTGCTGGTCGAGCAGTACCGCCATCCCACCGGACGACGTCTGCTCGAGCTGCCGGCCGGCACCCTCGACGTTCCCGGCGAGGAGCCGCAGGACGCGGCGGCCCGCGAGCTCGCCGAGGAGGCCGACGTCGTCGCGTCCACCTGGTCGCCGTTGCTGCACCTGCAGATGACGCCGGGGTACTCCACCGAGCGCATCGAGGTCTTCGTCGCCGGCGGGCTGACCCCCGTCGCCGAGGCCGACCGCACCCCGCGGGAGGCCGAGGAGGCGCACATGGCCCAGTGGTGGCTGCCCTTCGGCGACGCGGTCACCGCCGTGCTCGAGGGACGTGTCGCCGACGCCAAGACGGTCTCGGCGATCCTCGCGGTGCAGGCACTGCGCTCACGATGAGCGAGGGCGTCGGACGCGGCGTCCATGACTACCTGAGCCATCTGACGGTCGAGCGCGGCCTGGCCGACAACACCCTGCGGTCGTACCGGCGCGACCTGAGGCGCTACCTCGACTTCCTGGCGGCTCGCGAGATCGACGAGCCGCCCGCGATCACCGAGAACGACGTCACGACCTTCCTCGGGTCGCTGCGCACCGGCGACGACGAGCACGCGGCGCTCGGCACGGCCAGCGCCGCCCGGACGATCGTCGCGGTGCGGGGCCTGCACCGGTTCTGGCTGCGCGAGCAGCTCGTCTCGACCGACGTGACGTCCGCGATCAAGCCGCCCCGGCCCGCGGCGCGACTGCCGAAGGCGCTGCCGCTGTCGGACGTGGAGGCCATCCTCGACGCCGCCGGCGCACCGGGGACGAACCTGTCGGCGCGCGACCGAGCCCTGCTCGAGGTGCTGTACGGCACGGGCGCCCGCATCTCGGAGGCGGTGGGCCTCGACATCGACGACCTCGACCTCGAGGAGTCCACGATCCTGCTGCGCGGCAAGGGCGGCAAGCAGCGGATCGTCCCCCTGGGTTCGTACGCCAAGGCTTCGTTGGCCGACTACCTCTCGGCCTCGCGGCCATCGCTCGTGTCGGCCAAGACCCGCACCCCCGCGGTGTTCCTCAACGCCAGGGGAGGGCGCCTGTCGCGGCAGAGCGCGTGGACCGTGCTGACGAAGGCGGCCGAGCGCGCGGGCGTCACGACCGACGTCTCGCCCCACACCCTGCGGCACTCTTTCGCGACGCACCTGCTCGACGGTGGGGCCGACGTGCGGGTCGTGCAGGAGCTGCTGGGGCACGCGTCGGTCACCACGACCCAGATCTACACGCTCGTGACGGTCGAGAAGCTGCGCGAGATCTACGCCACGGCGCATCCCCGCGCCGCCCGCGGCTGAACCGTCCGGCGCCTGTGCCTCCGAGCGCCTGGACATGCGTGAGGGATGGTCGTCAGGGAGACATCTGACGGTAGAGTGTCGGACGTCCGCCGGGTCGAGTTGCAGGGGTACCACATGAGCAAGACAGCATGACCGCGGAACTGGGCCCCACGGGGCGTCCCATGCCCGTCTTCGCCGAGCCGAAGCCTCGCGATCCCGCCAGGCCGGCCACGATCATCGCCCTGTGCAACCAGAAGGGCGGCGTGGGCAAGACCACGACGACCATCAACCTGGGCGCCGCGCTCGTCGAGCTCGGCCGCAAGGTGCTGCTCGTCGACTTCGATCCCCAGGGCTCGATGACGGTCGGGCTCGGCGTCAACGCCCACGAGCTCGAGCAGAGCATCTACCACGTCCTGATGGACCGCGAGATCTCGATCAGGGACCTGATCCTGCCCACCGCGGTCGAGGGCCTCGACCTGGTGCCGTCCAACATCGACCTATCGGCCGCCGAGATGCGCCTGGTGACCGAGGTCGGCCGCGAGCAGGTGCTCGCGCGGGTGCTCAAGCCCGTCCGCGACGACTACGACGTCATCCTGATCGACTGCCAGCCCTCGCTCGGGCTGCTCACCGTCAATGCGCTCACGGCCGCCAACGGCGTGCTCGTGCCCCTGGAGTGCGAGTATTTCGCGCTGCGCGGCGTCGCGCTGCTGAAGGACACGATCGAGAAGGTGCGCGACCGCACCAACGACGAGCTCGAGATCATCGGGCTGCTGGGCACGATGTACGACAGCCGCACGCTGCACGGCAAGGAGGTGCTCCAGACCCTCGTCGAGGGGTGGGGCGACCTCGTCTTCCACACCGTCATCCGTCGCACCGTCAAGTTCTCGGACTCGACGGTCGCCGGCGAGCCGATCACGGAGTACGCGACCACGTCACCGGGCGCCACGTCGTACCGACAGCTTGCGCGGGAGGTCCTCGTTCGATGCCCCGACGCGTGACCGGCCCCTCCTCAGGAGGCAGCCGCCGGCCCGCCATGCCGGGGGCCGACGAGCTGTTCCGCGCGACCGCCCCGGCTCCTCAGGCGCCCGAGGCGGCTGCCGAGCCCGAGGCACCTGTCGCCGCCAGCGGCCGGGTCAAGCACGACGAGAAGATGACGGTCTACGTCACGGCCACCGAGCTGCTGGCCGTCGAGCAGGCGCGGCTCGTGCTGCGGGCCGAGCTGGGACGCAGCGTCGACCGTGGCCGGTTCGTCCGGGCTGCCCTGGCGGTCGCGCTGGCCGATCTCGACGCCCGCGGCACGCAGAGCGACGTCGCACGTCGATTGAGCGAGTCGTGAGCATCGCGGACGTCGACGAGTCCGCGCCGACCGGGTTCCAGGTCAACCTGACCAACTTCGAGGGTCCGTTCGACCTGCTGCTGCAGCTGATCTCCAAGCACGAGCTCGACATCACCGAGGTCGCCCTCTCGGCCGTCACGGGCGAGTTCATCGCCTACATCAAGGCGTTGGGCGATGACCTCGAGCAGACCACCAACTTCCTGCTGGTCGCGGCGACGCTGCTCGACCTCAAGACCGCGCGCCTGCTGCCGCAGGCCGAGGTCGAGGACGAGGAGGACCTCGCACTGCTCGAGGCGCGCGACCTGCTGTTCGCGCGGCTGATGCAGTACCGCGCGTTCAAGCAGGTGGCCGGCATCATGGCCGACCGCCTGGCGCGGGAGTCGCGGCGGTTCCCGCGGGTCGTGACGCTCGAGCCGCGGTTCGCCGACCTGTTGCCGGAGGTGCTGATCTCAGTCGGGCCCGCCGAGCTCGCCCAGCTGGCCGCCAAGGCGTTCGAGGACAAGCCGGTGCCGATCCTGTCGCTGGCTCACCTGCACGCGCCGCAGGTGAGCGTGCGCGAGCAGGCGCACCTCGTCGTCGACCAGCTGCGACGCAAGGGCGGCATGACCTTCAGGGCGCTGACCGTCGATGCGCCCGACCTGGCGACCAAGGTCGCCCGGTTCCTGGCGGTGCTCGAGCTCTTCCGCGAGGGCGCCATCTCGTTCGATCAGGCCACGCCGCTGGGCGACCTGCACATCCGCTGGACCGGCACCGACGACGGCGACATCGACGTGGGGGCGGAGTTCGACGCGCCGCCGATCGTGGCCGACGACGAGCCTGTCTTGATTGACACGACTCTCATCGATGCGAGCCTGATCGACGACGCACCCTCGTCCCACGACGCATCCACCTCCGACGCAGCTGAGAGCACCGATGACTGAGCAGAGCTTCCCGACCGGACCACACGAGCTCGAGCTGGAGATGCTCGAGCTCCGGCCCGCCCTCGAGGCGGTGCTGATGGTGGCCGACCAGCCGCTCGACCACCTGACGCTGGCCCAGGCGGTGGGGCATCCGCCGGTCGACGTCGACCAGGCGTTGGTGGCCCTGGCCGACGAGTACACCGCCCAAGGCAGGGGCTTCGAGCTGCGCAACATCGCGGGTGGCTGGCGCTTCTTCACCCGTGAGCAGTACGCCGGCGCGGTCGAGCGCTTCATCCTCGACGGACAGCAGGCACGCCTGACGCAGGCTGCGCTCGAGACGATGGCGGTCGTCGCCTACCGTCAGCCCATCAGCCGCTCGCGCATCTCGGCGATCCGCGGGGTCAACGTCGACGGCGTCGTCCGGACGCTCGTGACCCGCGGGCTGATCGAGGAGGCAGGCGCCGACCCCGAGAGCGGTGCGGTGCTCTACCGCACGACGAGCTACTTCCTCGAGCGGATGGGGCTGGGCTCCATCAGCGAGCTGCCCGACATCGCCCAGCACCTGCCCGAGATGGAGGA
>JBEVGQ010000341.1:0-9539 GCA_040511655.1 Aeromicrobium sp. | reverse complement strand
CGGCGCGCATCTTCTCGCCCGGGGCGTCCTGGTCGCGGTGCGTACCGGAGTTGAAGTCGCCGGCGTAGACCATGGGCTTGTCGCTGACGTTGATGCCTCGCATCGTGGCCAGCATCCGGTCGGTCTCGCGAGCGCGGCGCGCGTTGGCCGCCTTGTCCTTGCCGTTGTCGAGATGCACGTCGACGTAGTAGAAGATGCGCTTGGTGGCCTTGACCTTGAACCTGGCCCAGGTCGTGTCGCGACCGTCGCCGATGTCGAAGCTGCCGCCGCCCTGCTGCTCGAACAGCTCGGGGCGGTAGAAGATGTAGCGCGCCTTGGCTCCGCCGGTCGCGCGCACGAAGCCGCGCGTGCCGCCCGTGAAGATCGAGTTGGTGACGGCGCCCACCCGCACGCCGCCGGCCTCCTGCAGTCCGAAGATGTCGACCTCGTTGGCGTTGAGGAAGTCGGCCATGATGCGTGCACGTCCGGCGTACCCGTCGCACTTCTCCGAGCACACGTTCCAGGTGGCGATCCTGAACGAGGTGTCGCGGACGTCCGTCCGGAACGCGACCGGGGGCGAGTAGACGCCGACCTGGTCGCCGTTGACGGGCCGGACCTTGAGCCAGTACTTGGTGTCGGGCTGCAGTCCCTTGCCCACGAATGCGCTGTCGACCCCGACGGTGCGGGCGGCGCGGGCCTCCTGGGTGAAGCCCTCGTCGCGCGCGATCGCGACGTCGAACTGGCGCGCGTTGTCGACGTCGTCCCAGTCGACGTTGACGCCGCCCGCCGTCTTCGCGACGACCTTGAGACCGGCGACCTCGCCCGGCGGCAGCGTGAACCGACCCGTGCGCGACGACCGCACCTCGCCCTTGCGGACGGAGTCGACGCGGTAGTAGCGGTCGTTGCCGGGACGGGACGCGGCGAGGTCGTCCAGGGTCAGGCGGGTGCCCTTGGCCGGGACCTTGGTGCTGACGGCCGTCCTCAGCGCCCGGTCGTCGCCGACCCGGACGACGTACGAGTCGGCGTCGTCGGCGCCGGCCCAGTCGAGCTCGACGCTCGTGGGCGACAGGGGCTTGGCCGACACGGCGCGCGGGGCGTCTAGCGAGTCGGGCGTGGCATAGGTGAGAGCGAGCCCGCCGCCGAGCACTGCGAGCAGCACGACGCTGAGCGCGACGATCAGCAGTCGTCGCCGGTCATGCCGTCTGCGCCGCCCGGCGATGCGTCGCGACACGGTCGGCTGCGGGGGTGAATCCGCTCGCCGGCGCGATGGTGCGATCTTTCTTCGGGTGGCGACGGGAGTGCTCCAGGAACAGTCGGGCGGGACGAGTGAATCCTACGGGGCATCGCGTGATGACGTCGGCGATGCCCCGCAGGCACTCAGTGGGTCACTTGATGCGGAGGTCGACCAGGACGGGGCTGTGGTCGGACCCGATGGGCTGGGCGAGCTTGCCGTTCTGGTCGACCAGGGCGAAGTTGGCCCAGCTGTCGACGCGCACCTTCCACGGGTCGATCCAGATCTTGTCGATGTGGTTGCCCCACTTCGTGCTGAGCACGGGCGTCGTCCGGAAGCTGTTGTAGCTGCTCATGTGCTGGTTGGTGACCTTGCGGGCCATGTCGTAGGCGTCGTAGTACTTCGACGTCTTCATGGGGTACGGGACCGAGTCGGTGGGCTTGGTCTCGCGGTGGGAGTTGAAGTCTCCGGCGAAGACCACCGGCAGGTTCTTGGTGTTGGTCTGCTTGATCGTCGAGAGCATGATGTTGGTCTCGGCGCGGCGGTACGCGGCGGTGGCCGCGGTCTTGCCGCTGACCAGGTGGACGTCGACCATCATGAAGCTGCGGCCGGTGGCCCGCTCGACGAGCTCGGCCCAGACGGCGTAGCGGCATCCTGCGGCGTGGCGACCGAGGAAGACGACTCCGGTCGGCAGGCCGATCTCGGACGACAGGCGGCAGCCCGTGGCGGGGTCGAAGGTCGAGGTGGGCGTCGCGCCGGGAGCCACGTCGAAGCGCGCCGTGTTGTAGAACAGGCGCTTGGCGCTGTAGTGGACGGCCTGCGCGTAGCCGTTGGGCGGCACGCTGAACCGGCCGGCCTCCTGGGTCGCCACGACGTCGGCTCCTGAGGAGGCGACCCGCTCGAGCACGCCCGACTGGCGCGTGGGCGACCACGGGTACGGCGCGTAGCCGGAGGTGTCGCACACCTCGCTGCAGACGTTGTAGGTCATGACGCGCAGGCGCATCGCGTTCTCGGTCGTGCCGGGACGCAGGATCGTCGGGCGGGCCACGACGCTCGACTTCGAGCCGTGCTTCTTACCGTTCAGGCCGCGCACCTGGAAGTAGTAGATCTTGCCGCGCGACAGGTTCTTGATCGTGGTCTTGCTCGACTTCTGCTTGTAGACCTTGGCTCGCTTCATCGAGGGCGACTTCGACACGAAGATCTCGTACTTCTCGGCACGCTTGGCGTCCGCCCAGTCGAGCGAGAGGCTCGTACGGTTGGTGCCGGTGTCGTAGCCGGCCTTGACGAACGTCACGAGGCCGACCTTGCTCGGCTTCTTTGAGGCGGCGGACGCCGGTTGAGCCTGCAGCCCGGCGAGCACGAGGAAGCCGACCAGGACGGCGGCGAAGGATCTACGCATGGATGAACCTCTAGGTGGTGTCAGCTGATCGTCACGATGCGACAACATGCGTGCTGGCGGCCGGGAGTGGTGCTGGTGGTCGAGCTGGGGCCGTGGCGACATCGCTGCTGACGAGACGTCTCGATCGGTGGGAAGGGACGGTCAAGCGGCCCGAGAGGACCAACCATTCCCGCCAGGATAAGCGAGAACCCGTCATTCGAGAAGCGCAACCGTGCGCGCGTAGGCTCGCCCTCGTGGAGATTCTGGCCGAGGTCGTCCGTTCGGGGCTCGTGGAGAGCCGGCACAGGGGGGTCGCCGTCCGGGTCGATCCCGACGGCGAGGTGAGCTGGTCGCTGGGCGATCCGGGCACCGTGATCTTCCCTCGGTCTGCCAACAAGCCGCTCCAGGCGATGGGCATGCTGCGCGCCGGGCTGCCGCTCGACGGTCGCCTGCTGGCACTGGCATCGGCCAGCCACTCGGGTGAGCCGTTCCACCTCGATGCGGTGCGAGAGATCCTCGCCCTGGCGGGGCTCGACGAGTCGGCGCTGCAGACCCCGCCCTCGTACCCGCTCGACCCGCACGTCCATGCCGACCACCTGCGGGCCGGAGGCGTCCGCGAGCCGATCTGCATGGACTGCTCCGGCAAGCACGCGGCGATGCTGCTCACGTGCGTGGTCAACGACTGGGACACCTCGACCTACCTCGAGCCCGACCATCCGCTGCAGCAGGTCGTGACGGCGACGTTCACCGAGCTGACGGACGGTCCGCCGGCCGTCGTCGGCGTCGACGGCTGTGGCGCACCGCTGCTCGCGACACCGCTGCAGCAGCTCGCCCGCGCGATCGGCCGCATCGTGCAGGAGCCCGCCGCCTCGCACGGCGCACGTCTGGTCGGCGCGATGCGCGAGCACCCCGAGTACGTCAGCGGCACCGGGCGGGCCGAGCGCGACCTCATGCTGGCGTTCCCGGGGCTCGTGGCCAAGTCGGGCGCGGAGAGCGTCTACGTCGTGGGGCTGACCGACGGGTCCGCGCTCGCACTCAAGATCGAGGACGGTGCGGAGCGTCCGCTCTACGCCGTGATGGCGCGGATGCTCGAGCTGGCCGGCCTGGACGCGCCGATCCTGCTCGAGCGCCCTCGTGTACTGGGGGGCGGCCAGCAGGTCGGAGAGGTGCGAACGACCTTCTGACCTGCGCAGACGTCGGTTGTGATCGAGGTCGCAAGCAGCTCTGCTTGCATCTGCTTGCTTTTGCAAGCACCATGGAGACATGGCCAAGCTGAGCATGCAGAGGACCGTCGAAGGACTCGGCGACTACCTGCGCGAGCAGCGTGGCCTGGCGCAGATGTCGCTTCGCCAGCTCTCCGAGCTGACGGACGTGTCGAATCCGTACCTCAGCCAGATCGAGCGCGGACTGCGTCGCCCGTCGGCAGAGGTTCTGCAGCAGATCGCGAAGGCGCTCAGGATCTCGGCCGAGTCGCTCTACGTGCGAGCCGGCATCCTCGATGCCGACGAGCACGGAGCACGGATGGTCGAGGACGCCATCGCCCTCGACCCCCTGCTCACCGAGCGCCAGAAGAGCGCCCTGCTCGACATCTACCGCTCGTTCGTCGGGACCGACCAGGCCACCGACACCGAGCTGGCCACGACCGTGACAGCCGCCAACCACCCTGGTGCGTCCTCTGAGAAGGCCGCACCGACCGAGGAGAACCCATGACCATCACCGACACCATCACGACGCAGGTCAAGGCCATCGTCGACGACGTTCGTGGCCTGCCCGCGACCATCAAGAGCATCGACATCGCCGACCTGCAGAAGCAGGCGCAGGACTTCGCGCAGGTCGCCGTCGGCACCGCCACCAGCACCTACGTCGACCTGACCAAGAAGAGCGAGGACTTCGTGTCCCGCGCCAAGGGCATCAAGGTCGACGACATCCGCAAGTCGGCCGACGACCTGTTCGACAAGGCCGAGGACAGCGTCGAGGACCTCGTCGAGGGCGCCCAGAAGCGTGCCTTCGAGTACGTGTCGGTCGCCAAGGCACAGGTCACCAAGGTGACGTCGAAGGCGCCCACCACGGCCCGCAAGGCCGCCGAGAAGGTCGACACGACCGTCAAGAGCACGCCCGAGCCGGCCAAGCGCGCCGCGGCGTCGACCTCCACGACCACTGCGACCACCGCGAAGAAGGCTTCGGCCAAGAAGGCGCCGGCTGCGAAGAAGGCTCCGGCCAAGAAGGCGCCGGCTGCGAAGAAGGCTCCGGCCAAGAAGGCGCCCGCAGCCAAGAAGGCACCCGCGAAGTCGGCGACGTCCGCGGCCAAGAAGGCTCCGGCCAAGACCGCGTCCACCGCCAAGAAGGCTGCCAGCAGCACCTCGGCGGCCGCTCCCTCGGCGTCCGCGTCGAAGCCGGCGACGTCCGACAACGCCTGATCGACCTCCACGACGAGAGGCGGGCTCCCTGCGGGGGGCCCGCCTCTCGTCGTCCCGGTAGCCTTCGGTCATGTTCGAGTTCCAACGTGGCCTGACGCTGGTCCTGACGATCGTGCTGTTCGTGGTCAAGGGCTTCGCCCTGGTCGACTGCGTCTCGCGCCGGCCGTCGCAGCTCGAGTCCCTCGACACGCTGCCCAAGCAGACCTGGCTGATCATCCTCGGGCTGTCGGTCGTGGCGCACGTCGTCTTCCTGTACCCGCTCAGCATCCTCAACCTCGTCGGCACTGTCGCCGCCCTGGTGTACCTTGCCCAGGTCAGAGGCTCGATCAACCGCTGAAGTCGCCATTGCCGCACGTTGTCACGTAGTGTCGTGCGTTGCCGTCGAGAAGCGCGCGGCTCAACGATGGGGGACAAGAAGTGAGTGAGAACACGCCTACCTGGCGAGAACGTATCGACCCGGTGGTCTTCTACGTGACCGGGGCCATCGCCATCGGCTTCGTCGTCTGGGGCATCGTCAGCACACCCGGCCTGGGCAAGGCGTCGGGCACCGCCCAGGAGTGGGTGATCACCAACACCGGGTGGTTCTTCGTCCTGACGTCGACGTTCTTCGTCATCTTCGTCATCTGGCTCGCCGCCAGCAAGTACGGCCGCATCCCGCTGGGTGGCGACGACGAGGAGCCGGAGTTCAAGACGGTCTCGTGGATCGCGATGATGTTCAGCGCCGGCATGGGCATCGGCCTGATGTTCTACGGCGTGGCAGAGCCGCTGTCGCACTTCGTGTCGCCGCCGCCCGGCACCTCCAAGGCGCAGTCCGACGAGGCGTTCCAGACCGCCATGGCCACCACGATGTTCCACTGGGCGCTGCACCCCTGGGCCATCTACGCCGTCGTCGGCATCGCGATCGCCTACGGCACCTTCCGCAAGGGCCGCTCGCAGCTCATCTCGTCCGCGTTCCGCCCCCTCATCGGCGCCAAGGCGGACGGGCCCGTGGGTCGCGTCATCGACATCCTCGCGATCTTCGCGACCCTCTTCGGCTCGGCCGCCTCGCTCGGCCTCGGTGCCTTGCAGATCGGCAGCGGCCTGAAGTTCAACGGCTGGGTCGACGCTCCGGGCAAGACCGTGCTCGTCGTCATCATCGTCGTGCTCACGATCGCCTTCATCTTCTCGGCCGTGTCGGGCGTGGCCAAGGGCATCCAGTGGCTGTCGAACACCAACATGGTGCTCGCGCTGATCCTCGCGCTGTTCGTGTTCGTCGCCGGCCCGACGCTGCTGATCCTCAACCTGCTGCCGACCGCCCTGGGTGACTACGCGTCGCAGATGACCGAGATGGCGTCGCGGACCGCGGCCAGCGGCGACGACGCCATGAAGGACTGGCTCGCGAGCTGGACGATCTTCTACTGGGCCTGGTGGGTCAGCTGGACGCCGTTCGTCGGCATGTTCATCGCGCGCATCAGCCGCGGTCGCACGATCCGTCAGTTCGTCACCGGCGTGCTCATCGTCCCGTCGCTCGTGAGCCTCGTGTGGTTCGCGGTCTTCGGCGGCACGGCGATCGACATCCAGCGCACGACCGGCAAGCTCGTCGACTCGGCCGGCGCGGTCAACACCGACTCCGCGCTGTTCCAGATGCTCGACCAGCTGCCGCTGGCGTCCATCACGACGGTGCTCGTCATGGTGCTCGTCGGCATCTTCTTCGTGTCGGGTGCCGACGCCGCCTCGATCGTCATGGGCACGCTCAGCGAGCGCGGCTCGACCGAGCCGAGCAAGCGCTCGGTGGTGTTCTGGGGCAGCGTGATGGGCGGCGTGGCGGCGATCATGCTGATCATCGGCGGTGACGACGCGCTCAACGGCCTGCAACGGATCACGATCGTGGCGGCCGTCCCGTTCGTGCTGGTGATGGCGGCGTTGTGCGTCTCGCTCTGGAAGGACCTGCAGACCGACCCCCTGGTCGTCCGCGGTCGCCTCGGCGAGGAGATGGTCGAGAGCGCCGTGCTCACGGGTGTCGAGGAGCACGACGGAGACTTCGTTCTCGTGGTCGAGGCGGCCGAGTCGTCGCCCACGTCGGACGACGCCGCTCCGCGCTGACCTGACCGTGCTTCGCCCGTCCCTGCGTCAGCGGGGGCGGGCGGGGTGCAGCCAGCGCGTCACGATGCGCAGCAGGTTGCCGAGCTCGGTGTCGGCGTCGACGTCGGCGTGGGTGTCGCGCAGGGCGCGGTGGGCCGTCACGAGCCCCGACAGCCACCGGGCGACGTCGGGCGCGCGGAGCTCGATGTCGATGTGGCGGTCGTCGATCGCGCGGGTGCTGAGATCGACCAGGGCCGCGTCGGTCTCTGCTCCGAGAGGAAGGTCGGGATCGACCGCGAGCCGCTCGACGAGGTCGAGCAGTCGGTCCCAGGCGGATTCCATGGCTCGAGCCTAGTCGCATCCGCACTAGAACATGTGTTCGATCAGGCGTATGCTCAGGACGTGTCGGACTACTACCAAGGCTCGTTGCTCGACGTCGGTGCCGCGCCGGCGCTGGGGCAGCTGGCCCCTCGCCGCACCGTGCTCGGCGACGGGGCGTGGGTCGACGTCCAGCCCGGGTGGGTCGGCGCGTCCGACGACCTGTTCCTGCGGCTCGAGTCCGAGGTCGCCTGGCAGGCCGAGCGGCGCGAGATGTACGACCGGGTCGTCGACGTCCCGCGGCTGCTGTGCCACTTCGGCCGCGGCGACGAGCTGCCCGACCCGCTGCTGCTCGAGGCGCGCGAGCAGCTGAGCGACCACTACCAGCGCGAGCTGGGCGAGCGGTTCGCCACGGCCGGGCTCTGCCTCTACCGCGACGGTCGCGACAGCGTCGCCTGGCACGGCGACCGCATCGGCCGCGGGCGCAGCGACGACACGATGGTCGCGATCGTGTCGGTCGGGGCGGCCCGGCGGTTGTCTCTGCGTCCACGCGGCGGTGGACGTCAGGTCGGCTTCGCGCTGGGTCACGGCGACCTGGTGGTGATGGGCGGCTCGTGCCAGCGCACCTGGGACCACGCGATCCTCAAGACGGCTCGCCCCGTCGGCCCGCGCATCAGCATCCAGTTCCGCCCCCGCGGCGTCCTCTGACCCGCCCCCGCCCCCAGGGCGGTGAGTTAGACACCTATCGCAGCCGCGGGCGGTGCGGCAGCCACGTATCGCGCCCTCCGATAGGTGCCTGCCGCACCTGTCCACAGGGATGCTGAGACATCGTGCTGATCCACAGGTAGCTGATTCGTGGTCGCCCGCGTCGGTGCGTCGCGGTGAACTGCATGAATGGCGCCTCGACCAGACATGCCCGACGTGCTCCGCGGCCGGCCGTTCTCGCGGCGCGAGGCCCTTGCGTCTGGCATGTCACCGCGCCAGCTCGACGGGAAGTTCCTTCTGCGTCTGTTCCCACGGGTCTACGTCGAGCGGTCTCACGAGATGACCGCGCTCGACCGGATCGCTGCGGCCGGGCTGGCGATGCCCGACCGAGCTCAGCTCAGCCACGTGTCGCGCATTCAGGCGCTTGGGCTCGACATCGGCGAGATTTACCCGGTGCACTTCACGATTGCCGGCGACCTGCATCTCGATCTGGACGACGTCTTCCTCCACCGCACCGAGGTGCTGCCACCGCTCGACGAGGTCGGAGTGACTCCGGCCGCTGCCTTCATCCAGTACTGCGGGACGTCCACCGTGCTCGAGGCGGTGAAGGTGGGTGACTGGCTGCTGCACCACCGGCACATGTCGATGGTGGAGGTTGCCGAGCTAACCCGGCTGCACCACTGGCGACCGGGTGCGTGGCAGGCGCGCCACGTGCTGCCGTTGCTCGACGCGGGAGCCAGGTCGGTCCAAGAGTCGGAGGTGCGTGTGCGAGTCGAGGCCGCAGGTCTGCCTCGCCCCGAGGTCAATGTGCGCCTCGAGGTGGACGGAGATCTGCTGGGCGTCGGCGACCTGCTCCTGCGGTGCGTCATGTTGGTGCTCGAGTACGAGGGTCGGCAGCACGCCGAGAGCGTCCAACAGTTCAACCGCGACATCGTGCGGTACGAGTCATTCCGGCGCAACGCGGTGGAGTATCTGCAGATCACCCGCGAGATGAGCAGGAGGCCCAAGGTCATGGTGCAGCGTGTGTACACCCGCATGGTGGAGCTGGGGTATGGCGGCCCGCCGCCCGTGTTCGGGGCCCGATGGGATCAACTTGACCGCTCGATCACCCGTGCACAACGACCGCGGCGGTGACTTAGCCACCCATCAGTGCGTCTGATAGGTGGTTGAGTCACCGCCTTGGAGCCGGATAGGTGTCTAGGTCACCGCCCCGGGGGAGGGGGTTACTTCTTGCCGCGGTTGGCGCGGTTGCGCTCGGTGGCGTCGAGGATGATCTTGCGGATGCGGACCGACGCCGGGGTGACCTCGACGCACTCGTCCTCGCGGCAGAACTCCAGCGACTGCTCGAGCGACAGCTTGCGCGGCGGCACCAGCTTCTCGAACTCGTCGGCGTTGGAGCGGACGTTGGTCTGCTTCTTCTCGCGGACGATGTTGATGTCCATGTCGTCGG
>JBEVGQ010000340.1:0-5494 GCA_040511655.1 Aeromicrobium sp. | reverse complement strand
CGACGACGCAGTGGCTCAGGTGCTCGTCGAGCAGCTTGAGCGCGACGGCCTCCAGCGCCTTGGTCGTCGCCGAGACCTGGGTCAGCACGTCGATGCAGTAGGTGTCGTCCTCGACCATGCGGGTCAGCCCGCGCACCTGTCCTTCGATGCGCTTGAGCCGTTTGAGGACAGCGGTCTTGTCGTCGCTGTAGCCGGGGGTGCCGTGGTCCATATCTCAACGATACCCCCTGGGGGTATAAAGCGACCTGGACCGGGGCGGAGCGACGGCAACGACTGCCCGTCGCTCCACCCGGTCACGGCGTCAGCGCTACCGCATCTTCGTGGCGGTGAGGGCAGGGATCTTGAGACGCTGGCCCGCGGAGACCTTGATCCACTGCGCGGACGAGCCGTCGCAGTCGGCGAGCGTGCCGGTCGCGGGGGCGAAGCACTGCTGCGCGTAGGGCTTGCCCCTGACCCTCAGAGCGTTGTAGCCGCCGGGAGCGACGCCGCCGATCTTGAACGTCCCGTCGGCCTTGATCGTGGCGTCCTTGTTGGTGGCGAACTGCGGGACGTAGTAGTCACCGTGCTCGCCGCTATCGATGGTCACCGTGAGATCGCGCGGGTCGCCTCCGTCGGAGCGGGTGACCTTTCCCTTGATGATGGCGGCCGGCAGCGTCTTGACGTTGCGCGTCACGACCTTGCCTGCTGTGAGATGGACCGGTCGGTGGGTCTTCACGAACTTGCCGGAACGGTCGCTGACGACGATCCAGTAGCCGGCGGCCTCCGGCGACAGCTTGATGAGCGACACGCCCGAGATCTTGTATCGGCCCTTGCTGTCGGTGTTCGCGGTCTTGACCCGCTTGTAGTGGCTGGGGTCGTCGACGTCGTCGCCCATGTCGCGGTAGAGCTGGACACGGGCGAACTTCACGGGCTTGCCGTCGAGCTTCACGACGCCCTTGATCGTGGCCTTGCCCGTCGCGGCAGTGGCGGGCGACGCGAGGCCGCCCGCCAGCAGCGCGATCGCTGCGACGGCCGTTGCCGCCGCGCCGAACTTCTTCGTTGACGTCATTGCTTCCCCCTCTGTTGAGCGGCGCACACCGTGCGCCGCCTGTGAGACATCGCTTCTGGTATCGAAGCAAGAACCACCTTGGCGGACCGAGACGCCGACGTCATGATCGGACGGAACATGTTCCGCGTCGTGTCGGCCGATCTGCGACAAGCGGCTCCTGCGGTCGCGGCCTACTCTTTCCCCATGAGCGAGATTCCCGGACTCGACGGCGTGCTCGGCGTCGAGCACCTCGAGGCAGGTCCCGACAAGGTCGTCGTCAGGTTCACCATCGGCGAGGCGCACCTGCAGCCGTTCGGCATCCCGCACGGCGGCGTCTACTGCGCGGTGCACGAGTCGACGGCGAGCACGGCCGGCATGATCTGGCTCAACGAGACGGGCCAGGGCGTGGTGGTCGGCACCAACAACTCCACCGACTTCCTCCGCCAGGGCAAGGTCGGCGACGTCATCACCGTCACGGCGACGCCGATCCATCGCGGCCGCACCCAGCAGCTGTGGCACCTCGACTCCGTCGACCAGGACGGGCGGCTGATGGCCCAGGGCCAGGTGCGGCTGGCCAACCTCGACCGAGAGCTCCCGCCCGAGGCGTGGGCCGCTTTCGCGAGGAAGGACAAGCAGTCCTGAGGCTGCCGCTAGACTGAGGGCAAGCAGCCGCAACTGGCGTTGAGGTGGGTACCACCGGGGAGCGCTGCGATCCATCGACATCGGGACCGTTCGCCTGGGCCCCACGTCAGCCGAGTTCCGCTGACTGGAGGCACCAGAGATGATGATGACCATGACGAACACCGATCACCTTCCTGAAGGATCGAGTCCGATCGAGCTCCTCGACGACGGCGACGTCCGCGTCCTTCTGCTCGAGAACATCCACACCGACGGGGCGGAGTTCCTGCGCGGCAAGGGCTACCAGGTCGAGACCCGCGACGGCGCCCTCGGCGAGGACGAGCTGATCGAGGCGATCCAGGGGGTGCACCTGCTGGGCATCCGCTCGACGACCTACATCACCGAGAAGGTCCTCGACGCCGCTCCCGACCTGCTGGCGATCGGCGCGTTCTGCATCGGCACCAACCAGATCGACCTCGCCGCCACGACGCAGCGCGGTGTCGCGGTCTTCAACGCGCCCTACTCGAACACCCGCAGCGTCGTCGAGCTCGCGATCGCCGAGATCATCTCGCTGGCGCGTCGCCTGCACGAGAAGTCGACCGACATGCACGCCGGGGTCTGGAACAAGTCGGCCGCCGGCAGCCACGAGATCCGCGGCCGCACGCTCGGCATCATCGGCTACGGCAACATCGGCAGCCAGCTCTCGGTCATCGCCGAGGCACTGGGGCTGTCGGTCGTCTTCTACGACATCGACGACAAGCTCGCGCTCGGCAACGCCAAGCGCTGCTCGACGCTCGAGGAGCTGCTCGCGATCTCCGACGTCGTCACGCTGCACGTCGACGGACGTCCGGGCAACGCCGGTCTGTTCGGCGACGACGAGATGAGCCAGATGAAGCCTCGGTCGCTGCTGCTCAACCTGTCGCGCGGCATCGCCGTCGACACCGCGGCGCTGCGCAAGCACCTCGAGTCGGGCCACATCGCCGGCGCCGCGGTCGACGTCTTCCCGATCGAGCCCAAGCGCCAAGGCGATCCCTTCGAGTCCGACCTGCGCGGGCTCAAAAACGTCATCCTGACCCCGCACGTGGGTGGTTCGACCGAGGAGGCGCAGCAGGACATCGGACGATTCGTGGCCTCCAAGCTGCGCTCGTACGCCGCGTTCGGTGGCACCTCGCTCAGCGTCAACATGCCCGAGATCAACCTGCCGCCCGACACCAGCAAGCACCGGCTGGCCCTCGTGCACCGCAACGCGCCGGGCGTGCTGGCCACGATCAACGGCCTGCTCGGCGACCACGCCGTCAACATCGAGGCGCAGTCGCTGTCGACCCGCGGCGAGATCGGCTACGTGCTGACCGATGTCGCCGCCGAGATCGGGACCGAGGTGCTCAAGGAGCTCGCGAGCATGCCCGAGACGATCCGGCTGCGCCAGCTGAGCTGACGCTCCTGAAGCAACGAAGCCCCCGAACCGCAGCTGCGGGTCGGGGGCTTCGTTACTTCAGGAGCGTCAGCTCAGCTGGCGCAGCCGGATCGTCTCGGGCATGCTCGCGAGCTCCTTGAGCACCTCGGTCCCGACCTCGGCGGCGACGTCGGTCAGGACGTAGCCGTTCTCGCCGCGGGTCGCGAGCGACTGGGCCTCGATGTTGACCCCGTGCTCGCCCAGCAGCCCGTTGATCGCCGCGCGGACGCCGGGCGCATTGCGGTGCACCAGCGCCAGGCGATGCTTCGTCGGATCGCCCGACAGGTTGATCTCGGGCATGTTGACGCTCAGCGAGGTGCCACCGGTCGACGCGTACGACCGCAGCTTGGACGCCACGAAGCGTCCGATGTCCTGTTGCGCCTCCTCGGTCGAACCACCGACGTGCGGCGTGAGGATGACGTTCTTGAGCCCGCGCAGATCCGACTCGAAGGGATCACCCTGGCGCTTGGGCTCGACCGGGAAGACATCGACGGCCGCGCCCGCGATGTGCCCGGACTCCAGGTGCTTGCGCAGCGCGGCGGTGTCGACCGCGATACCGCGCGACAGGTTGAGGAACAGCGAGCGAGGCTTCATCTGCTTCATCTCGTCATCGCCGAACAGGCCCGCATTGCCCGGCCGTCCGTCGACGTGGAGCGTGACGACGTCGGAGATAGCGAGCAGCTCCTCGAGCGTCGAGCAACGCTTGGCATTGCCGAGTGCGAGCTTGTCGTCGATGTCGTAGAAGACGACCGACAGGCCCAGCGCCTCGGCGATGACCGACAGCTGGCTGCCGATGTTGCCGTAGCCGATGATGCCCAGCGTGCGTCCGCGCACCTCGTGGCTGCCGGCGGCCGACTTGTTCCAGACACCGTTGTGCATGTCGGTCGACTTCTCGTGCAGACGACGGGCGAGCGAGATGATCTCGGCGATCGCGAGCTCGACGACGCTGCGGGTGTTGGAGTACGGCGCATTGAAGACCGCGACCCCGCGCTTGGTCGTGGCGGCCAGGTCGATCTGGTTGGTGCCGATGCAGAACGCACCGATCGCCAGCAGGTCCGGCGCCGCGTCGAGGACCTTCTCGGTGATGTAGGTCGTCGAGCGGATGCCCAGCAGGTGCACGCCCTGGATCGCCTCGATGAGCTCGTCCTCGCCGAGCGCGCCATCGCGCGTCTCGACCTGGAAGCCTTTGCCGCGCAGGAAGTCGGCGCCATCGCTGTGGATGTTCTCAAGCAGCAGCACGCGAACGTCGCTGTCTTCGAGCAAGGCGGTGGGGAACGAATCAGTGGTCGTCATGGTCATCATCATCTCTGGTGTCTCCAGTCAGCGGTACTCGGCTGACGTGGGGCCCAGGCGAACGGTCCCGATGTCGTGGTTTCACAAGCGCTCCCCGGTGGTACCCACCTCAACGCCAGTCGCGCTTGCTTGGCTCAATCCTAGCGGCTTTCGAACCGGGCCAGCACCTCGGCGGGAAGCTCCTGCTCGATGTTCGCGAGCCGCACCTGGCCCTGCGCGACGAGCCGGCCGTCCTGGTCGACCGAGTCGAGGTGCCACAGCTGCTGCGTGCGGCCGCGGTGGATCGGCGTGGCCGTGACGGTGATCGTGTCGCCGAGCTTGGCCTGGCGGATGAAGTCGGTCGAGTTGTTGGTGCCGACGACGGCGCCCTTGCCACCGAACCAGATGAAGCCGGCCATGCTCGCGGTCGACTCGTGGACCGTGCAGTACACGCCGCCGTGCGGGATGCCGAACGGCTGGAGGTGGTTCTCGGTGATCGTGAACCGCGCCACGACCTCGTCGGGCCCGAGCGATATGTGCTCGACGCCGAGGAGTCCGTCCAGTCCTGTGGTGTTAGTCATGCCCTCCAGCGTATTGGCCGCTTGAATCCGATACCCCCCAGGGGTATGGTCGAGGACATGAAGCCCATGATCCTTCTGATGACGGCGTTGCTGCTGGTCGCGGCGTGCGCCGGAGGTACCAAGCGCAGCGACGCTCAGCACAACGATGCCGACATCGCCTTCGCGCGCGACATGATCGCCCACCACGAGCAGGCCGTCGAGATGGCCGAGCTGGTCGACGACGCCGACGCCTCGGCAGACGTCACGGCACTGGCTGAGCAGATCGCAGCGGCCCAAGGGCCCGAGATCGAGCGGATGAACGACTGGCTCGACGACTGGGATGCCGGTGAGATGTCCGGCTCGATGGACGGCGGCGGGCACGACGCGATGCCCGGGATGATGTCGCCCGCCGACCTGGAGGCGCTCGACCGGGCCACCGGCGCGGCCTTCGACCAGGCCTGGCTGACCATGATGATCGCCCACCACGAGGGTGCCGTCGAGATGGCCGCCACCGAGGCCGAGCTGGGCGAGAATCCCGGCGCGACGGCCCTGGCCGAGAACATC
>JBEVGQ010000339.1:0-6379 GCA_040511655.1 Aeromicrobium sp. | reverse complement strand
CAGATCGTCGAGCAGAAGATCTCGGGCGTGTGGCTGATCATCGGCTCCGATCGCGTCAAGGCCGGCACCGACCCGGTCAAGCCCAAGCCCGTCAAGGCCACGACACGCAAGGCCGACGCCTCGATCTGCGCGTGAGCGTCGCGCTTCGTCGCGTCACAGCGGGGTACGACACCGTCATGACCGAGACATCCGTGCCCCCGACCGAGCCCGACGACATCCCCGAGCCCGACGAGGCCCCCGCCCCGCCGCTCGAGCCCAGCGTCACGAATCCCGACGCCGACGGGACGGACGAGGTCCCGTCGTGACCGCGGTGGCCACGATCCGCTCGATCGTCCTCGAGTGCGTCGACCCCGACCCGCTGGCGCGGTTCTGGTCCGAGGTGCTCGACCGGACGATCGTGCAGCGCGACGACGACTGGTGGGCGCTCGAGCGCCGTGACGGTGAGGCAAGGATGTGCTTCCAGGTCGTCGAGCACTACGAGGCCCCGCCGTGGCCTGGCGAGCACGGCGAGCAGCAAGTGCACCTCGACCTTGAGGTCGACGACCTCGAGTCCGCACGCGCCACCGTGCTCGGCCTGGGAGCGCGTCAGCTCAGCGACGTGATCGACGAGGACGACGACATGGGCGAGTGGCAGGTGTTCGCCGATCCGGCCGGCCACCCGTTCTGCCTCGTCACCTGAGCGCGCTCACCTGATGTCGTGGTCGGGGTGCGCCTGGTCGTAGACGTGTCGCGACTCGGCGATCGCGTCTCGATGCTGAAAGGACCAGTCGGCGAGCGCCTTGACCAGGTGAGTGAGGCTCGCGCCGGTGTCGGTGAGGCGGTAGTCGACCTGGGCGGGGACGGTCGGGTAGACGGTCCGGGTGACCAGGCCGTCACGTTCGAGGCGGCGGACCGTCAAGGTCAGCATCCGTTGCGAGATGCCGTCGACCGCGCGCTGCAGCTCACCGAAGCGCCGCGACCCGCTCGCGAGCTCGACCACGACCAGCACCGACCACTTGTCGCCTACCCGGTCGAGCACGTCGCGGATGCCGCAGTCGGGATGATCAGGCGTGCCGCAGGGGTCGAGCGGCGCCTCGACTTCGACGATCCGGACGGCATCGACCTGCGCGGCGTCTCCACCCTCGTGCTGGTCTCGGCCGGATAGGCCGAGGACGACGTCGTCGTCGCCCGCCACTCGGCCGCTATCGGCGCCGCGGTGCGCGGCGGCGTCGGCCACCTGGTACGAGCTGGTCGGCGAGGCCTTCACGGCCGCTGACGTCGCCGAGCGCCTGGGGGCGCAGCACCGATCCGGTCGGGGTGGCGGCGGCGAACGCACCGGCGCCCGCCGCACCGACGACGTGACGACCTGACCCGCATTTCTCCGGGCGCAGCGACCCACGTGGGGGCACACTTGGTCCGTGAGAACGTCGGAGATCGAGGACGGAGCGGACACGTTCAGCACGTCCGCAGAGCGGGTCATCGCCTATCTCAAGGCCCACACGCCGATCCCGGAGTGGTCGGTGTCACGGGTGGCCGGTGGCGAGCAGGTGCACGTCCACACCGGCGACAACGAGAGCCTGACCCTCGGCCGACGGGTGCCGTGGGACGACACGTTCTGCATCCGCATGTCCAACGGTGCCGACCGGGTCGTGGCCGATGCGAGCACGCACCCCGACTACCGCGACCACCCCGACGCCGGCCCCATCCGCGCCTACGCGGGCATCCCGATCACCGATGACGACGGCCGGACGTTCGGCACCCTCTGCGGCGTCGGCCCCCAGCCGCTGTCCGCCTCCGACGACGTCGACACCGACCTGATCGAGCTGATGGCCGACCTGCTGTCGTCGCAGCTGCACCTGGCACGCATCGCCGACCGTGAGCGCCGCTCCGCCGACCTCGCGAGCGCGCTGGCGCAGACCGACGCCCTCACCGGTCTGATCAACCGCCGCGGCTGGGACCTGCTCGTCGACGATGCCGATCGACGCATCTCCGCCTACGGCGACCCGGTGGCGATCGCCGTCGTCGACCTCGACGGGCTCAAGTCGCTCAACGACCAGCTGGGCCACGACGCCGGCGACGACTTGCTGCGGCGCGCCGGCTCGGCGCTGGCCGAGGCCGCCGAGCCGAGCGACCGGGTCGCCCGGTATGGCGGCGACGAGTTCGCGATCCTGTCCAACAACGTCGCGGTCAAGAACCTGGCTACGCACTTCGCGGCGTTCACCGACGCCTTGGCCGAGCAGGGCGTCGCGGGCTCGATGGGCTACGCACCCACCAGTGCCGGTGTCGCCGACGTGGCGACCGCCTTCGCCCAGGCCGATACCGAGATGTACGCCGACAAGGAGGCCCGTCGCGCGCTCGGCAGCAGCGCGACGGTCTGACGCGACCTCGATCCGGGTGACCCGGCGACCGGTACGGTGACGTCCATGCCGGCCTTCCGGAGTTCTTGGCTCATCGCGTTCGCGGTGGCGTCGATCGTGCACCTCGTTCTCAACGGCGCCGGTGCCGAGCCGTGGGACAGCGTCACGAAGTGCCTGATCGCGCCGCTGCTCGTCGGATGGGCCGCCGAGCAGGGCGCGCCCCGCCTGCTCGTCGTCGCGCTGACGCTGTGCTTCGTGGGTGATCTTCTGCTGGAGATCGACGGGCTCTTCATCGCCGGCATGGCGGCCTTCGCAGGAGCACACGTCGCCTTCATCACCCTGTTCGTCCGGCGGGGCGCCCTCGAGCGGCTCAGGGCCCGTCCCCTGATCGCGGCGGTCTACGTCGTCGCCGCCGTCGCCATGGTCGCCTGGTGCTGGAGCGGGCTCGAGCCCGGTCTCAAGCCCGCGATCCCGGTCTACGCCGCGCTGCTGGTGGCCACCGCGTCGCTGTCGCTGGCCGCAGACGCGCGAGCCGGGCTCGGCGGGGCGCTGTTCCTGGTGTCGGACGGCATCATCGCCCTGTCGGAGGCCGGGCGCGTCGACGGCGACGCCGCCGTCACCGGACTGGCCATCATGTCGCTCTACATCCTCGCGATCCTGCTGCTGGCCACGGCCGTGGTGCGGCTGGAGCCGCGGCCCGTCCCTGCCGGGGGCTCGACGTAGGCTGGTCGACGTGCCCGGCCACGACAGGACGTACCGCTTCGTCATCGCCGTCTTCGGCCACCTGTTCCGACTGATGGGCTACCGGTTCGACGTCCGAGGGGTCGAGAACATCCCGAAGGACGGACGCGCCGTGGTGGCCGGCAACCACATCGGCTTCCTCGACTTCACGTTCATCGGCTACGCCGCGCGGGCGCAGGGGCGCCGCATCCGGTTCATGGCCAAGACCTCCGTGTTCGCCCTGCCGGTCGTCGGGCGCTTGATGCGCGCGATGCACCACGTCCCGGTCGACCGCTCCCACGGCGCCAGCGCGTACCGACGCGGCCTCGACCTGCTCGATGCCGATCAGGTCGTCGGCGTGTTCCCCGAAGCGACCATCAGCCGATCCTGGCTGCTCAAGCCGTTCAAGCCCGGTGCCGCGGGCCTCGCGATCGGACGCCGAGCACCGCTCGTCCCCGTCGTCGTGTGGGGCGGCCACCGCATCTACACCGTCGACGGTCACCGGTCGCTCCGGCGGCGCGTGCCGGTCACGATCATCGTGGGCGAGGCCCTCCACGTGCAGGCCGGCGAGACGGTCGACGGCCTCACCGCCCGCCTGCACGCGAGCATGGGGCTGCTGCTCGCCGAGGCGATCGACACGTACCCTGAGGCACCCCGCGACGACGCCGACCGGTGGTGGCTGCCGCACGACCGCGGGGGCAGCGCGCCCGATCCCGAGACGGCGGCGGTGCTCGACCGCGAGGCCGTCGCCCGCATCGGCGAGACCTTCGAATGACATCTGCCGGACGACCCCAGGAGAGCCCATGACCTTCGACACCGCCATCCCCGTCACGGCCGGCGACCTGACGTTCGACGTCCGGTTCGCCGGGCCCGACGACGGCGCCCCGGTCTTCCTGCTGCACGGATTTCCCGAGACGTCCCTGTCGTGGACGCAGGTCGCGCCGCAGCTGGCCGAGGCCGGTCTACGGGTCATCGCACCCGACCAGCGCGGCTACTCCCCCGGCGCCCGGCCCGAAGGCGTCGCCGCCTACACGACCGATCTGCTGGTCGCCGACGTCATCGGTTTGGCCGACGCGCTCGGCATCGGGTCGTTCGACGTCGTCGGCCACGACTGGGGATCGGTCGTCGCCTGGCTCGTCGCCGCAGCGCACCCCGAGCGCGTCCGGTCGCTGACAGCCGTGTCGGTGCCGCACCTGCGTGCCTACAACGAGGCCCTGCGCAACGACCCCGACCAGCGCGAGAAGGGCGCCTACATGCAGGTGTTCCGCCAGGAGGGGAAGGCCGAGGAGCTGCTGCTCGCCGACAGCGCGCGACGGCTGGTCGCCATCTACGGAGACGCCGTGCCGACCGGGTTGGCGATGCGCTACGTCGCGCACCTCGCCGAGCCGGGAGCCCTCACCGCGGCCCTCAACTGGTACCGCGCCATGACCGCCGAGCTGGCGTCCGCCCCGCGCACCGTCGTGCCGACGACGTTCGTGTGGGGCGCTCACGACCAGGCGATCGGACGCGTGCCGGCCGAGGCCTGCGGCGACTTCGTCGATGCCGACTACCGGTTCGTCGAGCTGACCGACATCGGCCACTGGGTGCCCGAGCAGGCCCCGGACGCACTCGCTGCGGCGATCCTCGACCGCGTGCGGGCGTGACGCTCGACGACCACGCGGGGCGGCGCTGGCAGGCCTGGATCCTCGAGGGCGTCTCGGCGTCCGGCGGGTCCGCCACGCCGATCGAGGTGTCGCGGCAGGTGTGGTCACGCCACCGCGCCGAGCTCGAGGGGTCGGGCGACCTGATCTACGTCTGGCAGCTCGAGCTGCGGGCCGCGGCCGACGCCATGATCACGTCAGGACTGCTCGCGTGCGTCGGCGACACGTGGACGGTCGCCGACGCCGACGCCGCACGAGCGATCGCCGCAGGGCCTGCCGGTTGGGGCGACGACGAGATCGCCGTGGCGGTCGAGGCCTACGTCTCGTTGCTGCGCGACCGCGACGCGGCCCGGCCGCTGCGACGCCAGGAGGCCACAGCGCGGGTGCGCGAGCACACGGGACGCACGAGCGTCGCGGTCGACGCGATGTTCGCCAACATCTCGGCGGTCGTCCAGGAGATGGGCGTCGAGTTCTTGACCGCGTATGCGCCCCGCTCGAACGTGCCGCGTGGCGTGCGGCCCGCCGTCGAGGCCGCGCTCAGACCGTGAGCGCCATCGACGCGACCGAGCCGGCCAGCGGCCAGCCGGCGGGATCGTCGAGCGTCCGCCCGACCTTGCGGGCGTAGGTGTTCCAGTCGTCGGCGCGGTCGGCGAACCAGGTGCGCTGACGGGCCATCAGGTCGCCGAGGGTGCCGGCAGCGACGGCCGGGTGCCGCATGCCGATCTCGTCGGCGATGTCGCGCGCCGCTCGGGCGTCGGCCGCCGCGTCGTGGGCGTTGTCGAGCGCGACGCCGTAGTAGGCCGCCACGTCGGTGAGCCTGCGCGGACCGAGCTCGCCCCGCTGGATGCCCCAGTCGATGACGAACGGGTCGACGACGAGCAGGCGGTGCCAGTCGGGCTGCTCGACTCCCCACCGCTCGGCCTCGGCGCGCAGCATCGTCAGGTCGTAGGCGGCGTTGTAGACGACCAGGCCGATCTCGCGGTCGATCAGGTCCTGCACCCACGCCACGATGCCGGCGATGGCCTCGGGGGGCTTCGGGGCGCCCGCCAGCGCCTCGGCGGTCAGGCCGTGGACGGCCGCCGACGCCGCGGGGATCTCGACACCGGCGTCGATCAGCCCGCATAGGTCGGTGCCGCGGTCGCCCAGCAGCGCGTAGCTGAGCACCCGGTCGGCGGCGGGGTCGATGCCGGTGGTCTCGAAGTCGAGCGAGGCCAGCGGGGCCACGTGCCAGCCCGGGTGGTCGCCGCGCGGCGGCGGGGTGGGCGTGCAGCCCGCGCAGACCGTCTGCCACCGGCCCGGGAGCCCGATGAGACGGCCGGCAGCGATCGCGACCGCGATGCCGCACGCGGCGCAGACCCCTGCGTACTTGTTGGCTCTCACCGAATCGCCTCCTGACGCCGAGTGCGTCTCGCATCCACGCTAGCCGCGCGCGCCGACACGTCCGGGCCGCGACACGCGACCGGTACGACAGACCTACGGCGTCCGAGGTGACGCGTGTACGTTCGCGGGATGCGCCGCGTCCTCGTCCTCCTCGTGGCCTGCGTGGTGCTGGCAGGGTGCGCCGACGAGGGCAGGCCGACGATCAGCGCCGCGAAGCTGTCGCAGCAGCGCGATCGCGTCGACTCCGTCGCGCAGCGCGTGGTGGCCGCGCTCGTCACCGGCATGGGAGCCGCGCCGCCGAGC
>JBEVGQ010000338.1:0-3849 GCA_040511655.1 Aeromicrobium sp. | reverse complement strand
CCGAGGAGGCGGGCCGTTCGTGGTGCTGGTTGCGACTAGAGGTTCTCGTCGTCGCCGAGCAGCGAGCGGAGGCGGCGCGGGGCAGCGTCGGCGGGAGCCTGGACGGGGGTGGAGGCCGTCGTGCTCTCGTTGGCAGCGAGCTGGTCGAGCTGGCTCTGGAAGTAGTTCTTGAGCCGGGCGCGGTACTCACGCTCGTAGGCCCGCAGGTGCTCGACCTCGCGCTGGATCTCGTAGCGATCGCGCTCGATCGTGGCCACCGCAGCCGTGCGACGCTCGTTGGTCTCCTCGTCGAGCTTCTGCGCGCGGATGCGAGCGTCGGTCTCGAGCCGGTCGGCCTTGCCGCGAGCCTCGTTCGTGATGCGCTCGGCCTTGGCACGCGCCTCGCCGACCATACGGTCGGCCTCTTCCTTGGCCGCGTCCATCAGCTGATCGGCGTTGGTGGACGCGATCTCGAGCAGACGAGCCGCCGCGGAGGACGCATCGCCCATCGACGGACGAGCCGCCGCTACCGGAGCCGGTGCCGCGACGACCGGCGCGGGGGCCGGCTCGGGCTCGGGGGCCGGGGTGGGCTCGACGGCCTTGACCGGCTCCTGCACGGCAGGTGCCGGAGGGGTCTGGGCGGCGGGAGTCGGCGACGAGAGAGCCGGGATGAGTCCGGTCGGCTCGCCGGTCGATGCGGCAGCTACCTTGGCGCGAAGTTCTTCGTTCTCGACCGTCAGACGTTCGAGCTCAGCCTCGACCTCGTCGAGGAACTGATCAACTTCGCCCATGTCATAGCCTTCGCGAAGACGGACTGGCGTAAAACGCTTGTTACGCACGTCCTCTGGCGTCAGTGGCATGAGTACACCTCGGGTTTCGGGGTAGTCCTGGGGACTTGGAGTCTCCACCGTACTCGGTGGGTCATCACTTCTGCCACAGGCGTACCGACATCAAACGGCCGGCTCGGTCGAGTCGGCCGGGTTCGTCAGAAGAATGCGACCTCGACGATGCGCTGCAGGATGAAGATGCCGATGATCAGGATCATCGGCGACAGATCGAGCATGACGGCGCCGAGCCGCAGGGGCGGGATGACGTTGCGCACGGCCCGCAACGGCGGGTCGGTGACTGAGTACAACCCTTCGCACAGGACGGCCACGATGCCTCGCGGACGCCAGTTGCGCGCCAGCATCTGCACCCAGTCGAGGACGAATCGCGCGATCAGCAGCAGAAGGGCGATCCAGAGGACGAACAGCAGGACGTTACCGACTGTGGCCATCCGTCAGCTCTGGTTGAAGAAGCCGCCGGCAGCGATGCGCTGCTTGTCCTCGTCGGTCACCGAGATGTTCTCGGGCGACAGCAGGAACACCTTCGCGGTGACGCGGTTGATCGAGCCGTGCACGGCGAAGACCAGACCAGCGGCGAAGTCGACGAGCCGCTTCGCGTCGTCGTCGTCGATCTCGGACAGGTTCATGATGACGGGCACACCGGAGCGGTAGTGCTCGCCGACCGTACGGGCGTCGTTGTAGGTGCGCGGAGTCACGGTCTCGATGCGTGCGAGGTCGGACGCCGTCGACGCGCGACGCTCAGGACGCTCGACGCGACGACGCTCGTCGATGCTGGAGACCGTCGAGGGACGCACCACGGCGGGCGCGGCCTGACGGACGGGCGCCTGGCGCACGGGCGCCTCGTCGGGGTCGATCTCGTCGAACTCGTCGTCGAAGTCGGCCTGTTCGACGAGGCCGAGGTACTCGCCGACCTTTCGCATTGCGCCAGCCATGATTTCTCCGTGGGTCCGTGTCGGGTGTGACGTGTCTGAGATTACCGGGTGGGAGCCCGCTCGCCGAGCACCGAGCGCCCGACTCGCAGGTGTGTCGCGCCGGCGGCGACCGCGGCCTCGAGGTCGCCGCTCATGCCCGCCGAGACGATCGTCGCCTCAGGGTGGTCGCGACGCAGCTCGCCCGAGAGGCGGACGAGGTGGTCGAAGTGCGGTCGCGGGTCGTCGCCGAGCGGGGCGACCGTCATCAGGCCACCGAGCACGAGGCCAGGCGCCCCCGCGATCGCATCGGCGACGACGCCGATGCCGTCGGGGACGACCCCGGCGCGACCGGGGTCGGTCGCATCGAAGTCGACCTGCACGAGACAGGTGAGCGTCCGGTCCGCGGCCTCTGCGCCCCGTGAGAGCGAGTTGACGAGCTTGACCCGGTCGACGCTGTGCACCAGGTCGGCGTAGCGGGCGACGGCTCCGGCCTTGTTGGTCTGCAGCGCACCGAGGAAGTGCCACCGCAGGGGTGCCTCGACCTGCTGCGCCTTGTCGCCGGCCTCGGGGTGGCGGTTCTCCCCCACGTCGACCACGCCGAGATCGGCCAGGATCTGGACGTCGGACGCGGGATAGGTCTTGGTGACCACGACGAGCGTGATCTCGTCGCGGGATCGCCCGGCGGCCGCACAGGCGTCGACGATGCGGCGCTCGGTGTCGGCCAGACCGGCCGCGAGCTCGGCGCGGCGGTCGGGAGCGGCGCTCATCGGAGCACCGCCACGGCGCCAAACCGTCCGGACTGCTGACCCTGGCGGCGGTAGGAGAACCAGCGGTCGTGCTCGATGGTGCACTCACCGGCCGCGACGTCCGTCGCCTCGACGCCCTCGGCGGCGAGCTGGGCGAGCACACCCGCGCCGACGTCGACGGCCGGCGTGCCCCATGAAGTGGTCGACCGCGCCTCGGGCACGACCGCGGCGACGGCATCGGCCAGCTCGGCCGGCAGCTCGTAGCACCGGCCGCACGCCCTCGGGCCGACCCAGGCGCGGATGTCGGTGGCCCCGCGGTCGCGCAGCGCGCGGACGGCGGCCGGCACCACGCCCTTGACCAGGCCCTCGCGCCCGCTGTGCACGACTGCCGCGAGCCCGGCGTCGGCGGCTGCCAGCACGATGGGCGTGCAGTCGGCGACGCGCACGAGCACCGCGACTCCTGGACGGTCGGTCACGAGCGCGTCGGCCACCGCGACGTCGGCGCCCTCGTCGCCGACCCAGGCGACGCCGTTGCCGTGCACCTGGGTCATGGGCACGAGACGGTCGGCACCGACGGCGGCGGCGACGAGCGCGAGGTTGCGCTCGACCACGTCCGGGTCGTCGCCGTTGGACGCCGCGAGGTTGAGCGAGGACCAAGGCCCGTCGCTCTCACCGCCCCAACGGTCGGTGAACGCGAACCGGACGCGTCCGTGCCGACCTTCGTGCCAGAACACCTGGTGCCGTCGTCGACTCAGCGCAGGAAGTCGGGCACGTCGAGGTCGTCCCCGTAGTCGGCCGGCATCGGCTCGGGCGGCAGCGCCTCGTTGCCGGCTCCGTCGCGCGGCGGCAGGGTCGTCGGACGCCCGCCGTCGAGGTAGGGGTCGGGCGGCAGGTAGCTCTCGGCCGTGCGAGGCGGAGCGGCCGCAGCCGGCGGAGCTGCCGGCGGAGGATCGGCCGGGGACGGGTTCTCCTTGAGCAGCGCCGGCTTGGTGGCGTCGCGCAGCATCGGCTCGCCGCCGTCGAAGCCCGCCGCGATGACCGTCACGCGCACCTCGTCGCCCAGGGCGTCGTCGATGACGGCACCGAAGATGATGTTGGCGTCGGGGTGCACGGCGTCGGCGACCAGCCCGGCTGCCTCGTTGATCTCGAACAGACCGAGGTCGGAGCCGCCGGCGATCGACAGCAGCACGCCGCGGGCGCCCTCGATGGACGCCTCGAGCAGCGGGCTCGAGACCGCACTCTCGGCCGCCACGGCCGCCCGGTGCTCACCGCGTGCCGAGCCGATGCCCATCAGGGCCGAGCCGGCATCGGACATGACCGACTTGACGTCGGCGAAGTCGAGGTTGATCAGGCCCGGCGTCGTGATGA
>JBEVGQ010000337.1:0-12166 GCA_040511655.1 Aeromicrobium sp. | reverse complement strand
AGATCTGAGCCGCACCAGGTCCGCCCCAGGTCCGCGAGTGCTGCGGAATGGACGTTCTGGGACGGCGTGTCTGACCGGAGCACAGCACTCGGGACCCGGTATGCAGCACTCGGGACCGGGTGTGCGCCACTCGCGCGCCTGCCGCACCTGCCGCGCCTCGCGCGCCTAGATCTCCGTGCGGTGGAAGTTGCTGTGGGAGCGGGATGCGGTGGGGCCTCTCTGGCCCTGGTAGCGCGAGCCGTACTTCTCCGAGCCGTAGGGGTTGTCGGCGGCCGAGCTGAGTCGGAAGTAGCAGACCTGCCCGATCTTCATGCCCGGGTAGAGCTTGATCGGCAGGGTCGCGACGTTGGCCAGCTCGAGCGTCACGTGCCCCGAGAAACCGGGGTCGATGAAGCCGGCGGTCGAGTGCGTCAGCAGCCCCAGCCGTCCGAGCGACGACTTGCCCTCGAGCCGAGCAGCGATGTCGTCGGGCAGCGTCACGAGCTCGTACGTCGAGCCGAGCACGAACTCCCCCGGGTGCAGGATGAACTCCTCGCCCGACGCGACCTCGATCTCGCGGGTCAGGTCGGACTGGTCGGCCGCGGGGTCGATGTGCGGGTACTTGTGGTTGTCGAAGACGCGGAAGAACGTGTCGAGCCGGACGTCGATGCTGGACGGCTGGATCATGCCGGGGTCGAAGGGGTCGAGGCCGACCCGTCCGGCCTCGATCTCGGCGAGGATGTCGCGGTCTGAGAGGAGCACGAGTCGAAACTAACGCATCGGACGGCGCACGTGACTACCGTGATCCCATGGGCCGACTGATCTACTCCGCCAACGTCTCGCTCGACGGCTACGCCGCGGACGCCGAGGGCAGCTTCGACTGGTCGCAGCCCGACGAGCAGGTCCATGCCTACATCGCCGACCTGTTGCGTCCCATGGGCACGCACCTGTACGGCCGGCGCATGTACGAGGTCATGTCGTTCTGGGAGACCGTCGACGACCCGGACCCGTTCATGGTCGACTTCGCGCAGCTGTGGCAGGCGGCCGAGAAGGTCGTCTACTCCCGGACGCTGACCGAGACGACCACCGCACGCTCCCGCATCGAGCGCGACTTCGACGGCGAAGCGGTGCGGGCGCTCGTCGAGGCGTCCGAGACCGACGTGCTGATCGGTGGAGCCGAGATCGCCGGACAGGCCCTCGCGGCCGGGCTGGTCGACGAGATCCACACCTTCGCCCACCCGATCCTCGTCGGGGGCGGCTTGCGGTGGCTGCCGGACGGCGTCCGTGCCGACCTCGAGCTCGTCGACGAGCACCGCTTCGGCAGTGTCGTGCACCTGCACCACCACGTCCTGGGACGGGCCAGCAGCCGGTGAGCGTCCGGTGACCACTCTTCTCGTCCGCGAGGACGACCTGACAGGTGCCGAGGTCGTGGCGCTGCTGGGCCAGCACCTCGACGAGATGCACAGCCACACGCCGGCCGAGAGCGTCCATGCCCTCGACCTCGACAGCCTGCGCGGCGACGGCGTGACGTTCTGGAGCGCGTGGTCGGACGACACGCTCGCCGGCTGCGGCGCCCTCAAGCAGCTCGACCCGACCCACGCCGAGATCAAGTCGATGCGCACCGCGGAGGCCTTCCGCGGCCGAGGCGTCGCGAGCCTGGTGCTCGCGCACATGCTCGGCGTCGCCCGGGCCCGCGGCTACCGGCGGGTCAGCCTCGAGACTGGCAGCAACCCACCGTTCACCGCTGCCCGCCGCCTCTACGAGCGCCACGGCTTCACGTACGGCGAGCCGTTCGCCGACTACGAGCCCGATCCGTGGAGCGTCTTCATGTCGCTCGACCTGCCTTGACGTCTCCGCAGCAGTGCCCCGACGCCCGCGTAGGCCACGAGCACGAGGGTCAGCACGACCCAGCTCAGCACGTACGGCTTGCCGAGGATCGTGTCGTTGCCGGGCTTGCCGCCCTGGCCGCTCAGCACCGGCAGGAAGGCGACCGTCAGCGTCCCCCAGACGACGAAGGCCGTCGCCGTCGCGCTGCGCCAGTGCGCCGGCAGCACCCGCGAAGCGACGTACCCGACGGCCACCACGACCGGCGCGAGCACCGCGTCGTGCAGCACCACCCCGCCCGCCAGCCAGAAGGCCTCGGACGTCAGCTGCTCGCGGGTGAAGTCGCGCATCAGCCACAGGCCCCACAGCCCGAAGCCGACACCTGCGACGACGAGCAGCCCGCGGACGGCCCTCACGCGCCGACCTCGATGCGGTTGATCCACTTGGTCTGGAAGACGCCCGGGCGGTTGGGGGCGATCAGCCGGACCGGGTAGCCGTGGTCGATGTCGAGGGTCTCACCGTTGAGGGCGAGCGCCAGCATCGTCCGCTCGTCCTCGGCGACGTTGCCGACGACCCGCGACGAGCCGAAGGCGCCGCGCGTCTGCAGCGACCTCACCACGACGTCTGTGTCAGCGTCGGCTCCGACGAGCGCGAGCAGGTCGCGCAGCGGCACGCCGGTCCAGGTCGCGTTGCGGCTCCAGCCCTCGACGCACGCGATCGGCAGGCGGTGGGTGCTCTGCGGCATCGCGAGCAGCTCGTCGCGCGAGAGCGAGACGGTCCGGTCACCGGCGACGAGCTCGAGCCGCCACGCGGGGTCGAGCGCCGTCTTGGCGGTACCGGCACCCGCGGCGGTGCGGTTGACCGGCAGGTCCTGGGGGCCGTCGCCGGGTCGCACCGAGAACGCCGACACCCGCCGCAGCCACGGCACGGTCTGCCCCGCGGTCAGCACCACGGCCAGCCCCGACGCCGCGAAGGCCGCCAGCAGCACGCTGCGCCGTGTGGGGGCGGCCGCGTCGCGGTCGTGGTCGGGATGCTCGACCGGCGCGCCGAGAGCCGTGCGGATGACCGGCAGCTTGACGCCGATGTGCACGAGCAGTGCGCCGATCGCGACCCAGGCGACGGCCTCGTGCGTCCGGCGGAAGCTGAACTCCCACGGGTACCAGCCGATGATGTTGAGCGTCCCGCTCGTCAGCATGAAGAACGTCGAGCCCATCAGTGCGGCGATCGACACGCGCTCCAGCGCCTCGACGACCAGCGCGCGGGCGCCACGCTCCGGCCGGATGAACAGCCGCGGGAAGACCGACCACAGCTTGACCAGCAGCAGCGGGATCGCCGCCGTGCCCGAGACGATGTGCAGCCCCTGCGTCCACCGGTACAGCTGCGTCGGGTTCGGGCTCAGCGTCAACCATCCCGGGGTGCTGTACTGCAGGTGGCTCCACATGCCGGTCGCGAAGCACACCGCGAAGCAGATGCCCAGGGCCGACCCGACCCGCGCCGTCAGCTCGGGCCCGCGCGCCCGGCTGTCGAAGTCGTCGGGCCGCGGGATCCGTCGCTCGATGTCGGCGACGGTGGGCAGTCTCACGTTGTCGTCCGGACCATCGTCGCAGTATGGCGTGCTCCGACGCTCTGGGTCGAGACCACGTGCATGCCCGCGGCGGCTGCGACACCCGCAATGGCGTCGAGGCCCACGACGGCCCACTCGAACGGCACCGAGAGCCGGCCGTCGACCCGCAGACGTCGGCGCTCGCGCACCAGGCCCGTGCCGTGGCCTGCGACCTCGGCGATGACCCGCCCACCGGGCACCAGCACCTCGCCCACACGGGCGAGCAGGCGCGCGGGATCGCCGCCGATGCCGAGGTTGCCGTCGGCCAGCAGCGCGTACGTCCAGCGTCCCTCGCCCGGGATCGAGGCGAAGACGTCCTGCCGCAGGGCCAGCGCGCCACGCACGCGTGTCTGACGCACCGCCTCCTCGGAGACGTCGATGCCCATCGCGAAGATGCGGCGAGCCGACAGCGCGCCCACCAGACGTCCGGGACCGCAACCGATGTCGATCGTCTCGGCGTCGCACGGGTCGATGAACAGCTCGCGGTCGACCCAGTCGGGCTCGGACGACCACATCTCGACGTCGAAGGGCTCGCTGCGTCCGCCCTGGTCGACGACCTGGGTGGACTTGCCGGCGAAGGCTGCGTCGTAGGCGCTCACGGCGTCGAAGGCGATGCTCACTGCGGCGGCTCGGTCTCGTCGGCGTCCGCGAGCCGCCGGGCCACCGCATCGGCGAGGCGCGAGATGGGCACCGAGCCGGCGATCGCGACGGCGTCGTCCCACGTGTCCATGTCGGGCAGCGTCCGCAGCATGACGACGTCGCCGCCGAGGGCCTCGACCGTCCTGGCGCCGGTGTCGGATGTCGACATCTCGACATCTGCGAGCTCTGCGGCGAGCGAGGGGTCGGGCAGCCCCAGCAGCCACCACCCGCCGTCGGTGGCAGGGCCGACGACGATGCTGCCGAGCTCGACCGTGCGACCGGCGTCGAGGTAGTCGGCGACCAGCAGCTGCGGCGTGTCCATGCCCACCTGGACGACGCCGGCCGAGGAGCCGGCGGCAGCGTCGACATGCGCGTTGGCAAGACGTTCGCCCAGCCCGTCACCGCGCTGCGGGACGACCCTCAGAGGCTCGAGCGCTGCCCGGATCTCGTCGGCCCGCGCGGCTCTCGCCAGGTCGCCGGTCATGGCCACCACGACCGGCCAGCCGACCGCCGTGGCCGTCGTCAGGGTGTCGAGCAGGGCGGCCGCGGCGAGATCGGCGGCGACCTCGTCGCCGACCGTCTGCGCGATGCGGGTCTTGGCCTCACCCGGCACGGGTGCCTTGGCCACCACGAGCAGCGTCGGGGCGGTCATCGCATGACCTTCGCGAAGTCGTGGGCGACACGCACCGTGCCCCGCACCGAGCCCGACACCTTCGAGCGGGTTCCGGCGGCGCGACGGCCGTACGAGACGTCGATCTCGCTGACCGTCCACCCGGCGGCGGCAGCCTTGAGCATCAGCTCGAGCGGGTAGCCGAAGCGGCGATCCCGGACGTCGAGCGCCAGCAGGTCTTCCCGACGGCACACCCGCATGGGCGCGAGGTCGTGGATGCCGAACGCGCTGCGGTGGCGGATCGTCGCGGCGAGCAGCTTGGTGCCGACCCGCGCGTGCCAGGGCCACACGCCGCGAGCGACGGGGCGACGGCGACCGACGGCCATCGTCGCGCCACCGGACCGGACGATGTCGAGCATCGGCACGAGCTCGTCGAGGCGCACCGACGCGTCACCGTCGATGACGGCCACGTGCTCGGACGTCGCGGCGAGCACTCCGGTGTGCACGGCGGCGCCGTAGCCCGGGCGGTGCTCGGTGACGACGGTGGCGCCGAGCGACCTCGCGACGTCGGCGGTGCCGTCGGTGGATCCGTTGTCGACGACGATCACGTTCCACCCGTCGGGGACGTCCGCGAGGACGGTCGGCAGCGCCAGTGCCTCGTCCCGGCACGGGATCACGACGTCACAGGTGCTCATGATCATTGTTCGAACCTAGGGGCCCTGGCGATTGGTCGCACCCGCAGGCTGTCCGTCGGCCTGTCCTCGTCCGGCCGGACGACCGGCGCCGCCCTACGCTGGCTGCGTGCCCCGACCACTGACGAGCCCGCGCGCAGCCGCCTTGTCCGCAGGTGCCGGGCTGCTGCTCGTCGGGGCGTCGATGGTCGTCCCCCGGTGGCTCGACGACGACGTGCGCGTGCACTGGCCGCCGCTGCACGCCGACTGGGACCCTCGCTTCGGACTGCTGACCCTGCCGGCGATCGCGCTCGGGCTGCTGCTCGTGGCGGTGCTCCCCCGGCTCGCCCGGACACTGTCGTGGCGCGCCCTGCTCGCCACGGCGTTCGCGACGGCGTGGCTGTGGATCGTGGCCGTGGCGATGACCGAGGGCACCGAGGGGCTGGCCCGGACGTTCGAGCGCCGGCAGGAGTACGTCTACGACGCGCAGCGGGTCGGCGCGATCCACACGATGCTGCAGACGTTCGTCGACCGCATCCCGATGGACGCACCCGACAACTGGTACGTCCACGTCGCCGGCCATCCGCCGGGAGCGCTGCTGTACTTCGTGGGGCTCGACCGCCTCGGTGTCACCGATCCGTTCTGGATCGGCGTCGTGTGCGTGACGATCGCCAGCACCGCGATCGTCGCCGTCATGGTGACGCTGCGCGCGCTCGGCTCCGAGACGCTGGCTCGCTCGGCGGTTCCGTGGATCGTGCTGGCGCCCAGCGCGGTGTGGATGGGCGTCAACGGCGACGCCGTCTTCACGGCCGTCGCGGCGTGGGGTCTGGCGCTGCTCGCCGTCGCGGCCGTCCACCGCCGCGCGCTGCCGGCCGTCGGTGCCGGACTGCTGCTGGGCTACTGCGTGTACCTGTCGTACGGCCTGCCCCTGCTGGGCATCCTCGCCGTCACGGTGCTCGTCGTCGCGCGTAGCTGGAAGCCGCTGCCGTGGGCGCTCGGCGGTGCCCTGGTCGTGGCGGCGGCGTTCACCCTCGGCGGGTTCGCGTGGTGGGAGGCCTACCCCGTGCTCCGTGAGCGCTACTACGACGGCATCGCGTCCGAGCGGGCGTTCTCGTACTGGGTGTGGGCCAACCTCGCGGCGTGGACGTTCACGGCCGGTCTGGCCGTCTGGGCGGCGTTCCCGACGGCCGTTCGGGCGCTGCGCGAGCGCAACGTGCTGGCCCAGCTGGCCGCTGCCGCTGCGGCGACCATCGTCGTGGCGGACCTGTCGGGCATGAGCAAGGCCGAGGTCGAGCGCATCTGGCTGCCCTTCACGATCTGGATCGTCGCCCTGCCGGCGCTGCTGCCCGAACGCTGGCACAAGCCGCTGCTGGCGTCGCAGGTGCTGCTGGCTCTCCTGGCCCAGCAGCTGCTCCTCACCCGCTGGTAGCCCCAGCCCGTTGCGTCATAACAACCGAGGGGTAGAGACCTCCGTTGCTATGACGCAACGGCGGTGGGGTCAGCGGGTACGGAGGGGATCGGTGGCGAGGGCGGCGAGGCCGTCCTGAGGGCTGATCTCGGCCTCGAAGCCCAGGCCGGCCTTCGCCGCTTCGGGCGACGCCACGACGTGCCGGACGTCGAACGCGCGGTAGTCGCCCGTCAGCACCGGCTGCTTGCCGTCCGCGGCCGCCGAGAGGGTCGACGCCATCTGACCGATCGTGAAGGTCGTGCCCGACGCGACGTTGTAGGGCGTCAGGCCGGGCTCGTGGTCGGCCACCTGCTCGACGGCCAGCACGTTGGCCCGCGCGACGTCGTGGACGTGCACGAAGTCACGCACCTGGGCGCCGTCCTCGAAGACCCGCGGGGCCTCGCCCCGCGCGATCGCCGAGCGGAAGATCGCTGCGACCCCGGCGTAGGGGGTGTCGGCGGGCATGCCCGGGCCGTAGACGTTGTGGTACCTCAGCGCCACGGCCCGCGAGCCCTCCAGCGTGCACCAGGCCGATGCGTAGTGCTCCTGCGCGATCTTCGACGCGGCATAGCTCGTCCGTGGCAGGAAGGGGGTGTCCTCGGAGATGCGGCGCCACGTGATGTCGCCGCCGCACACGGGGCAACGGGGGTCGTAGCGGCCCACCGACAGATCGTCCTCGCGGCGCTGTGCGGGCGGGACGTCGCCGTGCTCGGAGCACGTGTAGCGCCCGTCGCCGTAGACGACCATCGACGAGGCGAGCACCAAGCGGTCGACGCCGCGGCGGGCCATCGCGGCCAGCAGACGGGCCGTGCCGGCGTCGTTGTGCTCGGCGTAGTCGGGCAGGTCCTGCGCGTCGACCCCGTTGCCGACCATCGCCGCCTGGTGGCAGACCACGTCGATCCCGTCGAGGACGTCGTCGAGCCGTGCCGACCTCAGGTCGAGCTGCTCGAACCCCGGCCGACGCTCGCCGGGACCGTGCGCCTTGTCGAGGAACATGTCGAGCGCGACGACCTCGTGCCCGCGCTCGCGCGCGATGCGTCCGATGTGGGTGCCGATGAAGCCGGCAGCGCCCGTCAGCAGGATCCTCACGGCAGCTCGATGGGCAGGTCCATGCCGTCGACGGCGTGCGAGCACTCGCAGCCGCGGTCGGTGCCGAGCGCCGCGACGACCTCGGCGAGCACGCCCTTGAGGGTGTCGGTGTGGGCGGCGAACACCTCGAACACGGCGTCCATGCTGACGGCCGAGGCCTGGTCGACGCCGGCGTCGTGGTCGGTGACGAGGGCGACCGTGGCGTAGCAGAGGGCCAGCTCTCGAGCGAGGACCGCCTCGGGGTGCCCGGTCATGTTGACCACGGCCCAGCCCTGCGCGCCGTACCACGTCGACTCGGCACGGGTCGAGAACCGCGGACCCTCGATGACGACCATCGCGCCACCGTCGACCGGTGCCTGCTCGGCCAGCCCGTCGAGAAGGTGGTGGCGCAACCTGGAGCAGTAGGGGTCGGCGAACGAGACGTGGCAGGCACCGGAGTCGAAGTACGTCTGATGACGTCCGCTGGTGCGGTCGACGAGCTGGTCGGGGACGACGAAGGTGCCGGGTCCGTGCTCGACCTGCAAGCCGCCGACGGCGCAAGGGGCGAGCACCTGGCGAACCCCCAGGCTGCGCAGCGCCCACATGTTGGCGCGGTACGGGACGCGGTGCGCCGGGAAGTCGTGGTGGGCGCCGTGCCGGGGCAGGAACGCGACAGGACGCCCCTCGACGGTGCCGACGGAGATGGGGGCGGACGGCTTGCCGTAGGGGGTGTCGACCTCGATCTCCTGCGGGTCGTCGAGGAAGGTGTAGAAGCCGCTGCCGCCGATGACGGCGACGTCGGGACGTGCGATCTCAGTCATCCCCCGAGCATGGCATCTGCGCCGTCACCCCGCGAACCACGCGTCCGTGACCGATCTTTCTGCGTCTGCGCTGCTCGGGCTGCCGAGACGCCGAAAGATCGGTGACCCGCCCGGACATCTTTCTGCGTCTGCGCTTCCCTGACACCACCAACGCAGCAAGACTCGTGACCACCGGACTGGCTAGACTGCCCCTGCACGTCGAAGGACGTCGCGCCGATGTAGCTCAGTGGTAGAGCGCTTGCTTCCCAAGCAAGATATGCGGGTTCGATTCCCGTCATCGGCTCCACGCGCGAAGCGCGTCCCGCCCGATGACGGGAATCGAGTGGGCCCCTCCCCGCGGGCCGTCCGTCGCGGCGAAGCCGCCCAGCAGGGCCCGCCGCCCGAGGGATCCCGTCATCGGCTCCGAGCGCAGCGAGGCCGCGCAGCGAGGCCGTCAAGAGCGCGTCAAGATGCCGTCAAGCCCGTTCCCAGCAGCCCAGCGCCGTCCTACGTTCGTGATGTCAGCACATCACCCACGAAGGAGCACCACCCCATGGACACCCTGGTCGTCCCCGTCCGCCACTCGCCGTTCGGCACCCTGACTCCCATGACGGCACGTCAGCGCAACGGCACACGGGTCGGCATCGCGTACAGCTCGATCGCCGCGCTCGAGGCCGTGCAGCCGAACCGGGAGTGGGTGCGCTTGAGCGAGGGCACCCTGAACGCGCTGCTGTCGCCGCTGGGCATCCGGACGATCCAGGTCGACCCGCAGCTCATCGTGGCCGATCTGTGCAGCACCGCGCCCGACCGTCCGATCTGCGCGTGACCGGCACCATGACGACGCTCCGCCACCAGCACGCCCCACGAGCGGCCCACCCCTGGCTCGATCTCCTCGAACGGACCGGTGGACTCCCCCTGGTCGCCGCCGCGGTCGGCTTCGCCTCTGGGCTGGCCATCATCATGCGGGCGCTGGTGTGACGCCGGCCCGCTCCGGATCTAGCCGCGGTTGAGCGCCACAGCCGCCCGCACGAGCTCCACGAAAGCATCCGCGTCAACGACGTCACCCTCGCGGACGTCGATGGCCCGGCGGGTGCCGGCGTCCAGACTGGCGTTGAAGAGTCCCGTGGGATCGGGCAGCGACGCGCCCTTCGCGAAGGTGACCTTGACCTTGTCCTTGTAGGTCTCGAGCGTGCACACGAGCCCCGACGACGAGAAGGTCGGGACGCCGTCGGGGTTGGTCGGCTTGCGCCACTTGACCTCCTCGACGACGTCGGGGTCGGCACGTGTCACGAGCGTGCGGAGCGTGTCGACGGTGTCGGTGCGCCAGTCGGTCGTCATGAGCCCATCGTACGGATGGACGGGCTCGTCCGACATCTTTCTCAGATTGTCTTTTCGCCTGCGATCGCAGGGCATATCCACCCACCACGGAGACCGCGACCAACACCCCCACCCATCCAGCCCCACCCGGGTGCCGAAGTACTGGTGGAAGCACCCCCCAAACTTCACCAGCACGACAACCCCAAGGATGTGGATCACATGAGCACCATTCGCTCGTACAAGAAGACCTTCGCCGGTATCGCCCTCGCCGCTGTGGCCGCCATGCCGCTCGCCGCCTGCTCGTCGTCCGACTCGTCGGACTCGGCCAGCTCGTCGTCGTCCAGCGAGTCCAAGACCGCCGTCGCCAAGCCCGTCGCCAGGATCAACGCCCTCTCGGGCGAGGACACCGCCGTCAAGCTCGACGCCGGCTTCGCCGACGCCCTCAAGACGCTCGGCCTGACGCCCGGCGTCGTCGGCGAGGGCAAGCTCACGGACGGCTCGCTCGTCTTCCCGATCACCGGCGGCAACGTCACGTACTTCAAGCCGGGCACCGCCAAGCCGTACGTCATCGGCCAGATCCAGCACGAGGGCTCGGGCTTCTCGCTCACCGCCGGTGACACCAAGGTCGAGATCACCAACCTGAACGTCGACCCGGGCGCCTCGCGTGTCTACGGCGACGTGGCCGTCAACGGCAAGACCGCCGTCACCTCGGCGTTCATCTTCCAGCTGCGCGGTGCGACCCTGAAGCCCCTGCAGACCGAGGGTGACACCGCAATCCTCGAGGGCACGAAGGTCTACATCAGCCCCGTGGCTGCCAGCCTCCTGAACGACACGTTCAAGACCGACGCCGTCACGGACGCGCTGCTCGTCGGCGTCGCCAAGATCACCGTCAACACGACGCCGGCCAGCTGAGACCACCAGACCCCTTGCCGGTTGGGTGAGGAGCACGACACGGTGGGCGCCTCCTCGGGGGGCGCCCACCGTGCTGCGTCCGGACGCTGATCAGACCGCGTGATGAAGATCGGCCACGACGCGCGCCTCGTCGCGCAGCGCCTGGACGACCAGCCGGACGGACGGCCGTTCGAAGCGGTCGGGACGCAGCAGGGCCGCGATGTCCCGCTTGGCGCGGATGCCCACCAGCGGGCGGGTGACCAGGCCGTTGCCGTGCTCGCGGGTCGTGAAGCGGGGCAGGATCGCGATGCCGTGGCCCCCGGCCACGAGCGCCTCGACGATGCCGTTGTCGGAGATGCGCTGGGCGATGCGCACCGGCTCGCCGGTGGCGGCGACGACCTGGCTCAGCACCCGGTCGAAGGGGTAGTCGTGCGGAACGCCGATCCAGGTCTCGCTGACGACGTCGCGGGGCGACAGGCTCGCCTTGCGGGCAAGCGGATGCCCCTCCGGCAGGGCCACGTCGAGCGGCTCGCTCATGAGCGGGACGACCTGCAGCCCCCGCTCGTGCCACGACGCGTTCGTCGTGGGCGAGTCGGCGATCACGACGTCGTAGTCGGGAGTCAGGTCGGCGAAGTCGACCGTCACCCCGTCCTCGTCCGAGCAGAGCAGCTCGACCTCCGGAGTGCCGGCCATGCGCGTCAGCGTGCCCGGCAGCAGCATCTCGCCACCGGTGGGGAACGTCGCGAGGCGGACCTGACCGGCCGGACGCTCCATGTACTCGCGCCAGCGACCCTCGGCCCTCTCGATGGCGATCGCGATCTCGGTGGCCGCCTGCGCGAGGGCGCGACCCGCCACGGTCAGCTCGACGCCCCGTCCGGCGGGGGCGACGAGCGTGTAGCCGGCTTCGCGCTCGAGCACCTTGAGCTGCTGAGACACCGCCGAGGGTGTGACCTTCATCGCGTCGGCGACTGCCCCGACGGTGCCCCGCTCGGCCAGCTCCCGCAACAACGCGAGCCTGTTGACATCCATGTAGGAACACTACATGTTACGTGTAGCAATGTTGGCTTGTCCTTGACGGTCTGGAGTTCCACACTGGACGTACGAGCTACCCCCGGCTCGCACAGACAGCCTTCAAGGAGGCCCCCATGCTCGTCCTCGGAATCATCATCGGCGCGGTCTCGGTCGTCGGCGTCGCCAAGACGGTCCGCCTCGTCGCCACCGACGGTCACGGCGCCGTGCCCACGCGCACCTACCCGAACATGTTCAGCATCCGCTGACCCGCTGCACGCACGAGGCCCCCGCGACGTCGTCGCGGGG
>JBEVGQ010000336.1:0-2727 GCA_040511655.1 Aeromicrobium sp. | reverse complement strand
CGCGCCTGGCTGATCTGCGACGACCCGGCCCACACCTGGATCCGCGACACCTGGGCCGACCAGGCCGTCGACCCCCGGCTCCCGTTCGGATCCCTGCCCGAAGGAGGGCTCGCATGACCGTCCTCACCGTCGCCCAGGCGACCGTCCGCTTCCTCGAGGCCCAGTACACCGAGCGCGACGGCGTCGAGCGTCCGTTCTTCGCGGGTTGCTGGGGCATCTTCGGCCACGGCAACGTCGCCGGCGTGGGCCAGGCGCTGCTCGAGCGCGAGCTGTCCGATGATGCAACCGCCGCCGGAGGCGGCACAGGCGGCAGAGGCCATCTGCGCTTCCTCCACGGCCGCAACGAGCAGGCCATGGTGCACGCCGCCGTGGCGTACGCCCGTCAGCGCGACCGGCTCGTGGCGATGGCCGTCACGGCGTCCGTCGGCCCCGGCGCCACCAACATGCTCACGGGCGCGGCCCTGGCCACGATCAACCGCCTGCCCGTCCTGCTGCTGCCGGGCGACACGTTCGCCACCCGGGTCGCCAGCCCCGTGCTGCAAGAGCTCGAGAACACCCAGCAGGGTGACATCTCGGTCAACGACGCGTTCCGTCCCGTCTCGGCCTACTTCGACCGCGTCAACCGTCCCGAGCAGCTCGCGTCCGCGCTGCTGCACGCGACCCGCATCCTGACCGATCCGGCCGAGACCGGCGCCGTGACGCTCGCGCTGCCGCAGGACGTCCAGGCCGAATCGTACGACTTCCCCGACGAGCTGTTCGCCAAGCGCGTGTGGCACGTCGCGCGCCCGGTGCCCGAGCCGTCCGCCCTCGAGCGCGCGGTCGCGGCGATCCGGTCCGCCCGCAAGCCCTTGGTCGTGGCCGGCGGAGGCGTGACCTACTCGCAGGCCAATGACGCCCTGCGGACGTTCGTCGAGGCCACCGGCATCCCGGTGGGGGAGTCGCAGGCCGGCAAGGGCGCGCTGCCCTACGACCACCCGCTCTCGGTCGGCGCGATCGGCGCCACCGGCACGACGGCCGCCAACGCGCTCGCCGCCGAGGCGGACGTCGTGATCGGCGTCGGCACGCGCTACAGCGACTTCACGACGGCCTCGCGCACGGTCTTCGAGAACCCGGACGTGCGGTTCGTCAACCTCAACGTGTCGGCGTTCGACACGCACAAGCACTCCGCCACGGGGCTCGTCGCCGACGCTCGTGAGGGTCTCACGGCGCTCACGGCGGCGCTGGACGGCTGGACGGCCGACGCCACCCACGGCGAGCGCGCCACGGCCCTGGCGGCCGAGTGGGACCAGGTCGTGCAGCGGGCCTACGACGGCGAGGGCGCTCCCGCCGTCGCCGACGGGCTCGCGATCCAGTCGCAGGTCATCGGCGCCGTCAACGAGCTCTCCGACCCGCGCGACGTCGTGCTCTGCGCGGCGGGCTCGATGCCCGGCGACCTGCACAAGCTGTGGCGCACCCGCGACCGCAAGGGCTATCACGTCGAGTACGGCTTCAGCTGCATGGGCTACGAGATCGCCGGCGGGCTCGGCGTCAAGATGGCGGCGCTCGACCAAGCGCACGCCGGCGACGACGCCGACCGCGACGTGTTCGTGATGGTCGGCGACGGCTCGTACCTGATGATGAACACCGAGCTCGTGACGGCCGTGGCCGAGGGCGTCAAGGTCATCGTCGTGCTGGTGCAGAACCACGGTTACGCCTCGATCGGGGCGCTGTCGCAGTCGCTCGGCTCGCAGCGCTTCGGCACGGCCTACCGCTACCGGGCCGCCGACGGCCGGCTCGACGGCGACACGCTGCCCGTCGACCTGGCCGCCAACGCCGCCAGCCTCGGCGCCGACGTGCTGGCCGTCAGCGGCATCGACGACTTCCGAGCCGCGGTGCGCAAGGCCAAGGCGTCCACGCGCACGACCGTCATCCACGTCGAGACCGATCCGCTGGTGCCGGCGCCCGACAGCCCGGCTTGGTGGGACGTCCCGGTCTCCGAGGTCTCGGTGCTCGAGTCGACCCAGCAGGCCCGCGTCGCCTACGACGAGCACAAGACCCGCCAGCGTCCGTACCTGACGCCGGCCCCCGAGCAGACTGCATCGATTCCGAAGGACCTGTCATGACCCAGTACGACCACTACGTCGACGGCGCCCCGTTCCAGGGCGAGAGCGACCGCTTCGGCGACGTCTACGACCCCGCGCGCGGCATCGCGAAGTCGCAGGTGCGACTCGCGACCACCGCAGACGTCGACGCCGCCGTCGCCTCGTCCGCCACGGCGTTCGAGACCTGGAGCGAGACGTCGGTGACGGCGCGCTCGCGCATCATGTTCGACTTTCGCCAGCTGCTGGTCGAGCACGAGGACGAGCTCGCCGCGATCATCAGCTCCGAGCACGGCAAGACGATCGACGATGCCAAGGGCGAGGTCGTCCGCGGCCGCGAGGTCGTCGAGTTCGCCGCGGGTATCCCGCAGCTGCTCAAGGGCGAGTACTCCGACAGCGTCTCGGGCAGCGTCGACTCGCACACGTTCCGCCAGCCGATCGGCGTCGTCGCGGGCATCACGCCCTTCAACTTCCCGATCATGGTGCCGTTGTGGATGCACCCGGTCGCGATCGCCTGCGGCAACACCTTCCTGCTCAAGCCGTCCGAGCGCGTCCCCGGCGCGTCCGACCTCGTCGCCCGCCTCTACACCAAGGCCGGGCTGCCGGACGGTGTGTTCAACGTCGTCCACGGCGACAAGGTCGCGGTCGA
>JBEVGQ010000335.1:0-3536 GCA_040511655.1 Aeromicrobium sp. | reverse complement strand
GTGAGGCGCTGTCGCACCGACAGGCGCGACAGCGCCGTCCGGACGGCGGGCGTGTTCACTCAGTCATCGTCGCGGTCGTCGGGTTCGTCGTCATCGTCCGGGTCGTCGTCATCGTCGTCGTAGTCGCGCGGGGCCGGCACGGTGCGGTCGAAGAACTCGTCGTCGTCATCGTCGGAGCCCGGCTGGACGGTCGGGGCCGTGGTGGCCAGGGGTGTCGGGGCGGGGGGCGTCGACGGGGTGAGCACGACGGGGCTGGTGTCGTCCTGCGGGCCCCGGTCGGCGTCGGCTGCCAGGCGCAGTCCGATCACGGCGGTTGCCGCGATCGCCACGACCGCGAGCAGGAGCGCGGGGAGTCGGTACGTCCGGTGCATGGGTGCCACGATGCCCCACGTCGAGGCGGTGGCCGATGAGGTGCCGATGAGAGAGTTCTTAGGCTCGACCAGCCACGAGGGCGCTCCGGGCGTGTGGCACAGTTTTCCCGTGACGATCTGGCGCGACTTCCCCGGGGCATCGACCACGGCGCGCACCTCGCCGGCCGCTGTGACGGTCGGCAACTTCGACGGCGTCCACCGAGGCCACCAGCACGTCATCGCACGCACCCGCGAGCTCTCGCCGGGCCTGCCGGTGATCGCCGTGACCTTCGAGCCCCACCCGCTGGCCGTCGTCGCCCCCGATCACGCACCGCGGCGTCTGGCGACGACCGAGCGCCGGGTCGAGCTGCTGCTCGCAGCCGGGGCGGACGAGGTCCGCATCCTCGACTTCACCTGCGACATGGCGGCGTGGACCCCGCAGGAGTTCGTCGACCGTGTGCTGCGCGACGAGCTGCAGGCCGTGCTCGTCGCGGTCGGCGAGAACTTCCGCTTCGGGCACCGAGCATCGGGCGACACGGCGTTCCTGCGCAAGGCGGGGGAGGCAGCCGGTTTCACGGTCGACGCCCTCGACCTCGACGGCGGGGCCGAGCCCTATTCGTCCACGCTGGTGCGTGCGCACGTGGCCGCAGGACGCATGCGCGAGGCGGCCGAGGTGCTGGGGCGTCCGCACGAGATCACCGGCGTGGTCCGCAAGGGCGACCAGCGGGGTCGTGAGCTGGGCTACCCGACGGCCAACGTCCCCGTCGACGAGGCCTACGCCGTCCCGCCCGACGGCGTCTACGCGGGCTGGGTGGTCCGCGCCGACGGTGAGCGGCTGCCGGCGGCCATCTCGGTCGGCACCAACCCCACGTTCGACGGCATCGAGCGCCGCGTCGAGTCATACGTGCTCGACCGCACCGACCTCGACCTGTACGGCGAGGCGATCCGCGTCGAGCTCGTCGACCGGCTGCGCGGCATGGAGAAGTTCGACGACGTCGACGCCCTCATCGTCCAGATGGCCGCCGACGTCGACCAGACGCGGAACGTGCTCGGTCTCTAGCCGCTGACGGGCAGGCGAGCCGCGGCCGCCACCACGTCCGCGACGGCCTTCATGCCCCGCGCGTTGGGGTGCAGGACGATGCCGTCGCCGGCCGTGGGGGAGACGCCGTTGGTCCAGGCCTGGTCGCCGGCGCACGCGTGGTGACCGACCGAGGGCCCGCGCAGCGAGACGTAGTCGACGTCGGCGCTGGCGGCTGCCCGCTGGAGCGCTGCCTCGAGCTCGGTCTCGGCGTCGCGCACCGACATGACGTCGTCGGCGGCGATGCCGAGGGCCTCGCACGTGCCGGACGGTGGCGCGATGCGCGGGTAGCCGACCAGCAGCACACGAGCACGGGGCGCCTGTTTGCGCACGTCGCCGAGCAGCGAGGACAGCTCGTCGGTCGTCTGCTGGAGGATCGACGGGGTCCGGTCGGCCACGAACTCGCGGCACTGCTGGGAGCCTGCCGTGCACGCGCGCAGGAGCGAGAGGAACAGGCCGCCGTCGTTGCCGCCAGCACTGACCGTCACGAGGCTGGCGTCGGCCGGCACGGTGCCCGACGCGAGCGTCGCGGAGAGGTCGGACGTCGTGGCGCCCGAGCAGCTGAGGTCGCGCAGCGTCAGGCCGAGCGAGGCCGCGACCCGCGTCGGCCAGTTCTCGGCCGAACGCTGGCAGAAGCCGCTGTCGGCCTGCTGGGGCGTGATGCCAGGGCCGGCGGTGTAGGAGTCGCCGAGCGCCACGTACGTCCGCGACCGGCCTTCGGCCGGAGCAGGGGGCGTGGACGAAGCGGTGGCGGACGGTCGTGCGTCGTCGGACGCACCGCCGGTGGTGCAGCCCGCGATCACGGCGAGGATCGTTGCCAAGGCCGCCAGTGCCGTGCCGAGGGTGCGGGTCCGGTGCGAGGCGTGAGGCATGCGGCGATGCTAACGACCGGCCCAAGCGTCGATTGGCCCTGCGAACACCGCCGCTGATAGTCTGGTCGCTGCCGTGTGATCGGCCACGGATCGATAGTGCCCCGGTGGATGTGCCCGGGCGCGCCGTGCAACGGAACCCCCAAGGAGAAACGTGTCGAAGAAGACTGCTGCGCCCACAGTTGCGGGCGTCGCCAAGGAAGACATCATCAAGCAGTACGCGCTCAGCGACGGCGACACCGGATCTCCGGAGGTCCAGATCGCCCTGCTGACGGCGCGCATCGCGCACCTGACCGGTCACCTGCAGGAGCACAAGCACGACCACCACAGCCGTCGTGGTCTGCTGCTCCTCGTCGGACAGCGTCGTCGCCTGCTCAACTACCTGCAGAACAACGACATCGAGCGCTACCGCTCGCTCATCGAGCGTCTCGGCCTGCGCCGCTAGAACCCCCGGAGGCGGTCACTTCATCGGAAGTGGCCGCCTCCGCCACAACTGCACAACGAATCACTCCAGACGGAAGCGTCCGGGCACAGCCTGAACCTGAGAAGTGCTCGGTCCTCGGTAGTGGCCCTCGGGAAGCTCACAGCAGTCCCGCAGGCCTCGATCGAAGACCGGCACGGTTCAACGCCCGGTGGCTCCGTCCCAACATGCAGGCCTATGTCGCCTGCGGAAGGGACTTCCATGTCCGAACTTCACTCCGTCGAGACCGTCATCGACAACGGTGCCTTCGGCACCCGCAGCATCCGCTTCGAGACCGGCGTGCTCGCCCAGCAGGCCGCCGGCTCGGTGTCGGCGTTCCTCGACGACGACACGATGCTGCTGTCGGCCACCACGGCCGGCAAGCACCCCAAGGACCACTTCGACTTCTTCCCCCTGACGATCGACGTCGAGGAGCGGATGTACGCCGCGGGTCGCATCCCGGGCTCGTTCTTCCGTCGTGAGGGTCGTCCGTCCGAGGACGCGATCCTCACGTGCCGCCTGATCGACCGCCCGCTGCGCCCGACGTTCAAGAAGGGCCTGCGCAACGAGGTCCAGGTCGTCATCACGGTGCTCGCGCTCAACCCCGACACCCCGTACGACGTGCTCGCGATCAACGCCGCCTCGGCGTCGACGCAGATCTCGGGCCTGCCGTTCACCGGCCCGGTCGGCGCCACCCGCGTCGCGCTCATCGACGGTCAGTGGGTCGGCTTCCCGACGCACAGCCAGCTCGAGAACGCCGTGTTCGACATGGTCGTCGC
>JBEVGQ010000334.1:0-2770 GCA_040511655.1 Aeromicrobium sp. | reverse complement strand
CGGTAGATCATCGGGTAGGTCGGCCACGGCTGGTGACCCGGACGATCCGTGCCCGGGTTGGGCATGATCTCCAGCTGCGTCACCGAGCGCGCACCCTGGCGCACGGACGTGCCGAGGCAGTCGGCCCCGGTGTCGCCGCCGCCGATGATGACGACGTCCTTGTCGGTGGCCAGGATCTGGCCCTCGACCTCCTCGCCCAAGGCGACGCGGTTGGCCTGGGGCAGGAACTCCATCGCCTGGTGGATGCCGCCGAGCTCGCGTCCGGGCGCCGGGAGGTCACGACGGACCGTGGCGCCGATCGCGCGCACGACCGCGTCGTAGCGGTCGCGCAGCTGCGATCCGGTCAGCGTGTCGCCGACCTGGACGCCGGTGCGGAACACCGTGCCCTCGCGCTCCATCTGCTCGATGCGGCGCTCGACCTGGATCTTCTCCATCTTGAACTCGGGGATGCCGTAGCGCAGCAGCCCGCCGGGCTTGTCGTCGCGCTCGTACACCGCGACGGTGTGCCCCGCCCGGGTGAGCTGCTGGGCCGTAGCCAGGCCCGCAGGACCCGAACCGACGACCGCGACCGTCTTGCCCGTCAGCCACTCCGGCGGCTCGGGGCGCACGCGACGGTCGTCCCAGGCCTTGTCGATGATCGAGACCTCGACGTTCTTGATCGTCACCGCGTCGCGGTTGATGCCGACGACGCAGGCGGTCTCGCACGGCGCCGGGCACAGCCGGCCGGTGAACTCCGGGAAGTTGTTGGTCGCGTGCAGACGGTCGAGCGCCTCGTCCCAGTCGTCGCGCCAGACGAGGTCGTTCCACTCCGGGATGAGGTTGCCCAGCGGGCAGCCGTTGTGGCAGAACGGGATGCCGCAGTCCATGCATCGCCCCGCCTGCTCGGTGATGATCGGCAGCAGCGCGCGACCGGGCCCACCGGGGTAGACCTCGTTCCAGTCGTTGATGCGCTCCTCGACGGGACGCCGCTCGGCGACCTGGCGGGGCGTGTTGATGAAACCTCTGGGATCAGCCACGTGCGGCCACCTCCATCATGCGAGCTGTGGTGTCTTCTTCGGACAGGCCTTCGGCCTCGGCGGCGTCACGCGCCTCGAGCACGAGCCGGTAGTTGACCGGCATGATCTCGGTGAAACGGTCCAGCGACTGCTTCCAGTGGGCGAGCAGCTGCTCGGCCACCGCAGAGCCGGTCTCCTCGAGGTGCGCTCTGACAAGGGCCCGGAGACCTTCTGCCGCAGACTCAGGTACTTCCCGCAGCTCAACCATGTCCTTGTTGACCAGCGACTCGTCGAGGTCGAGGACGTAGGCGGAGCCTCCGCTCATGCCGGCCGCGACGTTGCGGCCGGTGGCACCGAGGATCACGACGCGTCCGCCGGTCATGTACTCGAGCGCGTGGTCGCCCACGCCCTCGACGACGGCGCTGGCACCGGAGTTGCGCACGCAGAAGCGCTCGCCGACGCGGCCGCGCAGGAAGATCTCTCCCCCGGTCGCGCCGAAGCCGATGACGTTGCCGGCGACGATGTGCGCCTCGGCCGTGAACTGGGCGTCGCGCGGCGGACGGACGATGATGCGTCCGCCCGACAGGCCCTTGCCGACGTAGTCGTTGCCGTCGCCTTCAAGCCGCAGCGTGATGCCCTTGGGCACGAAGGCGCCGAACGACTGACCCGCCGATCCGAGGAACGTCAGGTCGATCGTGTTCTCGGGCAGGCCCTCGCCGCGGTAGCGCTTGGTGACCTCGTGGCCCAGCATCGTGCCGACCGTGCGGTTGACGTTGCGGATAGGGAGCTGTGCCCGCACGGGCTCACCGCGTTCGAGCGCATCGGCACTGAGCTCGATGAGCTCGTTGTCGAGCGCCTTGTCGAGGCTGTGGTCCTGCGTCGTCGTGTTGTACAGCGCAGCGCCCTCGGGCAGCTCGGGCACGTACAGGATCGGCGAGAGGTCGAGACCGTCGGCCTTCCAGTGGTCGACCGCCTTGTCGATGTCGATGACCTCGGCGTGGCCGACGGCCTCCTCGATCGACCGGAAGCCGAGGCTCGCGAGGTACTCGCGCACCTCCTGGGCGATGTACGTGAAGAAGTTGACGACGTACTCGGCCTTGCCCGAGTACTTCTCGCGCAGCGTCCTGTTCTGCGTCGCGACGCCGACGGGGCAGGTGTCGAGGTGGCAGACCCGCATCATGATGCAGCCGCTGACGACCAGCGGTGCCGTCGCGAAACCGAACTCCTCAGCACCGAGCAACGCGGCGATGATGACGTCGCGGCCGGTCTTGAGCTGGCCGTCGGCCTGGACGACGATGCGGTCGCGCAGACCGTTGATGAGCAGCGTCTGCTGGGTCTCGGCCAGGCCGAGCTCCCACGGTCCGCCGGCATGCTTGAGCGACGTCAGCGGCGACGCGCCCGTGCCGCCGTCGTGGCCGGAGATCAGCACCACGTCGGCCTTGGCCTTCGAGACGCCCGCCGCCACCGTGCCGACGCCGACCTCCGACACGAGCTTGACGTGCACGCGCGCGGACGGGTTGGCGTTCTTGAGGTCGTGGATGAGCTGCTTGAGGTCCTCGATCGAGTAGATGTCGTGGTGCGGCGGGGGCGAGATCAGCCCGACGCCGGGCGTCGAGTGACGGGTCTTGGCCACCCACGGGTAGACCTTCGGGCCGGGCAGCTGGCCACCCTCGCCGGGCTTGGCACCCTGCGCCATCTTGATCTGGATGTCGTCGGCGTTGGTGAGGTACTCCGACGTCACGCCGAAGCGTCCCGACGCGACCTGCTTGATCGAC
>JBEVGQ010000333.1:0-2661 GCA_040511655.1 Aeromicrobium sp. | reverse complement strand
CTCGACGTCGTCCGACCGGCCGACGCCAACGAGACGATCGCCGCCTGGAAGACGATCATGGAGCTGACCGATCGCCCCGCCGCACTGATCCTGAGCCGGCAGAACCTGCCGACCTTCCCGCGGGGCGTCGACGGGTGGGCCACCGCCGACAACACGGCCAAGGGCGCCTACACGTTGCTCGAGGCCGAGGGCGGCACGCCCGACGTCATCGTGTTCGGCACCGGCTCGGAGGTGCAGATCGCGGTCAAGGCTCGCGAGCTGCTGGCCGCCGAGGGCATCAAGGCCCGTGTCGTGTCGATGCCGAGCCGCGAGTGGTTCGAGCAGCAGGACGCGTCGTACCGCGACGAGGTCGTCCCGCCGGCGCTGCGCGCCCGCGTGGCTGTCGAGGCAGGCGTCGCGCTGGGCTGGCGCGACGTGGTCGGCGACGCCGGCCGCGTCATCAGCCTCGAGCACTACGGCGCGTCGGCCGACTACCAGACCCTGTACGACAAGTTCGGCATCACCGCGGAGGCCGTCGTCGCGGCCGCGAAGGACTCCATCGCGGCTGCCGCGGGCGAGCCGTCCGCACCGTTCCACGCCCGTCCGGCAGGACCTGTCGGCCCGGGTGACAACTCCGACGCGCCGTCGCACTGATCGACGCGCCGCCATTCACGAACGATTCCTCACAGGAGCACTCATGAACGATCGCCTCAAGGCCCTGGCTGACGCCGGGGTGTCCATCTGGCTCGACGACCTGTCGCGCGAGCGCATCGAGTCCGGAAACCTGGCCGAGCTCGTGGCCGACAAGGGCGTCGTCGGCGTGACGACCAACCCGTCCATCTTCGCCTCGGCCCTCTCCAAGGGAGAGAAGTACGAGCCGCAGGTCAAGGAGCTCAAGGCCGCCGGCGCCGATGTCGACACGACGGTCTTCGAGCTGACCACGACGGACGTCCAGAACGGCTGCGACATCCTCGCGCCGGTGTTCGAGGCCACGGGCGGCGTCGACGGTCGCGTATCGATCGAGGTCGATCCGGGCAAGGCTCGCGACACCGAGGGCACGATCGACCTCGCGCACCGCCTGTGGGAGCGCGTGAGCCGGCCCAACCTGCTCATCAAGATCCCGGCGACGCTCGAGGGCCTGCCCGCGATCACCGCCGTCATCGCCGAGGGCATCAGCGTCAACGTCACGCTGATCTTCTCGCTCGAGCGCTACCGCGGCGTCATGGACGCCTACATCGAAGGCCTCGAGCAGGCCGACGCGGCGGGCCGCGACCTGTCCGAGATCCACTCCGTGGCCTCGTTCTTCGTCAGCCGCGTCGACACCGAGGTCGACAAGCGCCTCGGCGAAGACCACCCGCTGCGCGGCACCGCCGCCCTGGCCAACGCGCGCCTGGCGTACGAGGCCTATGAGGAGGTCTTCGGCTCCGACCGGTTCAAGGCCCTCGAGGCCAAGGGCGCCAACGCCCAGCGTCCGCTCTGGGCATCCACCGGCGTCAAGGACCCGAACCTGCCCGACACCCTGTACGTCACCGAGCTGGTGGCGCCCAACACCGTCAACACCATGCCGGAGAAGACGCTCGACGCCGTCGCCGACCACGGTGAGATCCTCGGCGACCGCGTCAGCAACACCTACGAGGAGTCGCGCGATGCCATCTCCGCCCTCGAGCGCGAGGGCATCTCGTACGACGAGGTCGTCAAGGTGCTCGAGGACGAGGGTCTGGAGAAGTTCGACGCCTCGTGGGCAGAGCTGCTCCAGACGGTTTCCGCCGAGCTCGACAAGGCCTGAGCCGTGGCCGGACACCACAGCGTCGACGTAGCGCTCACCGTCCCGTCCACCGACGAGCTCGATGCAGCTCTGCGCAGCGCCGTCGACGATCACGTCGCCTCGCGCATCGGCGCACAGGACCCCACCCTGTGGGGTCCTGACGCCGAGTCCGAGGCCGCGATCCGCCTCAGCTGGACGCAGCTGGCCCAGACCTCGCAACCTCTGGTCGCCGAGATCGAGTCGCTGCGCGCCGACCTGGATGCCAAGGGGCTCGACCACGTCGTGCTCTGCGGCATGGGCGGCTCCTCCCTCGCCCCCGAAGTCATCTGTCACACCGCAGATGTCGACCTGACGGTGCTCGACTCGTCGCAGCCCGACATGGTGCGCTCCGCCATCGCCGACCGGCTCGAGCGCACGGTCGTCGTGGTCTCGAGCAAGTCGGGCGGCACGGTCGAGACCGACAGCCAGCGTCGCGCGTACGAGCACGCCTTCACCGAGGCGGGTATCGACCCCCGCGAGCGCATCGTCGTGGTCACCGACCCCGGCTCGCCGCTCGACCAGCAGGCCACCGAGGCGGGCTACCGGGTGTTCCGCGCCGATCCGAACGTCGGCGGACGCTACTCGGCACTGACCGCCTTCGGCCTCGTCCCCAGTGGACTGGCGGGGGCCGACATCGGCGAGCTGCTCGACAGCGCCCGCGAGGCCTCCCCCGCACTGTTCGCCGACGACGTCGACAACCCCGCCCTGCGCCTCGGCGTGCTGCTCGGTGTCGCCAACAGCCACGGCGTCGACAAGCTCGTGATCGCCGACCGCTCCGGCAACGGCATCGGCGACTGGATCGAGCAGCTCGTGGCCGAGTCCACCGGCAAGCAGGGCCGCGGCATCCTGCCTGTCGTCGTCCCCGACGAGGACGCGCC
>JBEVGQ010000332.1:0-9379 GCA_040511655.1 Aeromicrobium sp. | reverse complement strand
CCTACCACGAGCTGATGCGCACGGCCGTCTCCCACGGGCTGCACGGAGCCCCATGGGCCGACGACCGTCCGGGCGCGCACGTCGCGCGAGCCGCCAAGTTCGCCGTCTGGAACGTCGACGCCGGCCACGGCTGCCCGATCTCGATGACCTACGCCGTGGTGCCGGCGCTGCGCTCGGCTCCGACCCTCTCGGCCCAATTCGAGCCGCTGCTCACCAGTCGCGAGTACGACCCGGCGCTCCGCGACCCGTCGACCAAGCCGGGCCTGGTCGCGGGCATGTCGATGACCGAGAAGCAGGGCGGCTCCGACGTCCGCGCCAACACCACGGCGGCCTCCGAGCGCCCCGACGGGACGTTCGAGCTGGTCGGCCACAAGTGGTTCACGAGCGCGCCGATGTCCGACCTGTTCCTGACGCTGGCGCAGACCCCCTCGGGGCTCTCGTGCTTCATGGTGCCGCGCGTGCTGCCCGGCGGGGAGCGCAACCGGATGCAGCTCATGCGGCTCAAGGACAAGCTGGGCAACCGGTCGAACGCGTCGTCCGAGATCGAGTACGACGGCGCGTCCGGCTGGCTGGTCGGCGAGGAGGGCCGCGGCGTCCGCACGATCGTCGAGATGGTCAACATGACTCGGCTCGACTGCGTCATCGGGTCGAGCACCGCCATGCGGTCGGCCCTCGTGCAGGCGATGCACCACGCTCGGCGCCGGTCGGCGTTCGGCGCCCGGCTGGCCGACCAGCCGCTGATGCGCAACGTGCTGGCCGATCTCGCGGTCGAGTCCGAGGCGGCCACGACCGCCATGATGCGGCTGGCCGGCGCGAACGACCGGTCGATCCGCGGCGACGAGGGCGAGGCAGCACTGCGTCGCATCGCGCTGGCGGTCACCAAGTACCACGTGTGCAAGCGGGCCCCGATGGTCGTCGGCGAGGCGCTCGAGTGCCTCGGCGGCAACGGCTACATCGAGGACTCCGACCTCCCGCGCATCTACCGCGAGGCACCTCTGTTGTCGATCTGGGAGGGGTCGGGCAACGTCGCCGCCCTCGACGCGCTGCGTGCCATGGCTCGCGAGCCGCACACGCTCGACGCCTACTTCGGCGAGGTCGAGCAGGCCGAGGGATCCGACGCCCGGTTCGACGACGCCCTCGTCCGGCTCAAGAAGGAGCTGACGTCGTTCGACGACATCGAGCACCGTGCGCGTCGCGTCGTCGAGCAGCTGGCGACGGTCTTCCAGGGGTCGCTGCTGATCAGGCACTCGCCGGCTCCCGTCGCCGACGCCTTCTGTGCCTCACGCCTCGCCGGCGACCACGGCGCGGCCTACGGCACCCTGCCGACGGGCCTCGACCTGGCCGCGATCCTCGATCGGGCTTCCGCCGGCCTCCCGGTGATGGCAGGCTGAGAGCCGCCCCAGCCCAAGGAGTCCACCGTGCGTCCTCTCATCGTCACCTCGTTCGTTTCCCTCGACGGCGTCGTCGAAGCCCCCGGTGGCGAGCCCGGCTACCGCAACGCCGGCTGGACGTTCAAGGACGTCGAGTTCGTGCCCGAGGCCTACGAGCTCAAGGGGCGTGAGCAGGACGAGACCGGTGCACTGCTGCTCGGACGGGTCTCGTACGAGGCGTTCGCCCCCGTCTGGCCGACGATGGACGACTTCGCCGGCTACAACGCGATGCCCCGCTACGTCGTGTCCACGACGCTCGACGCAGGCGACGACCGCTGGCCCGCCACGGTGCTGCGGACGCTCGACGACGTCGCGGCCCTCAAGCAGACCGACGGCGGACCGATCGCGGTGCACGGCAGCGCGACGCTGGCCAGGTCGCTCGCCGACGCGGGCCTCGTCGACCGCTACCACCTGCTGGTCTTCCCGCTGCTGCTCGGCGCGGGCAAGCGGCTGTGGAGCGACTCCGACGTCGACACCACCAAGCTCACGCTCGTCGAGCACGACGTCTACTCCAACGGCATCCAGAAGAACGTCTTCGACGTCGTCCGCTGAGTCCGGCGGCCCACCTCACGCGTCCGGCGGCACCTGCAGCACGAGCGCCACGACGTCGTCGGGCATGTCGACGAAGCGGTCGGCCAAGGCCCTGACCACGGCGTCGGCGCCGCCGGCTCGCGCGCGGACGACCACGTCGACGAGAGCCTCGACCTGCTCGTCGCGATCGGTGGACGACTCGTCGGTGATGCCGTCGGTGTAGAACACGACGGTCGCGCCGGGACGCAGCTCGATGGTGTGGTCGGAGCGTGGCCCGCCAGCCAGGTCGGGGTGGCCGAACAGCAGGTCGTGGTCGGTCAGCAGCCCCGAGCCGCCCTCCGGCTCGACCACGAGCGGCGGCGGATGCCCGGCGTTGACCCACGTCATCTGCCAGCAGCGCGTGCCCGGCACCATCGCGAGGCGCGCCACGAGTGCCGTGCCGGTCGCGGGGATGTCGAAGGCCTCGCAGGCCAGCTCGAGCGCCGCGAGATGGGCCGACGGCGAGGCGTCGGGCGCGTCCCAGGCGGCCTGCCGCAGCATGGCCCGCACCTGTCCCATGACGGTCGCGGCAGCGATGTCGTGGCCCGTGACGTCGCCGACGCTGACGACGAGCGAGGCACCCGCGCTGCGGGCCAGGACGAAGGCGTCGTACCAGTCGCCACCGATCTGCTCCTCGGCCATCGCCGGCAGGTAGCAGGCGGCCAGGTCGACGCCCGTGTCGTGGGGCAGCGGGGCGAGCATCGCGGCCTGCAGCTCGCGGGCGACGTCGATGCGGTTCTGGATGAGCAGGGCGCGCTCGACGGCCTGGCCCGTGTAGGCCGCCAGCGCGGCGGCCACGGGGCTCTCCTGGGCGTCGACGCGGTGCGGGACGTCCCACAGCAGCTCGACGTGCCCGAGGTTCGGCCCGGATCCGTGCAGCGGCAGCCACGCCACCGACATGGCCCCCCGCGCCCGCAGCTCCGCCTGCTCGGCGTCGTCCAGCGGGCTGTCGACGGCATCGACGTGCTCGACGCCGACGAGCTTCTGGGGGTCGGCCAGGCGAGGACGGTCGGTCCCGAGCCGGATGCCGAGCTCGATCAGGCCGCTGCGACGGTCCGAGAAGCCGTCGAGGGCGCGGCGCACGTCGTCGAGCGAACGGCAGGTGTTGAGCACCTCGGCGATCGACAGCAGCTGCTGCGAGTGCCGGAGCACGTCCTGCAGCTGGACGTCGATCGCGTCGCGGCGGTCGCGCTCACGCTCGGCGTCGAGGCGGGCGAGCCGAAGCCGCAGCTCGTTGGAGCAGTCGGCCGCGATGTCGGACAGGATCGCCAGCTCGCGCTCGGTCCACTCGCGCGGCGAGGTGTCGATCGCGCACAACGACCCGAGCACGTGCCCGCGGTCGTCCGTCAGGGGCGTGCCGAGGTAGCCGACCACACCGATCTCGATCGTGGCCAGGTTGTCGCGCACCAGCGGGACGAGGCGGGCGTCGGCGATCACGAGGGGCTCGCCGGTCGTGACCACGTGCTGGCAGAACGAGTGGCTGAGCGGAGTCGCCCTCCGGCTCGCCCACGGATCGGGCAGCCCGCACATGCCGGGGAAGACCTGCTGGTCGGCCTGGACGAGCGAGACCAGCGAGACCGGCACGTCGAGCTGGTCTCGGACGCGCTCGGCGAACCGCTCCATGCGGTCGTCCGACCGCTGGGTCAGGCCAAGGTCGGCCAGTGCGCTCAGGCGTCCGGCGTCGACCACCATCGCCGACGGTCGGCCGATCGAGCCGATGGTCTCATTCACGCAGTCTGCCTGTTCGTGGTGCGGAGTCGCCCCGAGGTCGAGGGGTGGGGCCGAGATCTGCACCGTCAGGGGAGCTGCAGAAGGGCCCATCCTACGAGGTGGCGGCGCCCCGCACCCGGTGATCGCCCGCATAGACGTTGAAGCCCCCGCCGCGGCTGAACCCGAGCAGCGTCATGCCGGCCGACTCGGCGTGCTCGACGGCCAGCGACGACGGCGCCGAGACGGCGGCCAGCACCGGGATGCCGGCCATGTGGGCCTTCTGCACGAGCTCGAACGAGGCGCGTCCCGAGACCTGCAGGGCGGTGCCACGCATGGGCAGACGTCCTTCGCGCAGCGCCCACCCGACGACCTTGTCGACGGCGTTGTGGCGCCCGACGTCCTCGCGCAGGCACAGCAGCTCGCCATCGGCCGAGAACAACCCGGCCGCGTGCACGCCGCCGGTGCGGTCGAACACCTTCTGGCGCTCGCGCAGGCGGTCGGGCAGCGAGCCGAGCAGCGCGGCGTCCCACGTGATGTCGTCGTCGAGCCGTCCGAAGTGCGTGGCCTTGTGGACCGCGTCGATCGACGCCGTGCCGCAGATGCCGCACGAGCTGGACGTGTAGACGTGGCGCTCGAGGCTCAGGTCGGGCGGGGCCGTGCCGGGGCTGAGCTCGGCGTCGATGACGTTGAACGTCTGCAGCCCCTGCTCGTCCGTGCCGGCACAGAACCGCATCGACGCGAGCTGGTCGGCCGACCAGACGACGCCCTCCGACACCAAGAACCCGCCGACCAGGTCGAAGTCGTCGCCCGGCGAGCGCATCGTCACCGAGAACGACGAGCCGTTGACCCGCACCTCGAGCGGCTCCTCGACCGCGAGGGAGTCCTCGCGTCCGGCCGACGAGCCGTCGGCGGCGTACCGCGTGACCCGTGTGCGACGCACCAGACGTCCTGCCATGCCCAACCACCTCCGTGCGACTGTCTCGATCCTCGCACGGAGGGCCCAGTCGTTCGCGTCGAGAGCACTCGGGAGGCGAGCGGGCCCGGTGCGTGCGAAGGTCGGTCAATGCCCACCTCGCGCACCGCCCTCGTCACCGGCGCGACCGGCTACATCGGCGCCCAGGTCGTCGCCAGGCTGCTCGACGACGGCTGGACCGTCCGGGTCCTGACGCGCGACGCCCAGGGGCTTCGCGACCAGCCGTGGGCGTCGCACGTCGACGTCGTCGAGGGCGACGCGCAGGACGCTGTGGTGCTGCGCCGCGCGGCTGATGGCGTCGACGTCGCCTGGTTCCTGATCCACTCGATGACCGGCACCTACGAGTACGCGACCCGCGACCGGACGATCGCCACGCGCTTCGGCCAGGCCTGCCGCGACTCCGGCGTCGCCCGCATCGTCTACCTCGGCGGTCTGTACCCCGACGACGTCCCGCTGTCGCCGCACCTGGAGTCACGGCGCGAGGTCGGGCACATCCTGATGGAGTCGGGGGTGCCGACGGCGGTGCTGCAGGCCGGCATCGTGGTGGGTCGCGGCTCCGTCTCGTACGAGATGCTGCGCACCGCGACCGAGCGGCTGCCCGTCGTCATCGCACCCGACTGGCTGGCCCACCGCGTGCAGCCGATCGCGATCCGCGACGCGCTGCACTACCTGGTGGGGGCGGCCGACCTGCCGTCCGACGTCAACCGCGCCTTCGACATCGGTGGTGCGGACGCGCTGGCGTACCGCGACCTGATCTCGGTGTACGCCGAGGTGGCCGGGCTGCGGCCTCGGCCCATCCTCACCGTGCCGATCCTGCTGCCGCGCACGACGGCCCTGTGGGCCGGACGGTTGGCGCCGGTGCCGACCAGCCTGGCCAGCTCGCTGCTCGAGAGCCTGATGCTCGACATGGTCTGCCGCGAGCACGACCTCGACGCCATGGTCGGCGCCCCGCCCGGCGGCGTCGCGACCTTCCGCGAGGCCGTCCAGACCGCGATCGCCGACCGCGGCTGACGTCACCCCCGAGGGACCGATCTTTCTGCGTATCGGTAGCCAGGACGTCGTCAACGCAGAAGGATCGGTGTCCACGCGGACGGAAGTCACTGCGTATCGGTAGCCAGGCCTGCGCGAACGCAGAAAGATCGGTGCACCTGGTGGCTGACGTCAGTCGGCGAGCTCGTCGTTGGCCAGGATCTCGGCCACCCGCCCGTCGTCCTTGGGCGCGAGCACCGACACCGAGTCGTCGATGCGCTCGTTGACGTACCGCATGATCTCGGCGACGCTCGCGGCGACCGGCACGGCCAGGAACGCGCCGGTGATGCCGAACAACGAACCGCCCGCGGTGACGCTCAGCAGGACGACGGCGGGGTGCAGGTTCATGGTCTTGCCCTGCAGGACGGGCGAGAGCACGTTGCCCTCGAGCTGCTGCACGCCCACGACGATGACCAGCGCGATGAGGGCGTCCTTGTAGTCGTTGGTCACGAGCGTCACCAGCACGGCCACGCCGCCACTGACGAAGGCGCCGATGATCGGGATGTACCCGCCGAAGAACGTGATGACGGCCAGCGGCAGCGCGAGCGGCGAGCCGAGGATCGCCAGGCCGATGCCGATGATGAGGGCGTCGATGAACGACACCAAGGTCTGCGTGCGGATGAAGCTGCCGAGGGTGTTCCACACCCGGTTCAGCACCTCGGTGAGGTGGTCGCCCGCGCGGTGGCCGCCGAGGGTCGAGACCCACGGCAGGAAGCGGTGGCCGTCCTTGATGAAGAAGAACGTCAGCATCAGCACCAGGACGATGTTGATGATGATCGACGTGGCGGCGCTGATGGTCGTGAAGACGCCCTCGCTGATCGCGCTGGCGCTGTCCTGCAGCTTGTCCTGCAGTGCCGAGATGGCCGCCGAGATCTGGTCGTTCGACATGTTGAACGGCTCGCCGGTCAGCCAGTCGCGCACCTCCTGCAGACCGCTGGACGCCGATGAGGCGATCTCTCCGGCCTGGTCGGTGACCTGGGGGATCAGGAAGGTCACGACTCCGCCGAGCAGGGCGAGGAACGACACGAGCACGATCCCGGCCGCCAGAGCGGCAGGCAGGCCCTTCTTGCGCAGCCACGAGACCGGCGGCGACAGCACGGTCGCGACGATCAGGGCCATCGAGACGGGGAACAGCACCATCCAGATGTGGCCGATGCCCCAGCCGAGGACGTAGGCCGCGGCGGCGATCACCACGATGCGCAAGCCCCAGCGCTGCAAGCCGCTGAAGGCGTCGTCGATGACGACCCCCCGGTCCCTGATCCTCTGCTCGTCGGCCATTCCACCAGCCTAGTGGTCAGCGTGCCTCAGGGCTGGGGGCGGGAGAGGCTCCAGTCGACCGGCTCGGCGCCCTGCGTGACGAGCAGCTCGTTGGCCTGGCTGAAGGGCCGCGAGCCGAAGAAGCCGCGTGACGCCGACAGCGGGCTGGGGTGGACGGACTCGATCGCCGGCACGTCGCCCAGCATGGGTCGCAGGCTCTGCGCGTCTCGTCCCCACAGGATCGCGACCAGCGGCCGGTCGCGGGCGACGAGCGCACGGATCGCCTGCTCGGTCACGGCTTCCCACCCCTTGCCGCGGTGGCTGGCCGACGCTCCGGGCGCCACCGTCAGCACGCGGTTGAGCAGCAGCACGCCTTGGCGCGACCACGGCGTGAGGTCGCCGGTGGGCGCCGGCGGGATGCCCAGGTCGGACTCCAGCTCGCGGTAGATGTTGACCAGGCTGCGGGGCAGCGGACGCACGTCGGGCGCCACCGAGAACGACAGACCCACGGGATGGCCGGGGGTGGGGTACGGGTCCTGGCCCGTGATGAGCACCTTGACATCGGCCATGGGCTCGGCGAACGCCCGCAGCACGTGGTCGCCGGCCGGCAGGTAGGAGCGTCCGGCCGCGACCTCGGCCCGGAGGAACTGGCCCATCTCGGCGATCCGGCCGGCGACGGGCTCGAGCGCCTCGGCCCAGTCGGGGGCCATCAGCTCGCGCAGCGGTCGCGTCATGCGTCCACCTTCTTGAGCGCGTGGGGTGCGAGCAGGCCGGCCAGCACGCAGCCGACGATCGGCACGACGAACGCCGTCGTCAGCGGCACCCAGTGGGTGAGCAGCCCGATGACCGACGGCCCGGCCAGCAGGCCCAGATAGCCCATGCTGGTGACCCGGGCGAGGTACGTGCCCGAGGCCGTCTCGCTGACGTTGCCGGCGGCGGTGAAGAACTGCGGCACGCATCCGGCCAGGCCGATGCCGAAGACCGCCCACGCGACGATCGCGAGCGCGGGGGTGGGGGCGAGCGCCGCACCGGTCAGGCCGACGGCGCCGAGGATCGCGGCACGGCTCACGTAGACCGCCGGGCCCCACCGCGCCACGACGCGATCGGCGAACAGACGCACGATCGTCATGGTCGCCGAGAAGGCGCCGAAGGCGTAGGCGGCGACCGTCTCGGAGGAGCCCAGGGAGTCGCGCAGGTGCACCGTCGTCCAGTCGTAGGCCACGCCCTCGCCCAGCAGCAGGGCGAACGCCAGCAGCCCGAGCAGGAGCACCCGCGACGTCCACGGGACGCGCCCGCGCGGCGGTGCGTCCTCCGCCGGGGGTGCCGCGGCGATGAACGAGGTGCGCAGCGACAGCGCGACCAGGAGCCCCACCACGGTGACGCCGAGCAGGCTCGCGCGCACATCGACGCCCGCGGCGATCAGCGAGCCGCCCAGCACCGACGCCAGCAGTCCGCCGAGCGAGAAGAAGGCGTGGAAGGCGGCCATGATGGGCCGGCTGTAGGCGCGCTCGACGACGACGGCCTGCGAGTTCATCGACACCTCGATGAAGCCGTTGGCGAAGCCGAGCACGGCCAGCGCCGTCACGAGCTGCGCGGCGTCGGTGGCGAAGCCCGGGCCCGGCACCGTCAGCACCAGGGCGCACGCCGCGCACGTCAGGACGGGTCTGCTGCCGAAGCGGTCGATCGCCGGGCCGGCGAGCTGCATGCCGACCCACGCCGTGCCTCCGAGCACGAGCAGGAAGAGGCCGAGGGTGGCCTGGTCGACACCGGTGCGGTCCTTGATCGTCGGGATGTTGACGACCCACATGCCGAGGGTGAAGCCGTTGAGGGCGAAGATCCCGAAGGTCGCAATCCGGGCGCGTTGTGGCGGCACCACGCGAGCCTATCCGGCGTCCGGGACACGGCACGATCGACGGTAGGCTGGTCCGGCTGTGTCAGCCATCGCCGCGTACCGCGCGCTCCTGCGGATCGTCGGGCCCGCCTACATCCTCGTAGCCTTCCTCGGGCGGATCCCGCTTGCCATGAGCCAGCTCGGCGTCCTCGTGCTCGTCAGCAGCTCGACCGGACGCTACGGCGTCGGCGGGGCCGCGGCGGGCATCCTCGCGATCTCCAACGCGGTCGGCTCGCCGCTGTTCGGCTCCCTGTCCGACCGCATCGGGCAGCGTCCCGTCGTGCTGGTGCAGTCGCTCGCCGGAGCAGCCGGGCTCGCCGGCATCGTCGCGGTGACGCACCCCGATGCGTCGCAGGCCGTCATCTTCGTCCTTGCGAGCGTGACGGGTTTCGTGATGCCGCAGGTCGGCCCGCTCGCCCGCGTCAGGTGGCGGCCGATCACCCGCGACGCCGGAGACCAGCGCCGTCTCGTCGACGCCGCGTTCTCGTACGAGGGCGCCGCCGACGAGGCCTCGTTCGT
>JBEVGQ010000331.1:0-5104 GCA_040511655.1 Aeromicrobium sp. | reverse complement strand
TCGACCCGACGTCGGTGCCGTACTTCTCGCTGATCGTCGTGCCCGGCGACACCAAGCCGTCCCCGCGTGGACGGAAGAATCGGGATTCGTCCGCACCGGGTCAGACACAACCCGATTCTCTGGTCCCTCCCGCTGCGGAGGTGCTGGTGGTCGGGCTGGGGCCCGGTCCCGACCGGTGGATCACCCCCGAGGTCGCCGAGGCACTCGCCGAGGTCGACCACGTGATCGGCTACGCCCCGTACGTCGACCGCGTGCCGCAGCGCGAGGGCCTCACCCGTCACGCCTCGGGCAACACCGTCGAGGTCGATCGCGCTCGCGCGGCCCTCGACCTCGCATTGGACGGCGAGCGCGTCGCAGTCGTCTCCGGTGGCGACGCGGGCATCTTCGGCATGGCCGCGGCGGTCTTCGAGGCGGCGGAGGACCCGGCCTACGCCGAGGTCCCGATCCGCGTGCTGCCAGGCCTGTCGGCCGTGCAGGTCGTCGCCGCCCGCGCCGGCGCTCCGATCGGCGGCGACTTCGCCGTCATGAGCCTGTCCGACCGGCTCAAGCCGTGGGCACTCATCGAGACGCGGCTGCGTGCTGTCGCCCAGGCCGACCTCGTCCTGGCGGTCTACAACCCGCGGTCGCGCTCACGCACCACGCAGGTCGCCGACATGCAGCGCGTCCTGCTCGAGCACCGTGCTGCCGAGACCGTCGTCGTCGTCGGGCGGGACGTCGGTCGCGCCGAGGAGTCGCTCGTCGTCACGACGCTGGGCGAGCTCGATCCCGAGTCGATCGACATGAAGTGCCTGCTCATCGTGGGCGCGAGCGGCACGCGGACGACCTCGGCCGGGCAGGCCTGGACCCCCCGCTTCGTCGACTGAGACCCGTCAGCGCCGCCGCGCGAGACGCCTGAACCGACGCGCGACGCCCCACAGCGTCACCTTCCACATGGCCTCGGCGACGATGCTCCTGCTCATCTTGGACTCGCCGCGCTCGCGCTCACGGAACGTGATGGGGTGCTCGGCGATCGATCCTCCTGCGTCGAGCACCCGCAGGGTCATGTCGATCTGGAAGCAGTAGCCCTTGGAGTCGATCGAGGTCAGGTCGATGCGCCGCAGGATGTCGGCGCGATAGACGCGGAACCCCGCCGTGGCGTCGTTGACGTGGATGCCGAGCGCCAGGCGCGCGTAGCCGTTGCCGCCGCGGCTCAGCAGCTGCCGGCTCAGCGGCCAGTCGACGACCGCCCCGCCGGGCACCCAGCGCGAGCCGATCACCAGCGATCCGTCGGGGCCGAGCTGCTGCACCATGCCCGGCAGCGACTCGGGGGCGTGCGAGCCGTCGGCGTCCATCTCGACCAGCAGCTCGAAGCCCCGCTCGAGGCCCCAGCCGAAACCGAGGATGTAGGCCGAACCGAGCCCGAGCTTGCCGGAGCGGTGCAGCACGTCGACGCGCTCGTTGCTCGCGGCGATGTTCTCGACGAGGTCGCCCGTGCCGTCGGGGCTGCCGTCATCGACGACCAGCACGTGGTGGCGCTCCGATGCTGCCAGCGTGCGGTCGATGATCGTCTCGATGTTGTCGCGCTCGTCGTACGTCGGGATGATGACGAGGACGCGATCGCCCTGCCCGTCCACGTCGCTCATCTCGGCCTCAGAGGGTCGGGTCGTCGCCGACCCTCACCAGCAGCTTGCCGAAGCTCTTGCCCTTCAACAGGCCGAAGAAGGCCTCCGGGGCGTTCTCGAGCCCGTCGACGACGTCCTCCTTGTAGTGCAGCGAGCCATCGGCGATCCACTGCGCGACGTCGCGCTGGAAGTCCTTGTAGTGCGTCTTGACGAACTCGGTCTGGATGAAGCCGCGCACCGTCAGGCTCTTCGTCAGGATCGTCTGCATCAGGCGCGCCGAGCGGTCGGGCCCCGGCGGCAGCTCGGTCTCGTTGTAGTGCGCGACGAGGCCGCACACCGGAACGCGCGCATACGTGTTGAGGCGCGGCAGCACGGCGTCCCAGACGTGGCCGCCGACGTTCTCGAAGTAGACGTCGATGCCGTCCGGCACGACGGCCGCGAGATCGTCCTTGAACGTGGGCGAGCGGTGGTCGAGGGCCTCGTCGAACCCGATCTCGCGCAGGAAGGCGACCTTGTCGGGTCCGCCGGCGATGCCGATGGCGCGGGCGCCCTTGAGCCGGGCGATCTGGCCGACCGCCGAGCCGACGGGCCCGGCCGCGGCGGCCACGACGACGGTCTCGCCGGGCTGCGGGCGACCGATCTCGAGCAGGCCGGCGTAGGCCGTGAAGCCCGGCATGCCCAGCACGCCGACGGCGGTGGAGAGGGGTGCCCGGGAGGGGTCGAGCTTGCGCACCTGGTCGGCGCGCTGGACGCTGTGGGACTGCCAGCCGCCGAAGGCCAGCACGAAGTCGCCGGGAGCGAGCGACGGATCGCGGGACTCGACCACCTCGCACACCGTCCCGCCCTGCATGACGGTGCCGAGCTCGACCGGGGCCGCGTACGACTCGGCAGCGCTCATGCGACCGCGCATGTAGGGGTCGAGCGACAGGTAGATCGTGCGCAGCAGCACCTCGCCGTCGGACGGCTCGGGCAGCGGCGCCGTCTCGATCTCGAAGTTCTCGGACGTGGGCTCGCCGTGAGGGCGCGAGGCGAGCAGGATGCGGGTGTTGTGCGCGGTGTCAGTCATCGGGTCGACCCTACCCACCCGCCGTCAGGGCGGCTTCACGGGCGACACTGGGGCCATGACGCAGAGCAGGGCGTTCTGGCGCTCCATCGAGGCCATCCACGACGTCGTCTACTTCTCGCCGGACGCCAAGGCTCGCTACGAGGCGACCGGGCTCAAGGGCTACTGGATGGGCTACGTCGCGTCCCGGTCGGCCGCCGTCGGCACTCCGTCGGCACATCTCGTGACGGCGCTCTTCCACGGATTCGCCCCGTCGCTGGTCGCCCGGGCCGTGCCGGACGCGTGGCGGCTCGCGTCGCGCGAGGACGTCCTCGAGGCTCGGCTGGGCCTGGCCCGCGACGCCCTCGCGCCCGCCACCACGGACGTCGACGTGGCTCAGATCGCGCGCGAGCTGACGCAGGTCGTCGCCGGCCTCGACCTCGCCGGCAAGCCGCTCGCGGCCGCTCACGCCGACCTGCCCGAACCCGACGACGAGCTCGGGCGGCTGTGGCACGCCGCGACGGTCATCCGCGAGTACCGCGGCGACTGCCACGTGGCAGTGCTGACGGCCGCGGGCCTCGACGGCGCCTCCGCCAACGCCCTCGCCGTCGCGACCGGTCTGGCACCCGCCGAGCAGCGCACGGTGCGCGGGTGGACCGAGGACGAGTGGGACCGTGCCGTCGCACGGCTCGGCACCCGCGGCTGGGTCGACGCGTCGGGGACGGCGACCGAGACGGGACGCGCGGCCCGGTCGCAGATCGAGGACACCACCGACCGTGTCTGCGCCGCCGGTCTCGACCAGCGGGCGACGGGTCGCGCGATCACCGTCGAGGCGTCCGTCGTCGGCATCGCCCGCGCCCTGGAGCAGACGGGCGCGATCTCGTACCCCAACCCCACCGCGGTCCCCCGACCCTGACGCGCGTCCGGGCAGGCACACTGGAGCAGTGACCCTCCGCAGAAGCTTCTGGCACGCCGTCGAGACCATCCATCACGTCGTCTACTTCAGCCCCGGCGCCAAGCCAGCGTTCGAGGCCGTCGGCCTCAAGGGCACCTGGATGGGCTACTTCGCGTCCCGCTCCGTGGCGCTGGGCACTCCGCCGCCGGAGGTCGTCATCGCGACGTTCCACGGCTTCGCTCCCCGCATGGTGCACCGCGCCCTCCCCGCGGCCTGGCAGCTCGCGACGCGCGACGACATCCTGACCGCCCGCTACGCGCTGGCCCGCGAGACGATCGCGCCGGGCTTCGCGGACGTCGACGTGGCCGCTCTCGCCGAGGGGCTGCAGGCCGGGCTGCCCGGACTCGACCTGGCCGGGCGTCCACTGGCCGCCGGCCACGTCGCCCTGCCGGTGCCGGGCGACGACCTCGGCGCGGTCTGGCACGCGGCCTCGGCGCTGCGCGAGTACCGCGGCGACTCGCACCTAGCCGTGCTGACCGCCGCCGGCATCGACGGCGTCGCCGCCAACGTCCTCGCGGTCGCGGCGGGCATGGCGATGGACGGGCAGCAGCAGCTGCGCGGCTGGACCGACGACGAGTGGGCGACCGGGGCCGAGAGCCTGCGCTCGCGTGGCTGGATCGGCGCTGACGACGCGATCACCGAGGCAGGCATCGTCGCCCGCACGCAGATCGAGACCGACACCGACCACGCGACCGCCGCGGGAATCTCACCCGACGCGGTCTCTCACCTGGCATCGGTGGCCCCCCTGGCCGTGACGGCGTCCAAGCAGATCGTGGCGGCCGGGATCGACCCCTTCGCCCACTGAGCCCGCTTCCCGGACGTCATCACATCAGTACCTAGGTCGCAACCGCCGTGATGACGTCCCGACAAACCGCCGGGGACGTCATCACATCAGTACCTGCGATGCCGCATCGGTGATGACGTCCCGCCGGGAGGCGGTCAGCGACCCGTCCAGACCGGCTCGCGTCCCTCTGCGAAGGCCGCGACGCCCTCGCGGGAGTCATCGGACAGGATCACCGGCGAGGCCATGACGCTCTGGCGCTCGAAGGCCTCGTCCGGGCTCCAGCCCGGCGCCTCCTCGACGATCTGCTTGCCGACCGCGACGCTGAGCGGGGCGTTGGCCGCGATCTGGTGGGCCAGGCCGAGCGCGACGTCGAGCGCCTTGCCCGCCGGGACCACCCGGTTGACCAGACCCAGCTCGGCCAGCCGGGTGGCCGACATGGGCTCGCCCAGCAGGGTCAGCTCCATCGCGATGTTGCGGGGCAGCCGGTCGCGCAACCGCGCAACACCGCCTGCCGCAGCGATCAGGCCGCGGCGCACCTCGGGGATGCCCAGCACGGCGTCGTCCGCCGCCACGACCAGGTCGGCGGCCAGTGCGAGCTCGCACCCGCCCGCCAGCGCGCTGCCCTCGACGGCCACGACCAGAGGCTTGGTCGGCGGCTGACCCGTCAGCCCGAGCGGCCCCCGGCGCTCGGTGACGGGGAACTCGCCGCGAGCGGCGGCCTT
>JBEVGQ010000330.1:0-2772 GCA_040511655.1 Aeromicrobium sp. | reverse complement strand
CTCGCGACGCTTCTCGGTCAGCAGCTTGGAGTCGGCGAGCCCCGGGATCGGACGCTCGAGGACGACCGCCGCAGCGACGAGGGGGCCGGCGCACGCGCCCCGTCCGGCCTCGTCCACCCCTGCGACCGGGTGCAGGCCCTGACGAGCCAGCGCACGCTCGTAGCCGTAGAGGCCCGCGTCGCGGCGGATCGTCGAGCCCTTGGCCAGACGGGTCATGTCGCGCCCCGCACTACTTGCCGTTGACGGCGTCGAACGTGGAGGGCTTCTTGATGAAGCCGGCCCGACCGAGCGGCCACACCCGCACCCACGCCTTGCCCACGACCGCCTTCTCGGACACCTGCCCACCACCGGGGTCGGCCTGGTGGAGGCGTGAGTCGGACGAGTTGCCGCGGTTGTCGCCCATGACCCACAGGTAGCCCTTGCGGACCTTGACCTCGAACGTCGTGTCCTTCGTCGCCGTCTCGTCGAGCAGGTACGGCTCGTCGAGCGCCTTGCCGTTGACCGTCAGCTTGCCATCGGTGCAGCAGGCCACGGTGTCGCCGCCGACGCCGATGACGCGCTTGATGAGGTGACCGCCCGTCGGGAACAGACCAACCTTCTCGAGCGCCTTCTGCACGACGTTGCTGGCACGCTTCGACTCGTTGGCGGAGAGCCATCCCCCGGGGTCGTCGAACACGACGATGTCGCCGCGCTTCACGTCGCCGCCGCCCCAGTACGAGACCTTCTGGACGAGGATCTTGTCGTCGACCAGCATGGTCGGCTCCATCGACTCCGAGGGGATGTAGAACGCCTGGAGGAAGAAGGTCTTGACGACCACCGCCATCACCATCGCGGTGAGGACCAGAAGGATCGACTCCTGCCAGACGGGGAGCTGCCGCTTCTTGTCGGTCACCCGAGGAGCCTAGCCCGAGACCTCAACACATCGCTGGACGGATGGAACGTGTTCACGCACGGCGTGGATCAGGGCTGGGGGACGTCGTCGAAGGCCGAGGTGCCGTCGACGAACCCCGCCCGGCCGAGCGGCCACAGCCGCAGCCAGGCCTTGCCCACGACCGTCGAGTCGGGGATGAAGCCGCCGCCGGGATCGCCCATGTGCTGGGGCGACGCGCTCGAGTCGCCGCGGTTGTCGCCCATGACCCACAGGCGTCCCGCGGGCACCGTGACGTCGAAGGGCGTCTGCCCCGTCGAGGTGTCGTCCATGAGGTAGGGCTCGTCGACGACCTTGCCGTTGACGGTCAGCTTGCCGTCGGTGCAGCACACGACGTGGTCACCGCCGACCCCGATGGCGCGCTTGATGAGGTGGCCGCCGCTCGGGAACAGGCCGATCTTCTCGAGCGACCGCTGCACGATGTTGCCCGGATGCGGCGTGGACGCCGCGTCCAACCATCCACCCGGGTCGTCGAACACGACGATGTCACCGCGCTTCACGTCGCCACCCCAGTACGAGACCTTCTGGACGAGGATCTTGTCGTCGACCAGCATGGTCGGCTCCATCGAGCCGGACGGGATGTAGAACGCCTGCACGAACAAGCTCTTGACCACCACCGCCATCACCATGGCGACCACCACCAGGAGGATCGACTCCTGCCAGACGGGGAGCTTTCGTTTCGTCACCGGCACCCGGAGAGCCTAGCCTGACGCGCGGCAGCTGCCGGTGGCAGTCACGACCTGAGCATCCAGACGTCGACGTCGTCCTCGCGCTCCACGACGAAGCCATGGCGCTCGTACAGTCGGCGGGCCGCGCTGCCTTGCAGCACGTCGAGCCGCAGCGGCCGGGGGTGGTCGTCACGCAGGACGTGCTCGAGCACGCCGCCGCCCAGCCCCTGGCCCTGGTGGTCCGGCCGCACGTAGAGGTGCTCGAGCCAGCGTTCGCCCGGCTCGTGACGAACCGCGAAGAGTCCGACAGCCGCGCCCTCGACCTCGATGACGGTGGTGTTCTCGGGACGATAGGCGTCCAGGAACCGCCGTCTGACCCGCTCGTCGTCGTAGCGCCCGAGCCGCTCGAGATCGGGTCGCATCACGACGGCGCGAAGCTCGGCCATCCACCCCGCGTCGGACGGCAGGGCCGGACGCAGCGTGCAGCCCCAAAGGACACCAGAAGCCCCCGCCGCGAACGGCGAGGGCTTCTGGGACTGCTGGGTCATGCGTGAGGCGCGACTCAGATGTCGCGCTTCTCCTTGATCTTGGCGGCCTTGCCGCGCAGGTTGCGCAGGTAGTAGAGCTTGGCGCGACGCACGTCGCCGCGGATCGCGACGTCGATGTGGTCGATCACGGGGGTGTGCAGCGGGAAGGTGCGCTCGACGCCGACGCCGAAGCTGACCTTGCGGACGGTGAACGTCCGGCCGACGCCGGAGCCCTGGATCTTGATGCAGACACCCTTGAAGACCTGGATGCGCGAGCGGCTGCCCTCGATGACCTTCACGTGGACCTCGAGCGTGTCGCCCGGGCGGAAGGTCGGCAGATCGGTGCGCAGCGACGCGCTGGCGACCTGGTCGATGAGGTTGGTCATGGTTCTGCTCCTCGCTGGTGCCACAGGTCACCCACGGATGGGTTGGATCAAAAGGAAGGGTATGGCGATGATCGACGGCTCCCCTGTGGCAGATCCGTCCGACGCCAAGGGTCAATGTTGCCACAGGCGCTGCCCGCGGAGCCAATCGCCTCCCGCGCGACGGCGCGTGGGTTCTTCCCCGGCGCAGTTTCCCAGGTTCACCGGGGAAACTGACACCTCGCACACGTCCCACCGGGGGCGACGTGCTCGGTTCCCCGGTGAAC
>JBEVGQ010000329.1:0-2864 GCA_040511655.1 Aeromicrobium sp. | reverse complement strand
GGCTCGGCCGACCGCGCCTTCATGCGCACCAGCACGTACGAGTTGAGGAACTGGCCGACGACGTACGCGATCAGCGAGGCGGCCACGATCTGCACACCCGACCACACGACGCTCTCGAAGGCCGCCTGGTTCTCGTAGAACGAAGCACTGGGCAGCTGGATCACGATCAAGAACGTCGCGAACGCCATCAGGGCCGTGCCGAAGCCGACCAGGATGGCGCGGCGGGCCGCCTTCAGCCCATACACCTCGGCGATGACGTCGCCGATGATGTAGGCGAGCGGGAACAGCACCGCACCGCCGTCGGAGAACACCGGCAGGATCTGCACGGGCCCGAGCGAGACGTCGCCGGAGAAGAACTGCGTGCCCTTCGTGGCAGCGATGTTGGAGACGACCAGGACGACGCAGAACACCGCCAGCAGCACGTCGTAGTACGACGAGCCGCGCGTGGCGTAGTGGATCTCGCGGTCGGACGCCTCCGACGTGGCAGCTGGGCTCATGGGTCTCATCCTTCCACCTGCCCGTTCCTCTGCGAGAATCGCGGCATGCCCTTCCCCACCCGCACGGACGTCCTGGTCGTCGGTGCCGGACCCGCCGGCGCGGCCGCCGCCGCCTGGACCGCCCGACTCGGGATGGACACGGTCGTCGCCGACGCCGCGACGTTCCCCCGCGACAAGACCTGCGGCGACGGACTGACGCCGCGCGCCATCGCCGAGCTCGACCGGCTCGGCCTCGGCGGCTGGGTCCGCGAGCACGGCACCAACCGCGGACTGCGGGCGGCAGGCTTCGGGCAGGAGCTGCTGCTCCCTTGGCCCGGCGGCACGCTGCCCGACCACGGCTCGGTCGTCCCGCGCACCGAGCTGGACGACCGCATCTTCCGCGTGGCGACCGAGTCGGGCGCGGTGCCCTTCGAGGGCGCCCGGGCCGTCGACGCCGTGCGTGACGCGTCAGGTCGGGTCACCGGAGTGGTGTTCCAGGTCGGCACCGACCGCACGCCCCACACCGTCCTGTGCGAGCGGCTCGTAGTCGCCGACGGGGTCCGTTCCTCGCTCGGACGCGTGCTGGGCCGGGAGTGGCACCGCGACACCGCCTACGGCGTGGCCGGACGCTCGTACGTCACCTCGACGCGCAGCGACGACCCATGGATCTCGTCGCACCTCGAGCTGCGCGGTCCCGCTGCGGATGGCGGCGACGGCGAGCTGCTGCCTGGGTACGGCTGGATCTTCCCGCTCGGCAACGGCGAGGTGAATCTCGGCGTCGGCGCTCTCGCGACCGCCAAGCGTCCGGCCGACCTGCAGATCCGCCCGCTCATGCAGTACTACGAGACCCTGCGCCGCGACGAGTGGGGCCTGTCGGGCGAGCTGCGTGCCCCGACGAGCGCCCTGCTGCCGATGGGGGGCGCCGTGTCGGGTGTGGCCGGCCCCAACTGGGTGGTGATCGGCGATGCCGCAGGGTGCGTCAACCCGCTCAACGGAGAGGGCATCGACTACGGCATGGAGACCGGGCGCGAGGCGGCCGAGCTGATGAGGTCGCGCACCGACCTCGCAGAGGCCTGGCCGCACCTGCTCACGACCCGCTACGGCGAGGCCTTCTCGATCGCGCGCCGCCTGGCGGGCCTCATCACAGTGCCGCGGCTGTTGCCGACGGCCGGACCGATCGGCATGCGGTCGCACACGCTGATGACCTTCGCCCTACGCGTCATGGGCAACCTCGTCACCGACGAGGACCGCGACCTGACGGCCCGGTTGTGGCGCTGGGCCGGACGCCGGTCGGTCCGCCTCGACGACCGACCGCCCTTCACGTCCTGACCCACGACGTACCCCAGCATGCCGAAGGACCCGGCCGAGGCCGGGCCCTTCGAGGTGCAGGTCGTGCAGGTAGCGCCTTGGCTCAGGCGGCCGGCGGCGCCGGCGGCGGGGTGCCACCGGTGTTCTTGTTGGCCTGCGGCAGCTTCTCGCCCGACTCACGGAACGAGAGCACCGTGAAGACCGTCAGCACGATGCCGGCGATGAACAGCAGGTACCCGGACCAGCCGGGACCGGCGGAGACGCCCGGGAAGTCGGGCGCGTTGTCGAAGATCGCACGCAGGATGACCAGCAGCGTGCCGACACCGGCCAGCACCGCGGCGACCAGGTTCCACGGCACGCCGTCGGGCAGGTTCTCGCGTGCGAACGCCTTGATCGCGACGATCGCGGTCGCGGCGATGATCAGCAGCACGCCGAGGGTCGCGTAGCTGGTCCAGGCGTTCGTGCCGTTCGAGATGTCGATGCCTCCCGGACCGTCGTACGACGCGGTGTAGTAGCTAGGGATGAAGGAAAGGATGAGGGCGAGCACGCCGGCGATCAGCGCACCCTGTTCGAACTTGCCAATTGACTTGAAGTCGACGGCCATAACGTTTTCTCCCAACGATGAGTGTGAACGTGACGAACTTAGTGGTCCCGGGCCCCCTTGAACAATCCGACCGGCCCGCATTCGCAAGGCTTTTCGCGTCGTCGGATGTGGTATGAGACGACCTGTACGACCCGCTAGGCTCCCGTCATGACCCCCGTCGCCCTCGTCCTGGCCGGCCTCGCCGGCGCGCTCCACGTCTTCATCTTCGTGCTCGAGTCGCTGCGCTGGACCCAGCCCGCCACGTGGAAGACCTTCGGTGTCGCGTCGCAGGCCGACGCCGAGACCACGGCGCCGTTGGCGTACAACCAAGGGTTCTACAACCTGTTCCTCGCGGTCGGGACCTTCGTCGGCATCGTCGTCGTCATCATGTCCGACACGCGCGACGCCGTCGGCTGGACGCTGATCGTCTTCGCGTGCGGCAGCATGCTCGCCGCCGCACTGGTGCTGCTGTCGACGGGTCTCGACCGCGCCCGAGC
>JBEVGQ010000328.1:0-4969 GCA_040511655.1 Aeromicrobium sp. | reverse complement strand
AGCGCGGCGGCGATGCCGGAGCGGTAGGTCTCGTAGCGCTCGAGCTCACGCTCGACCGGACCGACGACCTGGTCGGCGGCGATCGTCGCGATGGTGCCTCGCAGCGCCTCGTCGGTGCGCTGCGCCTTGCGACGTGCCCCGGCGCCGGCGGCCAGGCCCGACACGGCGGCGAGCACGAGGCCGCCGAGCAGCGCGCCGACCACGACCACGGCGGCGAGCGGGACGGGACCCACGGAGCCGAGGTCGGGCAGGCCGAACGATGCCGCGGCGTCGACGCCCTGCGCCACCAACCACAGTGCGCCGGCGACCACGGCGACAACGAAGAGCAGCTGGACGGCGTGGACGAGCCTCCACCACGGCGCCGGGCGCGCGATGTCGCTGCTCGTGGCGCGGATGGCGGTGTCGAGCTCGTCGACGACATCCGCGTCCTTGGGGCTGGCGGCGTCGCGGACGGCGTCGCGCCACGGACGCTCGAGACCCTCCGACGCGCGCTCGGCCAGCTCGCGCACCGCGAGCTCGGCGCGGGCACGCTGCACCCGTCCGGCCTCGGGGGCGGCCGACCTGGCCATCGCGGTGAGCGACACGTCGGTGTCGAGCTCGAGCTCGTCGAGCGGATCGGTGCCGAGGCGCCCGAGCCAGCGCGCGACCGGCCAGCTCGTGTGGTGCGCGGCCCGCCGGCGTGTCGACGCCTCGACGGCCTGCACCAGCTGCGGCACGCCGGCGCAGTCGACGAGCGCCTCGTCGAGCGCGCGCCGCGACTCGTCGGTGAGCCCGGCGGCGGTGCCCGAGCCGCCCACCTGCTCGATGACACCCGCCGCAGCCGCGATGTCGGACGCCAGACGCGCCTTCGCCGACGACTTGGCACGGATACGGGCGGCCAGCTCGCGCTTGAGGTCGTCGACGCCGTCGCCACGCGTGGCCGACACACCGATGACCGGGACGTCGGGCAGCCCCTCGTCGGCGAGGATGCGGCGGACGTCGGCCAGGGCGCGGCTGCGGTCCTCGAACGGGATGCGGTCGATCTGGTTGAGCACCACCAGCGTCACGTCGCTGTAGGCGGCCATGGGCCGGATGTAGCGGTCGTGGATCGCGGCGTCGGCGTACTTCTGGGGGTCGAGCACCCACACCAGCAGATCGGCGTGTGTCACGAGCCGGTCCATCTCGACGTGGTGCGAGACCTCGGTCGAGTCGTGGTCGGGCAGGTCGAGCAGCACGAGGCCGTCGAGCTTGGTGTCTTCTGCCGACTGGTCGAGCATGCTCATGCGCGAGACCTGGTGGCGGGCCGGGATGCCCATCCACTCGAGCAGTCCCTGCGCACCGTCGGGGCCCCAGGCGCAGGCCAGCGCCCACGACGTGGTGGGGCGTCGAACGCCGACGCCGGCCAGCTCGAGATCGGTGAGGGCATTGAACAGCGACGACTTGCCCGAGCCCGTCGCACCGGCCAGCGCGACGATCGTGTGCTCGCCGGAGAGGGTCAGACGCTGCGTCGCGCGCTCGGTGAGCATCTCGGCCGGGGCCAGGATCTCGGCGTCGATGCGACCACGTGCCGCCTCGACCGCACCGCTCAGGCCGTCGAGGCGCTGAGCCACGTCGCTGCGGGCGCCGCCGTAGACGGCGTCGGCCGCCGCGGAGGTCGTCATGACGTCATCTCTCCGTTCAGGAAGTCGGCGTGCCGCGCGTACTCGGCCTTGCGCGCGGACTCGCGCACCGTGGTCTGGTGGGCCCTGAGACTAGCGGGTGCCTCGAGCAGCCGGTGGAAGCGCGCGGCCTCGGCCTCGAGCAGAGACGACGACCGGGCCACGAGGTCGTCGTGAGCGCGAGCCACCAGCTCGTCGACCGCGGTCGCGCCGAAGATCGCGTCGAGCAGCTTGCGTCCGACGGCCGCGGAGCCGGTGTCGTCGGACGTGCTGCGCGTGCCCGACAGCATCGTGACCATCAGCGCCACGGCGATGCCGTTGACGCCGAACGCCAGGAACTTGGCTGTCATCCGCTTGTCGGCACCCTCGACCCGTACGAGCTCGATCACGCCCTGGCGCCAGTCGTGCACCGTCCGCTCGGCGCGGATGCGGAGGTCGGACGACGCGCGGTCGAGCCCGGACCCGCCTGCGACCAGGCCCCGCCCGGCGGGCGACGCGCCCCACGAGCGCGCCACCGTCTCGGCCGTCGCCTCCGCGTGCTCGACGAGCAGCATGCGGACGCTCGTCTCGATCGCGTCCACGATCTCGGTCGAGCGGGTGCGCTTGCCGGTCAGGCCCCCGACGAAGCGGTCGCGGATGCGGCTGACCTTCTCCTCGACCGAGCTGAGCAGCTCGCCGGTGCCGACGAACTCCTGCCAGGTCGCCAGCACGTCACCGCGCAGCAACGTGCCGTCGGCGCTCTGCCGCGTGATGCTGTCGAGGGCCTCGCGGTAAGCGTCGTCGGCCGTGCCGAACAACGTCTCGGCGAGCTCGATCTGGGGGTCCAGGGCGTCGGCGACGTCGTGCGTGCGCAGCACCAGGTGGCGGATGGCGCCGTCGAGGGTGCGATGCACGACCATCTGCCGGGCCTCCGGGTCGGCGGCGAGCTCGCTCAGCCAGCCCACCATGGGGGCGACGGCCTCGGGCGGCAGCAGTCCGTCGGTGTCGAGACCCGACTCTGGCACCGTGAACAGGGGCGAGTCGGACAGCCCGCGGGACGTCATCATGCGGGCCAGGTGACCCCGGACCTCGATGAGCGCGTCGTCGCTCGTGCGGTCGAGGACGACGGCGACGGACGTGCTGCGCTCGGCGGCCTGGCGCAGGTAGTCCCACGGCACCTGGTCGGCGTAGCGGGCCGCCGACGTGACGAACAGCCACAGGTCGGCCGCGGCGAGCAGCTGCGTGGCCAGCTCGCGGTTGCCCTTGTCGATCGAATCGACGTCGGGGGCATCGAGGATCGCCAGGCCCTGCGGGATGCGGGTGGTCGCGGCGAGGCGCAGCGCGTACGTGCCGTTGCCGGGCTCGGACGTGCGCGCGAGGTCGGGCAGGATGCGGTCGGGCTGGAACCACTCGGCGTCGTCGGGGTGGTGCACGAGCACCGGCGAGCGGGTGGTCGGGCGCAGCACGCCGGACTCGGTGACCCGCTCCCCCACGATCGAGTTGACCAGCGTCGACTTGCCGGCCCCCGTCGACCCGCCGACGACGGCCAGCAGCGGCGCGTCGAGCTGGACGAGCCGGGGCAGGACGTAGTCGGAGAGCTGGTCGACGATGTCGGACTTGATCGAGCGCGCGCGGGCAGCACCCTCGGCCTCGAGGTCGAGGGGGACGTCGCGGACGCTGAGCAGCAGCGAGCTCATGGCCGCCAGGAGCTCGGCCGAAGCGTGGTCGCCGGGCACGATGAGCTCCTCTCGTCGACGAATTGCTGCTGGGGCGGGTGGTACGCACAGATTAGTCGACCTGAGGCGCCCTCGTGTCCACCGGACCTGCAACGGGTGGGTCAGTAGTGACGAACCGCGGTGTGAAGCGCGGGCGGGAGTCGCAGGTCGGGTCTCAACGCGTACATCGAGTCGAGCAGCGCGTACGTGCGCTCGACGCCCTGCGGCCTGCGGTGGCCGCTCATCAGGGCATCGTGCAAGAAGGCCATCTCGGTCGCCAGCCTCTGGTACCGCGTGACGACCTTGGCGGCGTCCTTGCCGTGGTTTCCGCGGGCGTAGCGACGTGCGGCCTTGCGGTAGCCGAACCGCGACAGGTACGGGATCTCGGCCGGATGGATCCAGCCGCGCTCGGCGACGTACGACAGCGAGCGCTCCAGCACCCGCACCTGGCGCACCCGCACGATGATCGCCACCGCGGCGATGCCCACCAGAAGGCAGGCCAGCACGAGGTACGCCAGCAGGAAGCCGGTGCCGTTGGACGGTCCGTAGCTCACCGAGCCGTTCCACAGGCCGTGCAGGCAGATGCTGACCGCGAGGCCGACCATGCCGATGAGCACGCGCGCGATCTTGGACCTACGGGTCACGGCGAGCCCGAGCGCGATGCCGAACGCCGACGTGAACAGTGGATGGGCGAACGGGCTGAAGATGCCGCGGACGACGAACGTCGTGGTGGCGCCCTGCGACCCGGCGAGGGCGATCTCGGGCGAGCCGAGGTAGCTGCTGGCGTAGTAGCCGATGTTCTCGACGAAGGCGAAGCCGATGCCCACGATGCCGGCGTAGACCAGGCCGTCGAGGACGCCGTCGATGACCCGGCGCCACCGCGCGAACGTCAGCAGCAGGAACAGGCACTTGGCCGGCTCCTCGGCCAGTGGCGCGACGAACGTCGCCGTCGCCTTGTCGCTCAGGTCGAAGGCCTTCTGGGCCCACACCTCGAGGGCCAGCGCGATCGCGACCGCCACGACACCGCCCCAGACGAAGGCGGCCAGCTTGTATCGCCGCGGCTCGGGCTCGTAGCGATCGAGCCACCAGAAGCAGAACCACAGGAACGGCAGCGGGATCATCGCGTAGAAGATCGACAGGCCGGCTCCCTCGGAGTCGCCGGCGCTCAGCGAGATCACGAACCCGCCGACGACTCCGGCGATCGCGACGAGCACGAACAGCACGATGAGGGCCGTGCGGCCGGACTGCTGGATCGGCTCGCGCGCCAGCGTCGAGGCGGGCCGGTACGAGGCGGCGGCAGCTTCTGTCACCCGCCACATCGTAGGGGATGGCGGCGGCCTGACCACCGTGCCGATCCACGCCGATACGCTGGTACCACTGGCGCCCGTAGCTCAGCTGGATAGAGCAAGAGCCTTCTAATCTCTAGGTCGCAGGTTCGAATCCGGCCGGGCGCGCGGTGTGACGCCTTTGCGTCATAGGAACGGTGGCGTCGACACCACGGTTCATATGACGCAACGGCAGCGGAGCACTGAGGGTTACCAGCTCGACGTGGTGATGCCGGGCAGCTCCCCTCGGTGAGCCGCCTGCCTGAACCGGATGCGCGACAGCCCGGCCAGGCCGACGTAGCCGCGCGGGCGA
>JBEVGQ010000327.1:0-3460 GCA_040511655.1 Aeromicrobium sp. | reverse complement strand
GATGATCTTGGCCTTGTAGTCGTCGATCGTGGTGGTGAGACCGTCGATGGCCGACTTGTTGGACGTCGAGTAGCCGACGCCGTCCTGCTTCAGGTCGTACGTGACGAAGCTGGTCAGCGGCTTGCCGGCGTCGACCGACTTGGCGAAGTCGTACGTCGCGACGTCGACGCGCTTGAGCATCGAGGTCAGGACGAACGGCTTCTGCTCGGCCGTGGCGGTCAGGTACTGGTCGGAGTCGACACCGATCGCCCAGTTGCCCTCGCCGGCCTCGACCGCGGCGTCGAAGACGCCCGAGCCCGAGCCACCGGCTGCGTGGTAGACCACGTCGGCGCCCTTGTCGAACTCGCCCGCCGCAGCGGCCTTGCCGCCGGCCGGGTCGCCGAAGCCCTTGAGGTCGGACTCCTGGATGTAGGCGACCTCGACCTTGATGTCGGGCTTGGCGGCCTTGGCACCGGCGGTGTAGCCCGCCTCGAACTTCTGGATCAGCTCGTTGTTGACGCCGCCCACGAAGCCGATCGTGCCGGACTTGCTCTTCTCGGCGGCGGCGACGCCGACGAGGAACGAGCCCTCCTGCTCGGCGAAGCCGAGGTAGGCCACGTTGTCGTTGGCCTCCTTGTCGGGGTCGAAGCCGTCGATGACCGCGAAGTTGACCTTCGGGAAGTCGGGCGCGACGGCGTTGACCGACTCGCTGTAGGCGAAGCCGACGCCCACGATGGCGGTGGCGCCGTTCTCGGCCATGTTGCGCAGACGGTCCTCACGGGCCGACTCGGCCTCGCCGTCGGTCGCCTCGCCCTCGATGCAGGTGGCGTCGAACTCGCCGACGGCCTTCTCCAGGCCCGCGTAGGCCGAGTCGTTGAACGAGCGGTCGCCGCGTCCGCCGACGTCGTACGCCAGGCCGATCTTGGGTCCGTCGCCGTCAGCGGTCTTGCAGACATCGTCGCCGGCAGCGGGCTTGTCGCCTCCGCCACCCTTGCTGTCGCTGCCTCCGCAGCCCGCCAGAGCGAGCGCGGCCACGGCTGCGACAGCGGAAAGCTTGGTCAATCGACGCAAAATTCCTCCTCGGTACGGAGCCGGGGAGCCCGGCACTCGTGACCGACCCTAGTGTCCGGTCGTGCCGTTCGGCAGGCCGTCGCGGGGATTGCCGGGCGCTGTAACCGTATCTTCACCTCCGGCGGCCGAGGCCGGTCGCCGGCTCAGCTGACGGCTGCCATGGCCAGCACCTTGGCGCCCACGGCGATCGCGCGCTCGTCGACGCGCAGGTTGCCCTGGTGCAGGTCGTAGGTCGGCCCGTCGGGCGTACGGGTGCCGAGGCGTCCCATCGAACCGGGCACGGCCTCGACGTACCAGGCGAAGTCCTCGCCGCCGAGGCTCTGCGCGGTCGACGCCACTCCCCCGGGGCCGACGGCCTCGGCCACGGCTCGGCGCAGGATCTCGGTGGCGCCGAAGTCGTTGACGACCGGCGGGACGCCCCGCACGTAGGTGACGTCGGCGCTGACCCCGAACGGCTCGATGAGGTCGCTGATCAGCCCGCGGACGAGGTGCTCGGCCTGGTGCCAGGCCGAGGCGTCGAGCATGCGCAGCGTACCGCTGAGCACGCCGGTGGAGGGGATGACGTTGGCCGCGTTGCCCGAGCGGATCTGGCCCCACACCATGCTGGCGCCCGCCCGCGGGTCGAAGCGACGCGACAGCACCGCCGGCAGCTGGGTGAGCAGGCTGCCGAGGGCGTACGTGAGGTCTTCGGTCAGGTGGGGTCGCGACGTGTGCCCGCCGCGACCGCTCAGGTGCACCGTGATGTGGTCGGACGCGCCGGTGATCGGTCCCTCGCGCAGGCCGACCTGGCCCACGTCGAGCGACGGGTCGCAGTGCAGCGCGAAGATGCGCGAGACGCCCTTCAGCGCACCGGCCGCCAGCAGCTTGAGGGCGCCGCCGGGCATGACCTCCTCGGCGGGCTGGAAGATCAGCCGCACCCGCACGGGGAGCCGGTGCTCGGCATGCGCGTTGGCCAGGGCGACGGCGGCTCCCAGCAGCGCCGACACGTGGACGTCGTGCCCGCACGAGTGCGACACGCCGGGGATCGTCGACTTCCAGGGGTCCTGCGACGTCTCGACGACCGGCAGCGCGTCGAGGTCGGCGCGCAGCGCCACGATGGGGCCCTCGTCAGGACCGATCTCGGCCATCAGGCCCGTGCCCTCGAACCTCTCGTACGAGATGCCGGTCTTGTCCATCCACATCGCGACGATGTCGGTCGTGCGCTCCTCCTGCCACGACAGCTCGGGGTAGGAGTGCAGGTCGCGGCGCACCTCGATCAGGTCGGGGGTGACCACGTCGATGGAACGGGCGAGCGACTCGACGAGGGACGTGGACATTCCCTCAGGTTAGCCCCATCGCGTCGCGGCGTCCGAGGCGTCTCAGGCCGGAGCGTCGCGCTCGAGCGCCGCGCGGATCTGCTGGACCGTCTCATCGGCCAGCGCCGAGAGCTTGGGCTTGACGACGAAGGGAGCCAGATACTTGACGACACCGCGGAACTCGAAATCGGCACGGTAACGGATCTGCGTCCGGTCGCCGTCGCGTGTGAACGTCATCGAGTCCGTCGCGGTCGACTGGGCGTTGGTGCCACGCGCCGAGAAGAAGGTGGGCCGGTCGTAGCCGATCGTCTCGTACGTCAGCTCGACCTGGCGTCCGACGAAGCTCGACGTGTTGGCGTAGGTCGTGCCGAGACCGCCGTCACCGCCGGTGCGGCGCGTGACGACCGTGCCGGGGTCCCACTCGTTGGTGTTCTCGAAGTCGCTGAGGTAGTCGAAGACGTCCTCAGTCGACCGTGACACCGTGAAGGTCCGCTCGACGTGCATTCCTCCACCGTAGGTCGCGCAGGGTTCGCCGCAACTCCTCACGCTCGGCGTCCTGGGTGTGGAAGAACCACGCGGTCGCCGCTGCGATACCCAGGAGCGTCACGCCCCCTCCGCCCAGCAGCATCCACCGGGCGCCGAACGTCTGCCCGACCCAGCCCACCAGCGGGGCGCCGATCGGCGTGCCGCCCATGAAGACCATCAGGTAGAGCGCTGCGACCCGTCCGCGCATCATCGGGCTGGACGTCATCTGGATCGTGGCGTTCGCCGACGTGACCATCGTGAGGGCGCACAGGCCGAGCACCGGCAGCACCGCGGCGAAGGTGACGTACGTGGGCATGAGGCCCGCGATGATCTCGGTGACGCTGAAGGCTGCACCGGCGAGCACCACGAACCTCAGGCGCGGACGAGCGCGGCGCGCGGCCATCAACGCACCGGCCAGGGAGCCGAGCGCCATGATCGAGGCGAGGATGCCGTACTCGCCGGCCCCTTTGCCGAAGACCTGGGTGGCCATCAGGGCACTGGTCATCTGGAAGTTCATGCCGAAGGTGCCGACGAAGAACACGCACGTGAGGATCAGGACGAGGTCGGGTCGCGACCGCACGTAGGTGATG
>JBEVGQ010000326.1:0-4870 GCA_040511655.1 Aeromicrobium sp. | reverse complement strand
GAGGTCGCGCTGAGCCAGGGCAAGTGGGCCTCGTTCATGCCCAAGCCGTTCACCGAGCACCCCGGCTCGGGCATGCACACGCACGTCTCGCTGTTCGAGGGTGACGAGAACGCCTTCTACGAGGCGGGCGCCGAGTACCAGCTGTCGCAGACCGGACGCGCGTTCATCGCCGGCGTCCTGCGCCACACGCCCGAGATCACCGCCGTCACCAACCAGTGGGTCAACTCCTACAAGCGGCTGGCCGGCGGGGGAGAGGCCCCCAACTACGTGTGCTGGGGCCACAACAACCGCTCCGCGCTGATCCGCGTGCCGATGTACAAGCCGCACAAGGGCAACTCGGCCCGGGTCGAGAACCGCGCGATCGATGCCGCCTGCAACCCGTACCTGGCGTTCGCGCTGGTGCTGGCCGCGGGGCTCAAGGGCATCGAGGGCAAGTACGAGCTGCCGCCCGAGGCCGAGGACGACGTGTGGTCGCTCACCGAGAACGAGCGCAAGGCGATGGGCATCGCCCCGCTGCCGCGCAACCTCGACGAGGCCATCCGCACGATGGAGACCAGCGAGCTCGTCGCCGAGACCCTCGGCGAGCACGTGTTCGACTTCTTCCTGCGCAACAAGCGCGCGGAGTGGCAGGACTACCGCTCGCAGGTCACGCAGTTCGAGATCGACCGCCTCATGCCGATGGTGTGAGCCGGTCGATGCTCCATCGCCGGACGGTAGCCTGACCCGGTGGCCACCGATGCACGAGAGCTCGCCGTCGCACTCGCCCGCAAGGGATTCAGGGACGGCGAGGGCGCGCTGACCCTGCTCACGTCGCTGGGCGAGGTGCCGGGCGACCTGGTCGACCAGATCGCCTCGGTCGCCAGCCCCGACACGGCGCTCTCGTCGCTGGTCGGCATCGCGGAGCGCATGGGAGCCGCCGAGCTGTTCGCCCTGCTCGAGGCCGATGCCGAGCTGCGGCAGCGGCTGCTCGTGGTGCTCGGCACCAGCGAGGCCCTCGGCGACTTCCTGGTGCCCCACCCCGAGCACGTGCGCGACCTGGCGGCCGACGAGCTGTCGCCCGTGCCGATCACGCTCGAGCAGCGTCGCCGGCAGATGGAGGAGGCGACCACCGCCGACGAGCTGCGCGTCGGCTACTACCGCAAGCTGCTGCACATCGCCGCGCGCGACCTGACCGCCCTGACGACGTTCGAGCAGTCGTCGGCCGAGCTGTCCGACCTGGCCATCTCGACCCTCGGCGCGGCCCTCGCGATCGCGCGCGCCAACGAGCCGGGCGCCGACCAGTGCCGGCTGACCATCATGGCGATGGGCAAGACCGGCGGTCACGAGCTCAACTACCTCAGCGACGTCGACGTCATCTTCGTCCACGAGCCGGCCGAGGGCGCCGACGACCACGAGGCCGCTACGGCCGCGACCCGCCTGGCATCCGCGGTGATGAAGCTGTGCCGCGAGCACACCGGCGAGGGCACGATCTGGGAGGTCGACGCCGACCTGCGTCCGGAGGGCAAGAACGGCTCGCTCGTGCGCACCCTCGGCAGCCACGTCGCCTACTACGAGAAGTGGGCCAGCACGTGGGAGTTCCAGGCACTGCTCAAGGCCCGCTTCGCCGCGGGCGACGAGGCCCTCGGCCAGGCCTACCTCGACGCCCTCTCGCCGATGATCTGGTTCGCCAGCACCCGCCCCAACTTCGTCCCCGACGTGCGCGCGATGCGTCGCCGCGTGATCGAGCACATCCCCTCGGCGCACCGCGACCGTCAGCTCAAGCTCGGCGCGGGCGGGCTACGCGACGTCGAGTTCGCGGTGCAGCTGCTGCAGCTCGTGCACGGACGCGCCGACGAGACCCTGCGCAGCCCCACGACGCTCTCGGCCCTCACCGCGCTGATCGACGGCGGCTACGTCGGACGCCGAGACGGTGCCGCGATGGAGGAGGCTTACGTCTTCCTGCGCACGCTCGAGCACCGCATCCAGCTGTACAAGCTGCGCCGGAGCCACATCGTGCCCGACGACCTAGAGGACCTGCGGCGCATCGGGCGCAGCATGGGATTTCGCTCCAACCCGGCCGACAGCCTCGTCAAGGAGTGGCAGGCGCACCGCCGTATCGTGCGGCGCCTGCACGAGAAGCTCTTCTATCAGCCGCTGCTCGAGGCGGTGGCCTCCCTGCCCACCGACGGGTTGCGCCTCACGCCGTTGGCGGCCGAGCAGCGCCTCACGGCGCTGGGCTTCGTCGACCCCAAGGGTGCGCTGACGCACATCCAGGCGCTCACGTCCGGGCTCTCGCGGCGCGCGGCGATCCAGAAGTCGCTGCTGCCGGCGATGCTGGCGTGGTTCGCGGCGTCCCCCGATCCGGACGCGGGGCTGCTGGCGTTCCGCAAGATCTCCGAGGGGCTCGGCGAGACCCATTGGTATCTGCGCAAGCTGCGCGACGAGGGCGAGGGCGCCGAGCAGCTGGCGCACGTCCTGTCGTCGAGCCGCTACGTCACCGACCTCATCCTGCGCGCACCCGACTCGGTGGCGCTGCTGGGCGACGACGCCGAGCTGCGCCCGCTCGAGCGCGACCGGTTGCGCACCGAGGTCGATCTGGCGGCCGACCGTCACAGCAGCTCGGCCGACGCCATCCGTGCGGTGCGCCGGGTGCGACGCAGAGAGCTGTCGCGCGTCGGCATCGCGGACGTGCTGGGCCGGCTCGACATCACCGAGGTGGGCGAGGCGCTCACCGACATCTCCACGGCGACGCTCGCTGGCGCGCTGAAGGCGTCCACGGCTGCCGTCGAGGCCGATCGCGGCCCGATGCCGACCCGCATGGCGATCATCCTGATGGGACGCCTGGGCGGCGGCGAGGCCGGCTATGGCTCCGACGCCGACGTCATGTTCGTCCACGACCCGATCGAGGGCGCGGACGAGACCGAGGCGGCGTCTGCCGCGATGGCCGTCGCGCAGGGGCTGCGCAAGATGCTGGCCGCACCCGGCGACGACCCGGCGCTCGAGGTCGACGCCGAGCTGCGTCCCGAGGGCAAGAACGGCCCGCTCGTGCGGTCGTTCGCCTCGTACCGCGCCTACTACGAGAAGTGGTCGGCGGTGTGGGAGGCGCAGGCGCTGCTGCGCGCCAGCGCGACGATCGGCGACGCCGACCTCAGCGCCCGCTTCACCGACCTCATCGACCCCCTCCGCTGGCCCGAGGGCGGCGCGACCGACGCCGAGGTGCGCGAGATCCGGCGCATCAAGGCCCGGGTCGACTCCGAGCGGCTGCCGCGTGGAGCGAACGCCAAGACGCACCTCAAGCTCGGTCGCGGCGGCCTCGCCGACGTCGAGTGGACCGTCCAGCTGCTGCAGATGCAGCACGCCCACGCGGTGCCGGCGATGCGGACGACACGCACTCTCGACGCCCTGCACGCCGCGGTCGAGGCCGAGCTGGTCACGGCCGACGACGCCGAGACGCTCGAGGCCGCGTGGCGCCTGGTCAGCCGCATCCGCAACGCCGTCGTGCTGATGCGCGGCAAGCCGGCCGAGTCGATGGTCGAGCACGCCGGCGAGCGAGCCGGCGTCGCCCACCTGCTCGGCTACGGCATGGAGCACAGCGAGCGCATGATGGACGACTACCTGCGCACCACGCGGCACGCCCGCCAGGTCGTCGAGCGCATCTTCTACGAGTGAGCACCAGGGAGAGTCACCGATCATGAGCACCATCACCAGGGGAGTGGCCGTCGTCGCCGCGAGCATCGCGCTGGCGGTGTCGCTGATGGCCGCCTCGCCGGCTGTCGCCGACGACGCCGTCGTCAACGTCTCGCCGCCGACGATCACGGGCACCGCCCAGCTCGAGCAGACGCTGACGGCCCAGACCGGTGTCTGGACCCCGCCCGACGTCACGTTCTCGTACCAGTGGTTGCGCGACGGCGTCGCTGTCACCGACGACTCGCCGGCCAACGTCACCCGTCCTCTGTCGGACGTCGCCGACGTCGGCCGCACCTACGTGGTGCGCGTGACCGCGTCCCGCGCCGGTGCGGCGCCGGTAGCGGCTCTCAGCGCAGCGACGGCGCCGGTCGCGCCCGGCACGTTCACGAGCACGCGTCGACCGACCGTCTCGGGCAGCGCCAAGTACGGCAAGAGGCTGACCGGTCGCCCCGGTGCGTTCTCGCGCGCGGCCGACCTCGACTACCGGTGGCTGCGCGACGGCCGCCCCATCCGCGGCGCGGCCGGGCGGCACTACCGCGTGCGGTCAGCGGATGTCGGTCACCGCATCGCGTTCCGCGTCCGCGCCAGTCGGCCGGGGTTCGCGACCGTGACGGCGGTGTCGCGCGACAGGCGGGCGACCAACCTGCGCAGCGTCCGCAAGACAGTGACCTACTCGGTCGCCACGCGCGGCTCGGTGCGGGCGAGCCTGTCCACGTTCAAGCGGCTGGCGCAGCAGACCTACGACGACCCGCGAGGGTGGCGGGCGATGGGCGTGAGGTTCAAGCGGGTGTCCTCCGGCGGCGACTTCACGCTCGTGCTGAGCCAGGCCTCGAAGGTGCCCAGCTTCTCGTCGGCGTGCAGCACGACGTACAGCTGCCGGGTCGGGCGCAACGTCGTCATCAACGAGACGCGCTGGCAGCAGGCGACGCCGACGTGGGACGACAAGCGTGGCTCGCTGCGCGACTACCGGCACATGGTGATCAATCACGAGACCGGGCACTGGCTGGGTCGCGGACACGCTCGGTGCGGCGGCAAGGGGCAGCTCGCGCCCGTCATGCAGCAGCAGTCGAAGGGTCTGGGCGGGTGCAAGATCAACCCTTGGCCGAAGAAGAACGAGCTGCACTCGTCCCGCTTCGGCTTCTAAGCCGGCCCCAAGCCCGCGAGTGGCGCAGAATGGTTGGTCTCGAACCGTCAAACCAACCAT
>JBEVGQ010000325.1:0-6610 GCA_040511655.1 Aeromicrobium sp. | reverse complement strand
CGTGCCGATCATGAAGCGCGAGCAGGACGGCGCGATCATCACGCAGTTCGACTACCCGATGTGCGAGGCGCTCGGGCTGGTCAAGATGGACTTCCTGGGCCTGCGCAACCTGACGGTCCTCGACGACGCGCTGATCAACATCAAGCGCAACCGTGATATCGACCTCGTGCTCGAAGACCTCGACTTCGAGGACCAGGCGACGTACGACCTGCTGGCCCGTGGCGAGACGCTGGGCGTCTTCCAGCTCGACGGCGGGCCCATGCGAGCGCTGCTGCGCAGCATGAAGCCCGACAAGTTCGAGGACATCTCGGCCGTCGGCGCCCTCTACCGTCCTGGCCCGATGGGCGCCGACTCGCACAACAAGTACGCGCGCCGCAAGAACGGCCGCGAGCCCATCGACCCGATCCACCCCGAGCTCGAGAAGCCGCTCGAGAAGGTGCTCGGCGAGACCTACGGCCTGATCGTGTACCAGGAGCAGGTCATGGAGATCGCCCAGGTGCTGGCGGGATTCTCGCTTGGACAGGCCGACAACCTGCGCCGCGCCATGGGCAAGAAGAAGAAGTCCGAGCTCGACAAGCAGTACGCGGGCTTCCAGGCCGGCATGCTCGAGCGGGGCTACTCGCAGAAGGCCATCACGACCCTGTGGGACATCCTGCTTCCGTTCTCCGACTACGCGTTCAACAAGGCGCACTCGGCGGCGTACGGCGTCATCTCGTACTGGACGGCCTACCTCAAGGCCAACTACCCGGCCGAGTACATGGCGGCTCTGCTCACCAGCACCCGCGTCGACAAGGACAAGTCGGCGATCTACCTCAACGAGTGCCGGCGCATGGGCATCAAGGTGCTGCCGCCCGACGTCAACGAGTCGGTGTCCAACTTCGCCTCGGTCGGCTCCGACATCCGCTTCGGTCTCGGCGCGATCCGCAACATCGGCGAGAACGTCGTGGCGGGCATCGTCGAAGGTCGTTCGGGCGGGGCCTACGCCGACTTCAACGACTTCCTCGGCAAGGTGCCGACCCTCGTCTGCAACAAGCGGGTCCTCGACTCCTTGATCAAGGCGGGGGCGTTCGACTCGCTCGGTCACCGTCGTCGAGCCCTGACGACGGTCGCCGAGGAGGGCGTCGACCTCTACATCGACCTCAAGCGCCAGGCCGCGATCGGTCAGGACTCGCTGTTCGGTGGCGTCGACGACGCGTTCACCGGCGGCACGGTCGAGGTGCCCGACACGATGCCGGAGTGGGAAAAGACGCAGCTGCTGGCGTTCGAGCGCGACATGCTGGGCCTCTATGTCTCCGATCACCCCTTGCAGGGCCTCGAGCACGTGCTGCGAGCCAGCAGCGACTGCACGGTCGGCGAGCTGCTGACCAACACCGATCTGCCCGACGGCAGCACGGTGCGCATCTGCGGCCTCATCACGGGTGTGCAACGGCGCATGAGCAAGAAGGGCGACAGCTGGGCCTCGGTGACGATCGAAGACCTCGAGGGTGGCATCGAGGTCATGGTGTTCCCCGGCGCGTACCAGCTCGCGATGCCGGTGCTGGTGCCCGACACCGTCGTGGTGGTCAAGGGCCGGGTGCGGCGCAAGGACGACGGTGTCGAGCTCAACGCGCTCGAGGTGACGATGCCCGCGATGCGGTCGGCCGATCCCAACCGTCCCCTGGTCATCAGCGTGGCTGCGTCGCGGTGCACCAGCGACATGGTGGCCACCCTCAAGCAGGTCCTGTCGGCGCACCCGGGCATGTCGGAGGTGCACCTGCGCCTGACCGGCAAGGAGGTGCCCACCGTGATGAGGTTGCCCGCTGCGTGGCGTGTGGCACAGTCGTCCTCACTCATCGCCGACCTCAAAGAGCTGCTGGGACCCCATTGCCTGACCTGAGCATCAACAGCCCGTCCACGACCGTCACGCCGTCGGGCTCGCCCGCCACGACCGATCCGGCGATCTCCACGCCACCGGCCACCGGTCGTCGGCTGGTCGTCGCTGCGGTCGTCGCCGTGGCTGTCGGGGTGGCCGCGGGCGCGGTCTGGGCGTGGCTTGCCCACCCGGCGCTGTGGGAGGCGCGCGACGGGCGTCTGGTGCTCACCGAGGCAGCGGCTCGCGGCCGGTTCTCGGTGGTCGTCGTGTTCGTGCTGATCGGCGTCGTCGTCTCGGTGGTGGGCGGATGGCTCGTGGTGCGGCTCGTGCCCGACCTCGGCTGGCTGGCCGTCCCGGCCGTGGTGCTGCTGACCACCGTGGCGGCTCTGGTGGCCTGGCGGGTCGGGGTCGCTCTCGGACCACCCGACCCCGGCTCGGTCTCCGGCGTCAAGAACGGCGACCGGGTGCCCTCCGAGCTCGTGATCGACAGCGTCGCGCCGTTCCTGGTGTGGCCGATCTTCGGTCTGGCCGGCGTCATCGGCGCCACGTGGTCCGACGGGCGCCGGGCTAGCGAGCGATCCGAGCCACGACCGCTCCCGTGACGCCCACCAGGTCGGTCGGTGCGATCTCGGCCTCGAGGCCACGTCGGCCGCCCGAGACGAAGATCGTCGGCCACTGCGACGCGCTGCGGTCGACGACGGTGCGGTGCCGCTTCTTCTGACCCATGGGCGAGATGCCGCCGATGACGTAGCCGGTGGCCCGTTGGGCCTGCGCCGCATCGGCCATCTGGGCGCGCTTGCCGCCGAGCGCGGCGGCCAACGACTTGAGGTCGAGCGAGCCCATGACCGGCACGACGCCGACGCACAGCTCGTCGTCGACGACCGCCATCAGCGTCTTGAACACCCGGGCGGGCTCGACGCCGAGCGCGGTGGCGGCCTCGGTGCCGAACGACTCCGCCCGCGGGTCGTGCACGTACGAGTGGACGGTGAAGTCGACGCCGGCGCGGTGCAGTGCGACGAACGCGGGAGTCGACTCGGTGGGCTTGGGGTTGGCGGCCACTGAACCACCGTAGTCCGTCCGTAGACTTGCCGGTGTGATGAGACGACTCGATCTTCGTTCGCTGGCTCCCTCCTCCGACGAGGCGGCGACGGTGTACGGCGCCGCCGTGCCGCGTGCCGAGCTCGACGTCGAGCACGCACTGGCAGCCGTCCGGCCGATCTGCGACGACGTGCGCGAGCGTGGCAGCGTGGCCGTCCTCGACGCAGGGGAGCGGTTCGACGGCGTACGGCCCACGCACCTGCGCGTGCCGGCCGCCGAGCTGGCTGCCGCGCTAACCGGGCTCGACCCCGACATCCGCTCGGCCCTCGAGGAGTCGGTCCGCCGCCTGCGCGCCACCTCCGAGCGCGAGCTCGAGCACAGCCTCACGACCGACGTGGCCAGCGGTGCGACGGTCGAGCGGCGCATCGTGCCGATGCAGCGGGTAGGGCTGTACGTGCCGGGCGGCCTGGCCCCCCTGATCAGCACCGTCGTGATGAATGCGGTTCCGGCGCAGGTGGCGGGAGTGCCCGGCATCGCGCTCGCGAGCCCCCCGCAGGCCGAGTTCGGCGGTCTGCCGCACCCGTCGATCCTCGCTGCCTGTGCCCTGCTCGGCATCGACGAGGTCTACGCAGCGGGAGGCGCGCAGGCGCTGGCGATGTTCGCCTACGGCGCCGCGTCCGACGAGGGCATCGACTGCCGGCCGGTGAACCTGATCACCGGCCCCGGCAACATCTACGTCGCCGCGGCCAAACGGTACCTGCAGGGCACGGTCAGCATCGACTCCGAGGCTGGGCCCACCGAGATCGCCGTCATCGCCGACCAGACCGCCGATGCCGCGTTCGTCGCGGCCGACCTGATCAGCCAGGCCGAGCACGACCCCATGGCTGCCAGCGTGCTGATCACCGACAGCGAGTCGCTGGCCGATGCCGTCGACGCCGAGCTCACGGCGCAGATCGGGTCGGCCAAGCACGCCGAGCGCATCCGCAAAGCCCTCGAGGGCGTCCAGTCGGCGACCGTGCTGGTGCGCGACGTCGACCAGGCCGTCGAGGTCGCCAACGGCTACGCGGCCGAGCACCTCGAGGTGCAGACCGTCGATGCCGGCGCCGTCGCCGCCCGCATCGTCAACGCCGGCGCCATCTTCGTCGGGCCGTTCACGCCCGTCTCGCTCGGCGACTACGCAGCAGGCTCCAACCACGTCCTGCCGACCGCTGGATGCGCCTGCCACTCGTCGGGGCTGTCGGTGCGCGCGTTCTGTCGCAACATGCACGTCGTCACCTACTCCGACGCCGCGCTGCGCGAGGTCGGTGACACCGTCGTCACGCTGGCCGAGGCCGAGAACCTTCCGTCGCACGGCGCGGCCGTGTCGATCCGGACGTCCCGCTGATGCCGGTACCGGCCTGGGTGCCGATCCGTGACGAGCTGCGCGACGACGAGCCCTACGGTGCGCCGCAGCTCGACGTGCCGGTGCAGCTCAACACCAACGAGAACCCTTACGGCCCCAGCGAGGAGGCCGCCCGCGACATCGCCGACTCGGTGTACCGCGCGGCGCTGACCCTCAACCGCTACCCCGACCGCGAGGCCACCGACCTGCGCACGTCGCTCGCGTCGTACCTCGGGCACGGGCTGACGGCCGATCGCGTCTGGGCGGCCAACGGCTCGAACGAGGTCATGCAGCAGGTGCTGCAGGCCTTCGGCGGGCCGGGACGCACCGCGGTGTCGTTCGCGCCGACCTACTCGATGTATCCCGAGTACGCCCGCAACACCCACACGCGCTGGGTCGCCGGACGGCGCCGCGACGACTTCGGCCTCGACCTCGACGCAGCGTTGGCCCTGATCGCGAGCGAGCGTCCCGACGTCGTGATCCTCACCTCGCCCAACAATCCCACCGGCACGGCCCTCGACCCCGCTCACACCCGGGCGATCCTCGACGCCGCACCCGGTGTCGTGGTGGTCGACGAGGCGTATGCCGAGTTCCGTCGCGACGGCACCCCCAGCGCGCTCGAGCTGCTCGACGAGTTCCCGCGGCTGCTCGTGACCCGCACGATGAGCAAGGCGTTCGCACTGGCCGGCGGACGGCTCGGCTACGTCGCCGCCGACGCGGCGATCATCGACGCGCTGCGCATCGTCCGCCTGCCCTACCACCTGTCGGCGGTGAGCCAGGCCGCCGCAACCGCCGCGCTGCGGCACGAGCCCGAGCTGCTCGCCCAGGTCGACACTCTCCGCACCACCCGCGACGAGACGTCCACGTGGCTGCGCGAGCAGGGCTTCGAGGTGGCCGAGTCCGACGCCAACTTCGTCCTGTTCGGTCGCTTCGACGACCGGCACGCCGTGTGGCAGGGCATCCTCGACCGCGGCGTCCTGATCCGCGAGGTCGGACCCCTAGGATGGCTGCGCGTCTCGATCGGCACCCCCGACGAGATGCTGGCATTCCGTTCCGCCCTCCAGGAGGTCACCCGATGAGCCGCACGTCCCGCATCGAGCGCCGCACCTCCGAGTCGCACGTCGTCGTCGAGGTCGACCTCGACGGCACGGGGGCCAATGACATCTCGACGGGTGTCGGCTTCTACGACCACATGCTGACGGCGTTCTCGCGGCACTCGTTGATCGACCTGACGGTCCGCACCGAGGGCGACCTGCACATCGATGCGCACCACTCCGTCGAGGACACCGCGATCTGCCTGGGCCAGGCGCTGCGCGAGGCGCTCGGCGACAAGGTCGGCATCACCCGCTACGGCGACGCGATCGTGCCGCTCGACGAGGCGATCGCCCAGGCCGTCGTCGACGTGTCCGGGCGTCCGTACTTCGTCCACTCCGGCGAGCCCGAGCGTCAGATCACGGCCGTCATCGGCGGCCAGTACTCCGGGTCGCTGACCGCGCACGTGCTGGAGTCCATCGCCCACCACGCCGCCATGACGATGCACGTGCGGCTGATCGACGGCCGCGACCCGCACCACATCGCCGAAGCCCAGTTCAAGGCCGTCGCCCGGGCCCTGCGCCAGGCGATCGCACTCGACCCGCGCGAGACGGGAATCCCGAGCACCAAGGGCGCCCTGTGACGCAGCCAAGCGTCGCTGTGCTCGACTACGGCTCGGGCAACCTCCGCTCCGCGGTGCGCGCGGTCGAGCGCGCCGGTGCCGAGGTCGTCCTGACCAGCGACGCCGGCGTGGCGGCCGGGGCCGACGGCCTGCTCGTGCCGGGGGTCGGCGCGTTCGAGTCGTGCATGCAGGGTCTGCGGGCCGTCGACGGCGTGCGCATCATCGAGCGGCGCCTGATCGCCGGGCGACCGGTGCTCGGCATCTGTGTCGGCATGCAGATCCTGTTCGCCGAGGGCATCGAGCACGGGGTGCGCACCGAGGGATGCGGCGAGTGGCCCGGTGTCATCGAGCGCCTGGAGGCGCCGATCGTCCCGCACATGGGCTGGAACACCGTCGAGCCCGACGGCGACTCGCGGATGTTCGCCGGGCTCGCCGACGAGCACTTCTACTTCGTGCACTCGTACGGCCTGCGCGACTGGGTGCTGACGCGTCCGCCGGCTCTCGTGCAGGCCGAGGTGACCTGGACCGAGTACGACGGCGACAGGTTCGTCGCCGCCGTCGAGGACGGGCCCCTGTGGGCGACCCAGTTCCATCCCGAGAAGTCGGGCGACGCCGGCATGCACCTGCTGCAGAACTGGCTCGCGACGCTGTAGCCGCACGTGCAGAGGGGCCCGGACGGCCGCTC
>JBEVGQ010000324.1:0-4904 GCA_040511655.1 Aeromicrobium sp. | reverse complement strand
GGACGTTGTTGACGGGGTGGTCGGCCAGGGTCGCACCGATGACGTACTTGTCGAGCTCGTGAAGGCGCCGCACGAGCGGGACGAAGTCGCCGTCGGCCGAGACGACCACGAACACCTCGAGCTGGTCGAGGTCACCGGCCGCCCGCAGGCAGTCGACCACCAGCACGATGTCGGCGGCGTTCTTCTCGGCCTTGCTGACCGAGAAGACCTGCACCGTCTCGACGCCGGCCCGCTCGACGTCGCGTCGATAGTCCTCCAGGCCCAGCGCGCCCCAGTCGGCGTAGGCACGGGCCAGCGCGATGCTGCCGGCCCCGGCCTCGCGCGCGGCGGCGGTCTCGAGCTGCTCGAGGATCTGCTCCATCGAGATGTCGGGGATCTCGAGCTTGCCGTAGCCCTTGAACAGGTTCTCGGCGTCGATGAACACGGCCACGTTGCGATTGGTCACCGGAGCAACGGTAGTCGCGGTGACCGCTGCTCGTCACCTCGCCACGTCCTCGGCGTACGGTCTGTGCTCGAGCGAACCGGGTTGCTCGCCTCGCTTCGCTGCCGGCGGCTCCGCCGCGAACCGCTCAACGTTCTCGCCGGCTGAGCCGCGAGCGGCTCAGCGGCTGGAGTAGTTCGGGGCCTCGGCGGTCATCTGGATGTCGTGGGGGTGGCTCTCCTTGAGCGACGCCGACGTGATGCGGACGAACCGGCCGTTGGCCTGCAGCTCGGGGATCGTGCGCGCGCCGACGTAGAACATCGACTGCTGGAGGCCACCGATCAGCTGGTGCGCCACGGCCGACAGGGGCCCGCGGAAGGCGACCTGCCCCTCGACGCCCTCGGGGACGATCTTGTCGTCGCTGGTGACCTCGGCCTGGAAGTAGCGGTCCTTGGAGTACGACTTCTTGCCGCGGCTGCTCATGGCGCCCAGCGATCCCATGCCGCGGTAGGCCTTGAACTGCTTGCCGTTGACGAAGATGACCTCGCCGGGCGACTCCTCGACACCGGCCAGCATCGAGCCGATCATGACGGTCTCGGCACCGGCCACCAGCGCCTTGGCGATGTCGCCCGACTGCTGCAGGCCGCCGTCGGCGATGACCGGTACGCCGGCGGGCGCGCACGCCAGCGACGCCTCGTACACCGCGGTGATCTGGGGCACGCCGCAGCCCGTGACCACGCGGGTCGTGCAGATCGAGCCCGGTCCGAAGCCGACCTTGACGGCGTCGGCGCCCGCATCGACGAAGGCCTGCGCACCGTCTCGCGTGGCGACGTTGCCGCCGATGACCTGCACGTGGCGCGTGGCGGGATCGGACTTGAGCTTCTGGACGATCTCGAGCAGCATGCGCACGTGACCGTGCGCCGTGTCGGCGACGAGCACGTCCACGCCGGCCTCGATCAGCGTCGTGGCACGCTCCCACGCGTCGCCGAAGTAGCCGATGGCGGCGCCCACCATGAGGCGTCCGTCGGCGTCGTAGGACGCGTCGGGGAACTGCTCGCCCTTGACGAAGTCCTTGACCGTGATGAGGCCGGCCAGGCGTCCGTCGCCGTCGACCAGCGGGAGGCGCTCGCGCTTGTGCTTGCGCAGCAGCAGCGTGGCGTCCTCGCGGGAGATGCCGACGTCGCCGGTGATGAGCGGCATCGGCGTCATCATCTCGTCGACCTTGGTCGTGGCCCACTCCGCGAGCGGCGTGAACCGCAGGTCGCGGTTGGTGATGATGCCGAGCAGGTGGTTGTCGGTGTCGACGACCGGTAGACCGGAGACCCGGTACTCGCCGCAGATGCGGTCGAGGTCCTCGAGCGTCGCGTCGGGACCGATCGTGACGGGGTTGGAGATGATGCCTGTCTGCGTGCGCTTGACGAGGTCGACCTGGTAGGCCTGGTCCTCGAGCGACAGGTTGCGGTGCAGCACGCCGAGGCCGCCCTGGCGCGCCATCGCGATGGCCATGCGCGACTCGGTGACGGTGTCCATGGCCGCGCTGACCAGCGGGACCTTCAACGAGATCTCGCGCGTCAGCCTCGACGTCATGTCGATCTCACTGGGATTCAGGTCGGAAAATCCCGGCAGGAGGAGCACGTCGTCGTAGGTCAGTCCGAGCGGCGCGAACTTGTCGGGGATACCGGTCTGATCCATGCGATCATGGTATCTCTCCCGCCCATCTCGACCGACGCCCCATGGCGTCGGCGACTACGGACGCAGTTCGCCCTGCCAACCGCAGGTGCCGGGAGTACGCTGCGTCCATGGATCGCAAGCCAGGGCGCCCCCGAGCCCTCACCGTCGACGTCATCGCCGCTGCCGCGCTCGAAGACGGCATCGCCACGTTCAGCATGCCCTCCGTGGCCCGACGCCTCGGCGTCGCCCACTCCGGCCTCTACCGCTACGTCACCGACCGCGACGACCTCCTCGTCCGGACCCTCGACCGCGCCTTCCTCGCCACCTCGTGGCCGTCCGGCGACCTGCCGTGGGAAGACCTGCTCCGCGAGATCGGCGCAGCCGTGTGGCGCGCGTGCGACACCCACCCCGGGCTCGACCGCGCCTCGCAGATGGCGCACCGGTCGTCGCCGGCCCTGCTGACGATGATGGACGCCTGGGTGACGTCGCTGCGAGACCAGGAGTTCGAGCCGGTGGACGCGGCCGTCGCCGTCGAGTTCGTCATCTCGCTGGCCCTCGACTGCTCGGCGCAGATGGCCCGGTTGGCGCGCACCGACCGCTCTGAGCTGCAGCGCGAGGACATGCCGGTGCTCAAGGAGTACGACAACGACGAGGTGTGGACCGGTCGAGGCATGTACGACCGCAAGATCGACGTCGTGATCGCCGGCCTCACGGCGCGTCGCCTCGAGCCGAGCGCGTAGTCCCCCAACGGGGCTACAGACCCGACCTGCCCGTCGCCCAGAAGGGCTGGGTGCTGACGCGCCGGCGTTCGAGCGCGCACGCCTGCCTGAGGAAGACGCGCTGCCGCTGGATCGACTGCCCGTGCCCGGCGAGGTAGACCATCGGCTGCTCGAGCGACGCGATCTCGCTGGTGTGCTCGGCGAGCCATGCGTCGAGCGCGGCGCCCGGATCGGGGCGGGCGGGGACGACGACCGCTGACGCGACGAGCTCACGGGTCGCGTCGACGTCGGCCTCGTCGACCTCGAGGACGATCAGCGACCGCCGTCCCTGCAGGGCGGTGCGGTCGGCGAAGGCCATCGCGAGGCTGATGACCGTCGCGTCGCCGAGCAGCACGACCGGATCGGTCGTGTCGTGCCAGCGGAAGCCGCGGGTCGACGACCACTGGCACACCTTGACCTCGTCGCCGACCGACCAGCCGGCGACGAGCTCCTCGCCGAGCCCCTCGCCGTGCCGGTGGACGATGATCGTCAGCTCGCTCCGCCCCTGGTCGAGCACCGCCGGGGTGTAGTGCCGGAAGTCGGTGCGCGACACCCGGAACGCGGTGACGTCGCACGGATCGGTCGTGGCGGACGCGAACGCCGGGCTCGAGAGCACGAGCCGGGTGAGGTTCGCTCCCAGCGGCTCGTGCCCGACGACGACCGCCGGGATGGACTGCGCGTCCACACGGTCGGCGATGAGCCCCAGCGTGCGTCCCACGGGTCAGACGTACTTGTTGAGGTCTGCGGCCAGCCGGTCCATCAGGTCGGCATACGCCTGGTAGCTCGGCGGCGCGACCGACGTCCACGGGACGTAGGCCTTGTTCTTGGCAGCCGTGAGGGTGCTGAAGACCTTCTCGCCCTCGAGCTGCTTGAGCCCCGCCGCGCCGATGCGGTCGTCGTACAAGAAGATGTCGGCCGGGTACTTGTCGGCCTTCTCCCAGCTGAGGCTCTCGAAGTAGCCGCCCTGGTCCGGGTTGTCGGGGATCGTGATGGGCAGGCCGAGCTGGTCGACCCAGTACGACAGGTCGGGGCTCACCTTGGGGTTCGACGCGTAGAACAGGTCGGTCGAGCCCGATCCGGCGAGGATCTTGCGGTCGCCGAGCTTCTGCGCGACCGCCTTGACCTTGTCGCCCGCGGACTCGAAGGCCGCATGGGAGTCCTTGACCTGCGACGAGTCGAGGTCGGCGCCGAGCGCCTTGGCCGCCCGCTCGGTGCCGTCCAGCAGCTCGGGCAGGGTCTTGCCGTCGAAGTCGACGACCAGGATGGGCACGAGCTTCTTGACGGCCTTGGCCGAGGCGTCGTTGAGGTACCACAGGTCGGGCTTCAGGTACTGGCTCGTGATCACGAGGTCGGGCTTGAGCGCGGCGACCTTCTCGACGTCGACGTCGCCGTACTCGCCCCCGCCCGTGACGTCCTTGACCGAGTCGACGTCGAGGCCGGCGACCTGCGCGGCGGCGCCGTCGGCCTTGAGCGGCCCGAAGACGCCGACGATCTTGTCGCCGAGCCCGAGATCGGTCAGCGCGGCGGCCATCGACGACTGCACCACGAGGCGGTCGGGCATCGTGTCGAGCGAGATCTTCGTGCCGAGGTCGTCGGTGAACGAGAAGGCGGCCTTGTCGCCGGCGTCGCCGGAGTCGGACGAGCCGCAGGCGGCGGGGATCAGCAGGGCGACGGCTGCCACGAGGGCGGCGCCGAGACGTCGGTTCACAGGTTCTTCTCCAGGTTGTCGGTGGCGTGGGCGCAGGCGGCTCCGCCAGACCTGCGCATGAGGCGACCCTAACCTAGGTCAGCCTAACCTTGTTCGTGACCCTTCTCATACGCCAGGTCGATGCGCCGGTGCGCTTCGTCGACGCCCGTCAGCCGCACCGTGACGTGCTGCCCCTCCGGCAGGCCCGCGCCGGAGCACCGAGCGATGACGGGTGGCTCCAGCAGCATGACCTCACCACCCTCGTCGTCCGCCCGCACGACGATCGCGTCGAACCTCTCGCCGACCTTGCCGCCGAGCTCCCACACCTCGGCCAGGTCGATCGCCGCGCGGTCGGCCGCGGACGCCC
>JBEVGQ010000323.1:0-8644 GCA_040511655.1 Aeromicrobium sp. | reverse complement strand
TGATCGACTCGATGCGCTCGGTCGTCTCGGCGGTGTGGTTGTCGAACACCCGCTTGGTGACGTCCTTGAGGTAGGCCATGCCCACCACGTCGTCGAGGTTCTCACCGACCACCGGCATGCGCGAGTAGCCGCTGCGCAGGGCCAGCGACATCGCCTGGCGGAGCGTCTTGTGGCGCTCGACGAACACCAGGTCGGTGCGCGGCACCATGACCTCGCGGACGATCGTGTCGCCCAGCTCGAAGACCGACTGCAGCATGCGGCCCTCGTCGGTCTCGATGATCGAGCTGGCGGCGGCGAGGTCGACGAGCTCACGCACCTCGACCTCGGACGCGAACGGTCCCTCACGGAAGCCCTTGCCGGGCGTGACGGCGTTGCCGAGCAGGATCAGCAGCTGCGGCAGAGGTCCCAGCAGGCGGGTCAGGACGATGACGGGGACGGTCGAGGCCAGGGCGATCGACTCGGCGTGCTGACGGCCGAGCGTGCGGGGCCCCACCCCGATGAGCACGAAGCTCACGACGACCATGATCGCGACGGCGACGCCGAACCGCGGCCACAGACCGTCGAGGTGGTCGGCGACCACCAGCGCGACCAGCACGATGCTGGCGGTCTCGGTGAGCACGCGCATGAGCAACACCGAGTTGAGGTACGCGGCCGGGTCGTCGAGGATGCGCACGAGGCCGGCGGCACCCGAGCGTCCCTCGGTCTCGAGCTCTTCGGCGCGGGCCTTCGAGAACGCCGAGATGGCGGCGTCGACGCTGGCGAGCATGCCGGCCACGACGGCCAGGACGACCGACAGCACGATGGGCAACCAGGTCATCGCGTCGACCTCATGCGTCCTCGGGGTCGACGCCGGCGGCCGACTGCTGCCACTCGAGCAGCAGACGGCCCTGGATGCCGAACATCTCGCGATGCTCGTCGGGCTCGGCATGGTCGTAGCCCAGCAGGTGCAGGATGCCGTGCACCGTGAGCAGCTCGACCTCGTCCTGCGTGGAGTGGCCGGCGGCGGGCGCCTGCTGCTCGGCGACCTGGGGGCACAGGGCGATGTCGCCGAGGTAGCCCTCGGGGCTCTCCTCGTCGTCCTTGCCCGGCGTGAGCTCGTCCATGGGGAACGACAGGACGTCGGTCGGCCCCTTCTTGCCCATCCACTGCTCGTTGAGCACCGCGATGGTGTCGGGGTCGACGAGTCGCACCGTCAGCTCGGTGGCAGGGTGCAGCCGCATGCGGCGCATGGCGAAGCGGCAGAGCCTGGTGAGACCGACGACATCGACGTCGGTGCCGGACTCATTGAGTACGTCGACGTTCATGGGAGCCAGCACCTGCCTCGTGCGTCTCGAACTCGCCGTAGGCGGCGACGATCTGGCCGACCAGCTTGTGACGCACGACGTCGGTCGCGCTGAGGTGGGCGAAGTGGATGTCGCTGACGTCGTCGAGGATGTCTTGGACGACGCGCAGCCCGCTCTTGTTGCCGCTCGGCAGGTCGACCTGCGTGACGTCGCCCGTCACGACCATCTTCGATCCGAAGCCCAGGCGGGTCAGGAACATCTTCATCTGCTCGGGCGTGGTGTTCTGCGCCTCGTCGAGGATGATGAACGCGTCGTTGAGCGAGCGACCGCGCATGTACGCCAGCGGCGCGACCTCGATGACGCCGCCCGTGAGCAGCTTGGGGATCGTCTCGGGGTCGACCATGTCGTGCAGGGCGTCGTAGAGCGGACGCAGGTAGGGGTCGATCTTCTCGCTGAGCGAGCCGGGCAGGAAGCCCAGACGCTCGCCGGCCTCGACCGCGGGACGGGTCAAGATGATGCGGTTGACCTGCTTGGCCTGCAGCGCCTGGACGGCCTTGGCGACGGCCAGGTACGTCTTGCCGGTGCCGGCCGGGCCGATGCCGAACACGATCGTGTGCTTGTCGATGGCATCGACGTAGCGCTTCTGGTTGACCGTCTTGGGACGGATGGTGCGACCGCGGTTGGACAGGATGTTGAGGCTCAGCACCTCGGCCGGCTTCTCGCGCGTCTCGGTGCGCAGCATCGAGAGGCTGCGCTCGACGGTCTCGCGGGTCAGGTTCTGGCCGGTGCGCAGGATCGTCACGAGCTCGTCGAGCAGCCGCTCGACGAGGGCGGCCTCGGCCGGTGGCCCGGTGACCGTGATGGTGTTGCCGCGGGCGTGGATGCTCGACGAGAAGGAGTCCTCGATCAGGCGGAGGAACTCGTCGGCCGGCCCCAAGAGGGCGACGGCGGGGACGCTCGACGGGATCGTGAACGTGTGCGCGGGTTGGGTGTCGTCAGTCATGTGGTGCCAATCGTACGCAACCCCTGCGACACCGTGCGAATCCGCGGAGGCATCGTGAGCCCGCGAGCACTCAGCCCGGGGGCCAGGTCAGGTCGCGCCCCGCGAGGACGTGGCCGTGCGCGTGGAACACCGTCTGCCCCGCTCCTTCGCCGGTGTTGAAGACCAGCCGGTAGGAGTCGTGTCCCTCGGACATCGCGATGCGCCGGGTCTCGACCAGCAGTGCTGCGGCGGCCTCGGGCGAGGCCAGCGCCAGGCTGGCGGCGTCGGGCGCGTGCAGGCGAGGGATCACCAGGACGTGCGTGGGCGCCTGCGGGTTGATGTCACGAAAGGCGACGGTGTGGTCGGTGGTCGAGACGATCTGGGCGGGCACGTCGCCCGCCACGATCTTGCAGAACAGGCAGTCGGGCACGGGGTCGAGGCCCTGGTCGCTCACTTGAAGGCCCCCTTGATCTTGTGGAACACGCCCTTGTGGTGGGTGCCCATGAGCGCCTCGGGGCGCTCCTCGTCGCGCAGCTTCGCGAGCTGCTCGAGCAGGGCGCGCTGCTCGTCGTCGATGCGTGACGGCGTCTCGACGACGACCTGCACCTTGAGGTCGCCGCGACCCGAGCCGCGCAGGCGGGGCACGCCGAAGCCCTTGATGGTCATCGTCTCGCCCGACTGGGTGCCGGCGGGCACGTCGAGCCCGACCGTCCGATCGGCGTCGGCGGTGCCGTCGACATCGGCCTCGAGCGTCGGCAGGTCGAGGTGGGTGCCGAGCGCGGCGGCCGTCATGGGCACGCTGACCTGGCAGAACAGCTGGTCGCCCTTGCGCTGGAAGACGGGGTGGCGGGCCACGTTGATCTCGAGGTAGAGGTCGCCGGCCGGTCCTCCGCCGGGTCCGACCTCGCCCTCGCCGCCGAGCTGGATGCGCGTGCCTTGGTCGACACCGGCCGGGATCGTGACCGAGATCGAGCGGCGCGACCGCACGCGGCCCTCGCCGGCGCACTCGGGGCACGGGTCGGGGATGACGGTGCCGAAGCCATGGCACGTCGGGCACGGACGGGACGTGCGGATGTCGCCGAGCAGCGACCGCTGGACGTGCTGGACGTCGCCGTGGCCGTGGCACGTGCGGCACGTCTCGGGCTGGGAGCCGTTGGCGGCGCCGCTGCCCTCGCAGGTCGAGCAGGTGACCGCGGTGTCGACCTTGATCTCGTGCGTCACGCCGAAGGCCGCCTCGGCCAGGTCGACGTCGAGGCGCAGCAGCGCGTCCTGGCCCCGCTGCTGACGCGGGCGAGGACCGCGCTGGCCGTTCTGACCGAAGAACGCGTCCATGATGTCGTCGAAGTTGAAGCCCTGCGCTCCGCCGCCGAAGCCGCCGCCGCGTCCGCCGCCCATGGGGTCTCCGCCACGATCGAGGATCGATCGCTTCTGCGGGTCGGACAGCACCTCGTAGGCGACCGTCACCTCCTTGAAGCGGTCGGAGGCGTCGGGAGCGTCGTTGACGTCGGGGTGCAGCTGGCGCGCCAGCTTGCGGTACGCCTTCTTGATCTCCTCGGGGGTCGCCTCGCGACCGACGCCGAGCGTTGCGTAGTAGTCCTGTGCCATGAGTACCGAGGTGCCCTTACGTGTCGTGGGTCAGTCGTGTGGTGATCAGTTGTCTGGTGGTCAGTTGTCGGCCAGCGTGCGGCCGACGTAGCGAGCGACGGCGCCGACGGCGGCCATCGTCCCGGGATAGTCCATGCGGGTGGGTCCGACGGTGCCGAGCGTCGCCAGCGCCAGGTCGTCGGTGCCGTAGGCGGACGAGACGATCGCCGTGCTCGACAACCCCTCGTGCCCCGTCTCGGTGCCGATGCGGACCGAGAGGCCCGACGTGGCCTCGCCCAGCAGCCGCAGCAGCACGACCTGCTCCTCCATCGCCTCCAGCACGGGCTTGATGGCGGTGTCGAAGTCGCTGCCGAAGCGGGCCAGGTTGGCGGTGCCGCCGACCGCGATGCGCTCGTCGGACCGCTCGTTGGTGAACGTCTGCGTCAGCGTCGTGACGATCGAGGTGACGACGGGACGGTCGTTGGCCGAGAACGTCTCGATCATCTCGGCGAGCCTGAGCGACGCCTCGGGCAGCCGCTCCCCCACCGTGGCGCGGGTGATGCGCGTTCGCAGGTCGGCCACGAGATCGTCGCCGAGCGTCTCGACGAGCTCGATGATGCGCTGCTCGACCCGGCCACTGCTCGTGATGACGACCAGCAGCACGCGCGAGCCCTCGAGCGCCACGAGCTCGATGTGACGGACCGTCGAACGCGTCAGCGACGGGTACTGGACGATCGCGACCTGGTTGGTCAGCTGCGCCAGCACCTTGACGCTGCGCTGCACGACGTCGTCGACGTCGACGGCCCCGGTCAGGAAGGTCTCGATGGCCCGACGCTCGGCCGGCGACAGCGCCTTGACGGTCGACAGCCGGTCGACGAACAGCCGGTAGCCCTTGTCGGTGGGGATGCGCCCGGCGCTGGTGTGCGGCTGGGTGATGTAGCCCTCGTCCTCGAGGACGGCCATGTCGTTGCGGACCGTCGCGGGCGAGACGCCGAGCTGGTGACGGTCGAGCAGCGACTTGGAGCCGACCGGCTCCTGGGTCGCGACGTAGTCCTCGACGATGGCACGCAGCACGTCGAGTCGGCGGTCGTCTGACATCGTGTCCCTCTCGTCTGGACCCGGCCACCGCCGACCACGCGTCGGGGCGGTTCGATCGTCTTGGTCGCGAGGCGCCCAGCGCGTCGCTTTGGCACTCTCACCGGTCAAGTGCCAGTCTAACGACGTGGAGGGAATCAGCGAGACCCCTGACGGCCTCGTCGTCGTGACCGGCGATGAGCGATCCCTCACATACTCGTCCCGTCGGGTCGTCCTCGACGACGGCACGGTGGTCGCCCACGAGTCGCAGGGGGGCGAGATGTCGTCGGTGTGGGCTGCCGACCTGGGCGGTCCGGTCTTCGTCGAGGTGGCCTACCTGGGCGACGGCCCCGTCGGCGGCGAGCTCGTGATGACCGTGACGCGCATCGGCATCGACCAGACGCAGAGGTTCGTGGCCCTGGGCGACCTGTGGGCCGCCGACCTGCCCGACGAGGTGCCGCCCAGCTGGCCGGTCGCCGTCGACCTCGCCCTGGGCCTGCTCGACGGAGACGTCCGGCTCATCGGCACCACGACCGACCACGGCCCGCTGACCAAGGCCGACGTCGACGACCTGCACCAACGACTGCTCGGAGTCCTGCATGGTTGACCGCTACGGGTCCGACGTCCTGTCGGGCGACTGGAAGAAGCCGCCGCGCGGACGCTCCGAGGAGGTCGTCGTCGAGCGCGGCATGGTGATCGAGGACGCCACCAGCGGCTTCTGCGGCGAGGTGATGGCCGTCGAGAAGGATCTCGGCATGATGATCCTCGAAGATCGTCGCCTCAAGCGACGCTCGTTCCCGCTCGGACCCGGCTACCTGCTCGACGGCAAGCCCGTCGTCCTGCGTCCGCCGTCGGCCGCGACCAAGCACACCGCGACGCGCACGGCGTCGGGCTCGCGCGCGGTCCACGGCGCCAAGGCCCGTGTGGCGCTGCCCAGCCGCATCTTCGTCGAGGGGCGCCACGACGCCGAGCTGGTCGAGCGCGTCTGGGGCGACGACCTGCGCATCGAGGGTGTCGCGGTCGAGTACCTCGGCGGCATCGACGATCTCTCCTCGATCGTCGACGAGTTCGCGCCCACCGCGCAGCGTCGCCTGGGTGTGCTCGTCGACCACCTCGTGCCGGGCTCCAAGGAGACGCGCATCGCCGAACAGGTGTCGGGGCGTCCGCACGTGCTCGTCGTGGGCCACCCTTACGTCGACGTGTGGCAGTCGGTCAAGCCGTCACGCCTCGGCATCGAGCAGTGGCCCGTCATCCCCCGCGGGCAGGACTGGAAGCACGGCATCTGCCGCGAGCTCGGCTGGCCGCACACCGACCAGGCCGACATCGCCCGCGCCTGGAAGCACATCCTCAGCCGCGTCGACTCGTACGCCGACCTCGAGCCGGAGTTCCTCGGCCGGGTCGAGGAGCTCATCGACTTCGTGACCGCCCCGACCGACTGAGGCCCGCTACCCGATCGTCACGGGCATGCTGCCCAGCAGCGCGTCCGATCCCGGGGTGCCGGGGGTGTTGAGGGCGTAGACGTACACGACGGTCGCGCCGCGGGTGCGGAGCGTCGCGAGGCGCTCGAACCGGAAGAACTCGGTGCTGAACCGGATCGACTCGACGCCCGGGGTGTCCCGGGGTCCGCCGATCGTCACGAGGTACTGGCGATGACCTGCCCCGCCATCGGACTCGTCGGCCGTCGCCGACAGCCGCACGGCTCCCCCGCCCTCGCCGCGCGCCCACAGGACCGTGCCGGACGGCGATCCGTCCGAGTCCTTGAACTGGATGAACCCGGACGGCCAGGCGCGGCCCTTGCGCTTGAGCACGCGCCACATGAACGTCCCGCCGAGGTGGTCCTCGGAGATGACGATCGAGCCGTCGCGCCGCACCGCCTCGACGTACGCGACGTGACCGCCCGGCGACGCCCCGTGGTAGCGGGGCTTCCACCACGCCACCGACCCGACGCGCGGCGTGCGGGACACCGGGATGCCGGCCTTGCGCGCCGCCGATCCCCACGTGCCCGAGTCGTCGGCGCCCGGCGGACGGGGGACGGTGCGGCCGTGGGTCAGACGGTAGGCCACGTAGTTGGTGCAGTTGTGGCCCGACCGCATGTTCCAGAACGAGCCGCGGTAGACGGCCGCGTAGCCGCCGTGCGCACGTCCCTTCGCGGCGCACTGCGTGAACCCCTTGCACAGCGTCTTCGAGCTGGGCGTCTTCGAGCTGGGTGCCTTCGACCTGGACGCCGCCTCAGCGGGCGCCGCCACGACCCCCGCCACCAACATGGTGATGGCCAGCACGAGCGCTCCCGCCGCTCGAGCCAGCCGATGCGCGCTGCACATCGCTCCCCGCTCCCCTGTGCGTCTTTCACATGATGGGTCCGCTCCCGCGGGCCCGCTCCCAGGAGAGACCATAGGGCGTAACCCTCAGTGACACCCAGGCATCAGGGAGGGAACGATCAGTCGACGAGCTGGCGCACCACGGCATCGGCGAGGAGGCGCCCGGTCAGCGTGAGCACGAGCCGGTCGTCGCGCACCACGACGAGGTCGCGGGCCGCCAGGTCGGCGACCTGCGACCGGGCCGCCGGCGAGAGCGAGGCCAGCTCGAGGCCCGACCGCAGACGGGTCTGCAGCATGATGCGCTCGACCGCGGCCGTCTCGGCGTCGATCGTCTCGCCGTCGTGGCGGGGGCTCTGATCGGCGGCGAGCCGCTGCGCGTACGCGGCGGGGTGCTTGACGTTCCACCAGCGCTCGCCGGCCAGGTGCGAGTGCGCTCCCGGGCCGAAGCCGAACCAGTCGTCGCTGTGCCAGTACAGGACGTTGTGGCGGCACTGGGCGTCCTCGTCGCGGGCCCAGTTCGACAGCTCGTACCAGCCCAGGCCGGCCGCCGTCAGCAGCTCGTCGGCGAGCAGGTACTTGTCGGCCGTCTCGTCGTCGTCCGGCATCACCACCTCGCCGCGGCGGACCTTGCGGGCGAAGGCCGTGCCCTGCTCGACGATCAGGGCGTACGCGCTGACGTGATCGGGCTCGAGGGCGACGGCCTGCTCGAGGCTGGCTCGCCAGTCGTCCATCGACTCCCCCGGCGTGCCGTAGATCAGGTCGACGCTGACCTGCTCGAAGCCCGCCTCGCGCGCCCATCGCACGGCCTGCGGCACACGAGCGGGGTCGTGCGTGCGCTCGAGGGTGGCCAGCACGTGCGGGACGGCCGACTGGACGCCGAACGAGATGCGGTTGAAGCCGCCCCGGCGCAGCGTGGCGAGCGACTCCGGTGACACCGAGTCGGGATTGGCCTCGGTCGTGACCTCGACGCCGTCGGCCAGGCCGAGCACGCCGTCGACCGCTGCGAGCATCCGCACCAGGTCGTCCGCGGGCAGCTGCGTCGGGGTGCCGCCACCGAAGAACACCGTCTCGACGGGGCGCCCACCCGCTGAGGATGCGGATCGGACGACCTCGGCGATCGCGGTGTCGGCGTACGAGGCCCTGGTCGCGCCCTCGCCCAGCTCGTCGGCGGTGTACGTGTTGAAGTCGCAGTAGCCGCAGCGCACCGAGCAGAACGGCACGTGCAGGTAGACGCCGAAGGCCCGTTCGAGCGCACCGGGCGCGACCGAGGGCGGGAGCGAGCCGTCGAGAGGGGCCGGATCGCCGGGCGGGGGGCGGCCGGGCATCAGGCGGAATCGGCCCGCGTCGAGGCCCGGGCGGCGGCCCGCCGGGCCTTGCTGCGCAGGCTCGGGTGCAGGTTCAGG
>JBEVGQ010000322.1:0-3611 GCA_040511655.1 Aeromicrobium sp. | reverse complement strand
CTCGGCGCCTTCACTGTGACCGTGCGCCTCGTACGTCTGAGCGCACGAACCACCGGGAGGGACCGTATGACCGTGGTGATCACAGGGAGCACGGCCGGGGGAGATGATCTCGCCGGCATGGGCGCAGGATGGGCCCTGCACGAAGAGCTCGATCTGCCCGCACTCGACGCAGCGGTCGTGCGCATGTGCCGCGACCGGACCGCTGCCCTGACGGCTCGCATCACGTATCGCATCCGTCACGAGGTGGCCGCCTTCGCCAGCCACGACGGGCCGCACCTCGAAGCCGCCATCACCGAGGCCATCGAGTGCGCGGTCGACGTGTTCATGGACGCCGTGGCCCAGCAGCCCACCGACACCGCGACGGCCTTCGCGTTCTACCGCCACCTCGGCGCGCTGCAGGCAGAGGCCGGGCACGACCTCGACGCCATGCAGGCCGCGCACCAGATCGCCACCCAGGAGTCGTGGGACGAGCTGCGGCACATCACGTCTGTCATGGGACTGCCGCCCGAGGTCGTGGCCCTGACCGGAAACGCCGTCATGACGTACCAGCGACTGCTGCTCGACCAGGCGGTGATGGGGTTCGCCGCGGCCCGCGCCGAGCAGCCGTCGCAGCGACGCGACACCAGCGCCGGGCTGCTGGTCGAGCTGATGACCCGCAACCGGGCGGCGACGGTCGAGGCTCTCGCCGATCAGTGTGGGTGGCCGGTGCCGCAGCACGTCGTGGTCATCGCCGCCCACGTCGCCGACGACACCGAGCTCAGCCCCGCCCTGGCGAGGCACCCCTTGGCCCTCGCGGGCGTCCGGCACCGCAGCCTCGTCGTCGTGACCGATGCGCACGGCGCAGACGATCTCGCGCTGCTGCTGACGGCGCGGGTGCCAGGCACCGTTGCCGTCACGTGGGCCGTGCCGGTCGCCGAGGTGCACCACGCGACGCGCTGGGCAGCGCGTGCGCTCGCCCTGGCCGACCAAGGCATCATCGACGTGACCGCCGACCGCCTCGTGAGGTGCAGAGACCACCAGGCGCGCCTGTGCCTGCACGCCGACCCCGCACTGCGTCGGCACGCCAACGAGAACCTGCTGGCACCCCTGCTGCGCGAGCGTCCGAAGCGTCGCGCTGCGCTGGCCGAGACGATGCTGCTGTGGTTGCAGACCCGGCACAGCGCGCCGGTGCTGGCGCCGATGCTCGGCGTGCACGAGCAGACGGTCCGCCATCGCCTGCGCGCGCTCAAGGGCATGTTCGCCCACGAGCTCGCCGACCCGAATCACACCGTAGGCCTGTTGTCGGCGCTGGAGTCGACGATGCCGGGGTGGCGCCGCGACGCGGCCTGAGAGCTTGCCCCCATCGGGCAAGAGCGCGCGGACCCGGGGATCACACCGACGCATCGGTGGATTGGACGATCACTCCGGGTCCGCGCCTGACCGATGGTATTCATGCGTAGCGACGTTGTCATCGCTAGTCCACAGGGGCGGGCTTGAGCCCGTGGCTCCGAGCCCACTCCCGTGGCTCACCAGCTCAGTCGTTCGGCGCCTCGCCGGGCGCGTAGTCGGGCGTGTCGAACTCCTCCGGAACCGTGACGATCCTGGGGTTGAGCAACGTCTGAGGAAGGCAGTTGGCCTTCGGGTCGTCGGGCCTGTTGGTGCCCGGAGGGATCGGCACGTTGCTGCCGTTCTCGTCGTACACGTTGCATCCCAGCGCGCCGATGCGCAACGAGACCGGATTGCCCTTCTCCGACAGCGCAGAGGTCAGCAGCGGTGAGACGTCGTCGCCCGACCGCGTGGCACATCCCGTGAACCGCGGGATGTCGATGGTGCCCGTCAACGTTCCGCCGTAGATGCCGTACAGGTACTCCTTCGGGTCGAACAGGTACTCCGTCCAGCCATTCGACGATCCGTCCGGCGGGGGTTCGTTGTACTCGTCGACTCGCAGCTCCTTGCTCGCTACCGCCAGCTTGGCGCCCGGCCCGGTCTGGCACGAGTCGCCGAGTCCCACGTCGACGCCGTCGACCACGACCTTCTTCACCCGGACGTTCAGCTGCGACTCGATCGTCGCTGCATCGACGACTACCTGCGAGTAGAGATCTGGTCGATCGGCCGGCGGCTGCATCGAGTAGTCGTGCGGGCGATACACGAGCGGCTTGGGCAGACCGGCTGCGTCTCGCTCCTGGCTCACCTGCAAGGTCACCTCCACCGGGATCGACCCAAAGGCCACGGTGCGCACCTGGATGGGTGCCGAGTCGCCGTAGTCGTCCTTCGAGCCCTTCGGCGACACCAGGAAGGCGCGGACGAGGTAGCCGAACTCGGTGTTGATCTTCTCGCCGGGCGGTACCTCACCCTGACCGGGGTGGGACTTGTAGTAGAAGAGGGCGTTGGTCGCCAGCATCGTCAGCGGCACCTTCGTCCACTGCTTCGCGACCTTCGACCCCGTCAGCCCGACCTGCGACGTGCCGAACCAGCTGCCGAAGTTGACGATCGTGTCGTCGCCGGGCGCGCACGGCTGCTCCGGGTAGTAGTCCTCGACCGGGCAATCGAGCCGAGGGATGCCTGCCTCCGGTCGGCCTGGGTGGTCGTCGGCAGACGCACCCGTCACCAGGGAACAGACGGCGCCGACGGCAAGTGCGGGGCCGATGATGCGTCGAGCGAGCTTCCTCATAGGCGCACGCTCGCAGGCGCCCGTCGAGCACGTCAACGGATCGGCCGGGATGAGCAGGCCCCGGCGGCAGAAGTTGTCACCGGCATGACAAGTCGCGTCATCGTCCGGCAGCGGCGAGCCGCCGAGCCAGTTGTCACGCGCATGACAACTTTCAGGTCTTTTTCATCATTCACGGCAGGCGCCCCTTGCCGCGCCTGTGCGGCGGCTGCGATGAATGTCGTTGTGACGACCGTCACGATCATCGATCAGGAAGATTGGATCCTCATCATGAACAAGAAGCTCTTCACTCTCGGCGTCGGCGTCTCCGCCGCCACCCTCGCCCTCGTGGCCGGCCCCGCCCTCGCGACGGGTCTGTCCACCAACGTGTCGGTCGGCGGCAGCAGCGCCGCCGGCTCACACCCGATCTCGGCAGCCTCGACCGGCACGCTGGTTTTCGAGGCCGAGAAGACCGCCGCCGCAGGTGGCGGCTACCTGAGAATGACCTGTGCGAGCGCGAACCTCGGGTCCTCGCCTGCCTCGTCCGTCTTCAGCGGCACCGGCCTGACCGACATCGCCAACCTCGGCAAGGTCAACTTCGTCACCTGCAACGGTCCCGGAGGCAGGCTGACCGTCACCACCACGACGAACTGGAAGCTGCACCGCACCGGTGGAACGCCGACCGCGGCAGCCACGGACTCGATCCCCGGACACATCGACGGCGTCTCGGCGCACGCCACCAACGCTGTCTGCACGTTCGACGTCACCGGCAAGGCCGACGGGACCTTCAACGAAAGCCCCCAGCAGCTCGTCGTCAACGAGACCGCAGCCGCTGCCGGCAACCTGACGGTGTCGGGCATCAGCGGCTGTGGCGGCCAGCTGCTCAGCGGCGGCAAGGCCAAGTTCAGCGGCACGTTCAACGTGACCAGCGCTGACGGCGTCATCAACGTCCTTCCGTGACCCCCGCGGTGGAGGGGCCGGTCCA